>NZ_QTMG01000006.1:0-176204 GCF_003635435.1 Parabacteroides sp. AF21-43 | reverse complement strand
ATCTGTGAAGTAAATTTAGGCATAGTCAAGATACTATACGTTTTGCCTTGAATCGAGTGTTTACATATACTCCTCTCCTTGGAGAAGATATACTGCAAGTACCCTAGGAGATATACTTCACCGTCCAAGTAAGTACTACTTCTCGTGATATCCTATTAGTATATACAAGACTGTTGCCCACATTTAAAGTGAATGTATTTGTTGGATTCATGTTTTTTTGCGAAGTTTGTTGCTTGAAAAGTAAGCTTTGAGACATGAATATGAGAAATATTGTACTGTGTATATTATATTTGTTTTTGGTGCCGATGGGAGGGTTTGCCCAATCTGAGGTCGTTGTCTTGTATCCCGATACTGAAAATAAGGATTTGGATGAAGCTGTATACCAAAAAATCTTTTTGGCCGGCACGATCGATATGGGGAAAAGTGTGGATTGGCAGAAGGCTACCTGTGACTGGTTCCGGGCGCTTCCGGAGGGACGGTATCTCTTGTTCAATCCTCGTAGGGATAAAGGGTTGAGCGGGGAAATGTCCGATTTTGAGCATCAAGTGAATTGGGAACTGGAGCATCTGGAGAAAGCCGATCTGATTATCATGAACATTCTGGCGAGCAGCAAATCCCCGATAACTTTATTGGAGATGGGGCTGTTTATGCGCTCCGGAAAGTTGCGGGTGATTTGCGAGCCCGGCTTTTACCGGTATGATAATGTGCGCTTAACTTGTGTGCGCTATGGCGTCCCATTGTATCAGAATATGGACGATTTTTTGAAAACCATGCGCTAATCTATTATTATTTGTTTAACTTTGTATAGTTTTAGGGACGGTGTGGAATCGATCCTAAGCGAATATTGTCGAACAAAATGGAAAGAATATGAAAGGTATAGTTTTAGCCGGAGGATCGGGTACCCGCTTGTATCCGATCACTAAAGGAGTTTCCAAGCAACTTCTACCTATTTATGATAAGCCGATGATTTTTTATCCGGTATCCGTGCTCATGCTGGCGGGGATACGGGAGATTCTTATTATATCGACCCCGCAGGATTTGCCGGGCTTTCGTCGTTTACTGGGCGATGGCTCCGATTATGGCGTTCGTTTTGAATATGCCGAGCAGCCTTCGCCGGACGGATTGGCGCAAGCTTTCATCATTGGAGAGCGCTTTATCGGCGATGACTCCGTTTGCTTGGTACTTGGCGATAATATCTTTTACGGACAGAGCTTTACCCGTATGTTAAAAGAGGCCGTTGACAAGGCGGAGAACGAACAAAAAGCGACCGTGTTCGGTTACTACGTAAACGATCCGGAACGCTATGGCGTGGCCGAGTTCGACGCGGATGGGAACGTCCTCAGTATCGAGGAGAAACCGAAGGAACCGAAGTCGAATTACGCCGTGGTAGGATTGTATTTCTATCCGAACAAGGTGGTGGGCGTGGCCAAGAATATCAAGCCTTCCGCCCGTGGAGAGCTGGAGATCACTACCGTGAACCAGTGGTTCTTGAAGGATGGAGAGTTGAAAGTGCAGCTATTGGGACGTGGATTCGCTTGGTTGGATACCGGGACTCACGACTCGTTGTCTGAGGCATCTACTTTCGTGGAGGTGATCGAGAAGAGACAGGGACTGAAGGTGGCTTGTCTGGAGGAGATCGCTTTCAAGCAAGGATGGATTGATGAGAAGCGACTTGAGCAAGTGGCTTTGCCGATGATTAAGAATCAGTACGGCCAGTATTTGATGAGGTTGATTAATAAGTAGAAGTAGTTCAGAATACGAGATATCGATGGAAAAAGACAGTAAAATATTTGTTGCCGGTCACCGGGGCTTGGTAGGCTCCGCCATCCTGAATAATTTGCGTAGCAAAGGGTATACGAACTTCCTGCTTCGTACGCATGCGGAACTGGATCTGACGGATCAAGCCGCTGTGAACGAGTTTTTTGCCGCTGAACGGCCGGACTATGTGTTCTTGTCGGCGGCGCACGTCGGCGGTATCATGGCGAACAGTCTGTACCGTGCCGATTTTATCTACAATAATTTGATGATCCAGAATAATGTCATTCATGCCTCTTGGAAAAACAATGTAAAGAAATTATTATTCTTGGGAAGCACCTGCATCTATCCTCGTGAGGCTCCGCAGCCGATGCCGGAGGATTGCTTGCTGACATCTCCCTTGGAATATTCCAACGAACCTTATGCGATCGCCAAGATAGCGGGTATCAAGATGTGCGAGAGTTACAACCTGCAATACGGTACGAACTATATCGCCGTGATGCCTACTAACCTCTACGGGCCGAATGATAATTTCAATCTGGAGACCTCGCATGTGTTGCCAGCCATGATCCGTAAGATCCATCTGGCGAAATGCCTGCATATGGGAGATTGGGAGGCCTTGCGTAAGGATATGGACATTCGTCCGGTAGAGGGCGTGTCTGGGAAGGCCTCCGAGCCGGAGATACTCTCCGTATTGGATAAACAGGGTATCCGTCCGGGCGAGGTGGAGCTGTGGGGAACCGGCAAGCCGCTTCGTGAGTTTTTATGGAGCGAGGAGATGGCCGATGCTTCTGTTTATATCATGGAACACGTGGATTTCGAGGATGTCCGCCAGAAGGAGGGCGAGGTCCGGAATACACATATTAATATAGGTACGGGTATCGAGCTTTCGATCCGTGAGGTCGCCGAACTGATCCGGCGAGAGATCGGGTTCGAGGGCGAGTTGAGGTTTAACTCGTCCAAGCCGGACGGTACGCTTCGTAAGCTGACAGATGTAAGCAAGTTGCATGCCTTGGGTTGGCGCCATACGATCGAGATCGAGGAGGGCGTGAAGCGACTCTATGAATGGTACTTGGGAATTGAAAAATGAGAATTGAAAATTGAAAATTAGAGAAATGGGCAAAGTAGCGTTAATAACGGGTATTACGGGACAGGATGGGGCTTATCTTACTGAGTTCTTGATTAAGAAAGGATATACGGTACATGGTATCAAGCGTCGTTCTTCCATGTTCAATACGGATCGTATCGATCATTTGTATCAAGACCCGCATGTGGAAAACCGTAATTTGATTCTGCATTATGGCGATTTAACGGATAGTTTGAATCTTACACGTATCATTGGCGAGGTTCAACCGGACGAGATCTATAATCTGGCCGCCATGAGCCATGTAAAAGTAAGTTTCGACACTCCCGAATATACGGCGAATGCGGATGGTTTGGGCGTATTGCGTATCCTAGAGGCGGTCCGCTTGCTGAACTTGATCCCGAAGACACGTATTTATCAGGCATCTACATCTGAGTTGTATGGCTTGGTGCAAGAGGTGCCGCAGAGGGAGACTACTCCTTTCTATCCGAGAAGCCCTTATGCGGTAGCGAAACTATACGGTTACTGGATTACGGTGAATTACAGGGAGGCCTATCATATGCACGCTTCCAATGGCATCTTGTTTAATCACGAGTCTCCATTAAGGGGAGAGACATTCGTGACCCGTAAGGTAACCCGGGCGGTTTCACGTATCGTTTTGGGTATGCAAAAAAAGGTTTATATGGGTAATCTTTCCTCCAAACGGGATTGGGGACACGCAAAAGATTACGTGCGTGCCATGTACGCTATTTTGCAACAAGATGAACCCTCGGACTATGTCATAGCTACCGGGATTACTACAACGATTCGGGACTTTATCCGTATGGCTTTTGAGGAAATTGGCGTGGGAATCCGCTTTAAAGGAGAAGGGATAGACGAGGTTGCTATCTTAGAGTCGATAGACGAGGAGTTGTTCGTCAAGAAGGTTGGTGATGCCTACCTGGAAAACTTTAAGAAACGTGTGGGTGAGGAAGTTGTAGGAGTAGATCCGCAGTATTTCCGCCCTACGGAAGTAGAGTTGCTGATCGGTGACGCTACGAAGGCACGTACTCGTTTAGGGTGGGAACCGGAGTATTCATTAGCGGCTTTAATTGAGGATATGATGAAGAACGATATAAAACTAATGAAGAAGGAGTCTTATCTGAAAGAGGGGGGCTATAAAATTTTGAACTATTTCGAGTGAGTTCGAAACAATTTGAAGATTTTATTTGTTGTAATTACAAAAAGAGTTAATTTTGTGTCAATTTTAAGATATTAGGTAATTGATTGTTTAATTAAAATGTTGAAAATATGAAGACTAAGGTTTTACTTTTAGCTTTGTTATCAGGTTTTGTATTCTCTGTGGCAGCACAGGAATATCAACCGCAGGTGGGGTTCAGCAATGAGGCTGGTTATAAGACTAATTTCAAGAAGAATAAAGCTCGCGACAATTGGTTTATTTCAATTGCGGGTGGAGCCAGCGTATTGTTAGGAGACCAAAATGGAGAGGCTGATTTCAAGAATCGTTTAAACTTCGCTCCACAAGTATCTTTTGGTAAGTGGTTTAATCCGTATTTAGGATTCCGTACCCAGTTAAATGGTGGTATTATCCACGGTTTTGAAGGTGATGGCGCACAGTTTATGCAACATAATAAATATGTAGCCGCTCACGTAGATTTGTTGTGGGATGTTACTAACTTCTGGGCTCCTTACAGAGAATCTAAAGTGTTCCGCTTGATTCCTTGGGTCGGTTTTGGTTATGCGCAGCGTTTCAAGACTACAGAGTCTTATGATCGTCCAAGAACGGAGTCTCCTACGTTGAACGCTGGTATCTTAACCGCTTTCCGTTTGAGCAAACGTGTTGATTTGAACGTTGAGATCCAAGGTTCTTTGTTGAACGAGCAGTTTAACCGTGTCGAGATGAATCACCTGACAGATGGTATCGTTCAGTTGAGCGCTGGTTTGACATTCAAATTGGGTAAGACAGACTTCGAGGTATTGGAGCCGATGGATTACGCTTTGTTGAACGACTTGAACGGCCAGATCAACTCTTTGCGTGCTGCTAACGATGAGTTGAGCAAACGTCCGGTTTCTTGCCCTGAGTGCCAAGAGACAGTTACTGAAGTTGTAAATAACTACGTTGACAATGTGGTTTACTTCCGCATCAACAGCGCTAAGATCGACAAGAACCAGCAGATCAATATCTATAACACAGCTGAGTTCATGAAGAACAACAACGCTCCGATCAAGGTAGTTGGTTACGCTGATAAGAAGACGGGTACTTCTGATTATAACATGGGTCTTTCTGAGAAACGTGCTAGAGCGGTCGCTAAGGAACTTATCGATAAATACGGTATCTCTTCTAGCCAGATCACTATCGAGTGGAGAGGTTCGGACGAACAACCTTATGGCGAAAATAGCTGGAACCGTGTAGTAATTATGAGCGCTAATAATTAATTTACGAATTAATACTTTAAAAAGGCCGTACTTCTAAGTGCGGCCTTTTTTTTTGCGCCGAAAAATACTTACTTTTGTGAGAATTTATCGAATTGCTATGATATTGAACAAAAAACATGGTTATTTAATCCAATGGCTGATTGGTGTAGGAGATTTGATCGTATTGAATCTCTTGTTTATGGCCGTTTTTCATCTGCTTGGCCCGAAATACACGGAAGCGATATCCTATAATTTGAGAGAGGTTATTCTGTTATTGAACTTCTGTTATTTCTTCTCTTTATATTTTATCCCGATTCAATTGCATCAGGCGGTCGTGTTTATCGACAAGATTGTGCAACGGGCGTTCGGATTGGTTACCGTACTTATCTTTTTATTCGCTACTTGCTTGATCTTCTTGAATGTAGGGGATATTCTGGCTACCTTCCTCTTGGTCTATTACGGGGTTTCTATCATCTTGTTTTCGCTTTGGCGGGTTTTGGTGCGCCTATCTTTAAAGTTGTACAGGCGAAAAGGCTATAACTTTAAGAAGGTGGTGATTGTGGGGGCCGGAAAGAATGGTATGGAGCTTTACCAAGTCATGAAAGATGATTTGAGCTATGGGTTTAGTGTAAAGGGATTCTTTGATGACAATGACTCGTTGAAAGACGTTTTACCTAATTACTTGGGTAAGACGAGTGAGGTGGAAGCGTATGTGCTGGAGCATGATATCGATGAGATTTATTGTACCTTGCCGGGTACGAACAACGGAAAGATCGTACGGCTTCTGAATTTCGCCGAGAAGAAGATGGTGCGTTTCTATATCGTGCCCGAGTTTTACCGGGATGTAAAGAAGAGTATGGTGATGGAGGTGATGGAATCGATCCCATTGCTGACGGTCCGCCGGGAGCCTTTGCAATCCGCCTATAACCGGTTCTTGAAACGGACGTTCGATATATTTTTCTCTTTGGTGATTTTGCTCACGATTTATCCGATCCTGTACATCGTGGTCGGTATAATGATCAAGTTAAGCTCACCCGGCCCGATCTTGTTTAAGCAGAAACGTACGGGATTGTATGGGCATGACTTCGAATGTTTCAAATTTCGTACGATGAAGGTGAATGCGCAGGCTGATACCTTGCAGGCCGTTAAGAACGATCCTCGGAAGACCCGGATCGGCGATTTCTTGCGCCGGACGAATCTGGATGAGTTCCCTCAGTTCGTGAACGTCTTGCTGGGCGATATGTCCGTGGTAGGCCCTCGTCCGCATATGTTGAAGCATACCGAGCAGTACTCGGCGTTGATCGATAAGTATATGGTGCGGCATTTGGTGAAACCGGGAGTAACGGGGTGGGCGCAAGTCACCGGTTACCGGGGTGAGACCAAGACGCTGGAGCAGATGGAAGGACGTGTGAAGAGAGATGTGTGGTATATAGAGAATTGGACGTTTTTCCTTGATTTAAAGATTATTGTGGTTACGGTACTGAATATGTTCAAGGGAGAGAAGAATGCGTATTAATCCGATTTGTTGCACACTTTTTGCGGATTTGTGTAATCTGTATTTATATTTATGCTATATTCGCGCTCGATGGGAAGAATAATTGCAATAGATTACGGCCGGAAACGTACGGGGATAGCCGCTACGGATATTTTACAAATGATCGCTAACGGCGTGGCGACAGTCCCAAGTGGAGAGGTTGTGAAATACCTGTCGGATTACATATCGCGGGAACCGGTGGATTTATTTGTGGTCGGGCTTCCGAAGCAAATGAACAATGAGCCTTCTGAGAACATGAAGTATGTGGAGGCGTTCGTGACCCATCTGAAAAGGACGATACCAAGTATCCCGGTAACTTATTACGACGAGCGGTTCACGTCGGTCTTAGCTCATAAGGCCATGTTGGAAGGCGGTTTAAAGAAAAAGAAACGGCAAGATAAAGGATTGGTCGATGAGATTAGCGCCGTTATTATTTTGCAAGCTTATTTAGAAAGTAAAAAATATCAGTTATAACTTATGATTTTACCCGTATTTTTATATGGTCAGCCCGTACTAAGAAAAGAGGCTGAGGATGTACCTAAAGATTATCCCGACTTGAAACAGTTGGTTGCCAATATGTTTGAAACGATGTATAATGCCGATGGGGTAGGACTTGCCGCTCCTCAGGTGGGCTTGTCTATCCGTTTGGTGGTTATAGACGGTGATGTGATGGGAGATGACTTCCCTGAATGCAAGGGTTTCAAGCGTGCGTTGATTAATCCCGAGTTCTTGGAACGTAGCGAGGAGGAAATAGCTATGGAGGAAGGCTGCTTGAGCCTGCCGGGTATACACGAGAAAGTGTCTCGCTCGAAAACGGTTCGTGTGAGATATTGGGATGAGAATTGGGAGGAGCACGAGGAAGTGGTGGAAGGTTTCGCCGCCCGTATTGTGCAGCATGAGTGCGAGCATCTGACGGGGCATGTCTTTATCGACAATGTCTCCGCTATTCGCCGTCAATTGAACAAAGGCAAATTAAATAGTATTATTAAAGGGACGGTTCGTTGCTCTTACCGGGCAAAAGCCGTTGGTAAATAATAAATCTATAAATAATCAATATGACAGATTTAAGTAAAAACATTGAGGCCCTCAGGGAAAAGAAAGCCGTTATCGAGATGGGCGGTGGTGAGGCTGCTATCGAAAAGCAGGTGGCGATGGGTAAGCTTACTGCCCGGGAGCGTATCTTGGCTTTGTTGGATAAGAACTCTTTCCATGAGTATGACATGTTCGTGAAACACGATGGCCGTGATTTCGGTATGGAGAAGAAGGTTCTGCCGGGTGATGGTGTGGTTACCGGTACGGGTACGATCTTTGGTGCCCCGGTTTGCATCTATGCGCAGGACTTTACGGTTGCCGGTGGTTCGTTAGGTTTGCAGCATGCTCGTAAGATCACCAAGATCATGGATCATGCGTTGAAGATGAAATGCCCGATCATCGGAATCAATGACTCGGGTGGCGCGCGTATCCAAGAAGGTGTTGGTGCTTTGGCTGGTTATGGTGAAATATTCTATCGCAATACGATCGCCTCGGGCGTGATCCCTCAGATTTCCTTGATCCTCGGTCCTTGTGCCGGTGGTGCCGTTTATTCTCCGGCGTTGACGGACTTCGTGTTTGTGGTTGAGAACATCTCTAAGATGTTTATCACGGGACCGAACGTTATCAAGACCGTGCTGGGTGAGGATATCTCAATGGAAGACCTTGGTGGCGCACGTGTTCATGCAGAGACTACAGGTAACGCTCATTTCTATGCCTTGAGCGAGCAAGAATGTTTCGATCAGGTGAAACGTTTGGTTAGCTTCATCCCTTGGAATAATCAGGAGCGTGCGAAAGTGGTTGAGCCGAAAGAGCCGTCCGCTATGCTGAATATCGAGCAAGTAGTTCCGGCGGACCCGAAACAGCCGTATGATGTGCGAGACGTTATCAGATGTATCGTCGATGACTCGGACTTCTTGGAGATTCAAGAGTTGTGGGCCGCTAATATTGTGATCGGTTTTGGCCGTATGGCAGGAGAAACGGTAGGTTTCGTTGCCAATCAACCGATGGTTCTGGCCGGCGTGCTTGATTGTGATAGCGCTGACAAGGCCGCTCGTTTCATCCGTTTCTGCGACTCATTCAATATTCCTATCATCACGTTGGAGGATATGCCGGGTTATCTGCCGGGCGTAGATCAAGAGCATGCGGGTGTGATTCGTCATGGGGCTAAGGTTCTGTATGCGTATTCGGAAGCTACTGTTCCTAAGATCACGGTTATCTTGCGCAAGGCGTACGGTGGAGGTTATATAGCTATGAACTCCCGTCACTTGGGCGCTGACTTCATGTTCGCTTGGCCGAGCGCGGAGATCGCTGTTATGGGTCCGGAAGGTGCAGCTAACATCATATTCCGCAAGGAGATCATGGAGGCGGAAGATCAGAACGCTATGCGTCAGGAGAAGGTGAAAGAATATATCGAGAAATTCGCGAACCCGTACGTGGCGGCTTCCAAGGGATTTATCGACTCTGTGATCGAACCGAAAGAAACCCGTTCATTATTGCTACACGCACTGAAGCTTTCCATTCTAAAAGAGGAATACAGACCGGCCAAGAAGCACGGTTTGCCTCCGTTCTAAATTGATGAGAGTATGGAAAAGAAACACCAGCAAGAAGAATATGTAGACTTTGTGGTGACGGCACGTAAATATAAGACGTTGCTGACAGCGAAGTATAAGAGCCGACCGATGTGGCATAAGCCGTCGGCTGGTGACGTGGTTTCTCATCTTCCCGGAACGATTATCAAGATTATGGTAGAAGAAGGACAGGCTGTGGAGGCTGGGCAACTTCTGCTAATCCATGAGGCGATGAAAATGCAGAACCGGGTGGTCGCTCCCATATCGGGAGTCGTTGTCGAGCTCAATGTAAAAGAGGGCGATAAGATAACGAAGAATCATTTAATGGTAAAAATAGAGTCTAAGTAAGATAATTTACTTATTTTTGCCTCTCAATCATTTTTAATAGGATGAAGAAGGCAACACTCTTTTTGATATTACAGATATTTACGATTTCGCTTTTTGCGCAGATTAATACGGACCGTGTATTGGCCATTGGCAGGAACGCCCTTTATTTTGAGGATTATGTTCTTTCCATTCAGTACTTCAATCAAGTTATCAAATCCAAACCTTGGTTGGCGGAACCCTATTTTTACCGTGCGGTGGCGAAGATAAATCTGGACGATTTTAAGGGGGCCGAGGAAGACTGTACTTTATGTCTTCAGCGGAACCCTTTTTTAACGCAAGCGTATTACGCTCGCGGCATCGCCCGTCAAAGTCAGGAGAAATACGACGAGGCGATCGACGATTACCAGAAAGGACTTGAGTTCAAACCCGAGGACCGCCAGATGCTGGTGAATATGGCGGTGGCTTTTATCCAGAAAAAAGACTACAACGGGGCGGAGAAGACATTCGATGATTTAATGACCGCCCATCCGAAATATTCCATGAATTATATGACACGGGGCGCTATGTATCTGGAGAAAGGGGATACGTTGAAAGCCTTGGCCGATTATAATAAGGCGATCGAGATGGATCCTTATTATGCGCCGGCGTATGGCAATCGTGCGATCCTTCATTATCAAATGGATGATTATAAGGACGCTCTGGCCGATTTGAACGAGGCTCTACGTCTGGATACCCGTGAGAGCGGATATTATATTAACCGGGGGCTAGTTCGTTATCAGATGAATGACTTGAGAGGTGCGATGGCCGATTACGATCAGGTGATCAGCATGGATAGCCGGAACTTGATCGCACGGTTTAACCGGGGGTTGCTTCGGTTCCAAGTCGGGGATAATAACCGGGCTATCGAGGACTTCGATGTCGTTATCCAGCAAGAGCCAGATAACTATATGGCTTATTACAACCGTGCGTTGCTCCGTTTCGAGACGGGCGACTACCGGGGGGCCGTGCAGGATTACGACGTGGTCTTGAAGCAATATCCTACTTTCCTGCCAGGCTTTGTGAGCCGTTCGGAAGCAAAGCGTAAGCTAGGTGATAACGTGGGGGCAGACCGTGATTATTGGGCAGCCATAAAGATGGAGGAGCAGGCCAAGAACGGACAGCTCCCGAAGACATCGTCTTCTGGCTCCAATACAGCGGTGAACGGAGATGCCAAGACGGACGATTCGGAGGAGAATACTCGTGAGCAATCCGATAAGAATATCAATAAGTTCAACCGCTTGGTGGTATACGATAAGGAGCAGGAGCGTAAAAGTAAATACCAAAGTGAGGTCCGTGGGCGTGTACAAGACCGGAATGTCCATGTGGATCTGGAACCCCAGTTTGTCTTGACCTATTACGAGAAGGCGGATCCCGTAAAGAAACTTGTTTATTACGACAAGATGGTGGAGGATTACAATGGCCAGATGGTCTTGAAGCGTAAATTGCGTATCACGAACGAGGAGGCCGCTTTGACTGAGGACCAAATCGCCGTGCATTTCGCCTCCATCGACGAGTATTCGGCGGAGATCGAGCGTGATCCGAACAACGCTAACGCTTATTTTGGCCGTGCGATGGACTTCATGTTGGTGCAGGATTTCTCGGAGGCGATCAAGAATTTCTCGGAAGCGATCGAGCGAGACCCGTCGTTCACGATGGCTTATTTCAATCGTGCCGTGGAACGTTATAAGCAATTGATGTACACCCAATCCCAGCAGGCTAGCAAGGATACGTACGACTTGAGTGGCTCGGGAATGAACTTGAATATTGGTAAGTCCGCACAGTCGCAGGTAAACGCCAACACCTCGGTGGACCTCCGGAGCGCTATGCTGAAGGATAATAAGCGAGCCTATGAGCATGAGCAGATCATGAGGGATTACGATATGGTGATCAAGCTGAACCCGGGTTTTGTGTACGCTTACTTTAACCGTGCGAATCTGCGTTGCGCCCAGCGTGATTTCCGTGCCGCTATCGTTGATTACAACGAGGCGATCGAGCGGGACCCTGAATTTGCCGAGGCTTACTACAACCGTGGGTTAGCCCGTCTGTCGCAAGGTGACGTGAACCGGGGCATCGCCGACTTGAGCAAGGCAGGGGAATTGGGTATCTACAACGCCTATAATATCATCAAGCGAATGACAAGCCGGTGATAACGCAAATTATTCGAGTTAAATGTTTCGCTGATAGAAAAGAAATATTAACTTTGTGGGCTGAATATAAAGAATTTTAGAGAATAGAATATGATAAAGATTACATTTCCGGACAATTCCGTAAGAGAATATGCAAAGGGAACGACTGCTATGCAGATAGCGGAAAGCATTAGTTCTCGTTTGGCACAGGAAGTCCTAGCCGCAAGCGTGAATGGGGAGGTTTGGGACTTAAGCCGTCCTATCAACGACGACGCTACGGTGAAACTTTTGAAGTGGGAAGACGAGGAAGGTAAACATGCGTTCTGGCATTCCAGCGCTCACCTTATGGCAGAGGCTTTGCAGGAATTATATCCGGGTATTAAATTCGGTATCGGTCCGGCGATCGAGAACGGTTTCTATTATGACGTGGATCCGGGTGAGGCCGTGATCAAAGAGGGTGATTTCGCTGCTATCGAGGCTAAGATGCTTGAGCTGGTAGCCAAGAAAGAAGAGATCAAACGTCAGGACATTACCAAGGCGGATGCCATGAAGATGTTCGGCGATAGAGGTGAAGAGTATAAAACAGAGCTTATCAGTGAGTTGGAAGACGGTACGATCACTACCTATACGCAGGGTTCTTTTACGGACTTGTGTAGAGGACCGCACTTACCGAATACCTCTTATCTGAAAGCTGTCAAGATATTGAGCGTAGCCGGCGCTTATTGGCGTGGCGATGAGAAACGCAAGCAATTGGTTCGTTTGTATGGTATCACTTTCCCGAAAAAGAAGATGTTGGATGAGTATCTGACATTGTTGGAGGAGGCCAAGAAACGTGACCACCGTAAGATCGGTAAGGAGATGGACTTGTTCATGTTCTCCGATACGGTAGGTAAGGGCTTACCGATGTGGTTGCCGAAAGGTACCGCCTTGCGTTTGCGTCTGCAAGAGTTCTTGCGTCGTATCCAAGCTCGTTATAATTATCAAGAGGTAATGTGTCCGCCGATCGGTAATAAATTATTGTATATTACCTCCGGCCACTACGCTAAATACGGAAAGGATTCTTTCCAACCGATCCATACACCTGAGGAGGGTGAGGAATACTTCTTGAAACCGATGAACTGTCCTCATCACTGTATGATCTATAAAAACTCTCCTCGTTCGTATAAGGACCTGCCGTTGCGTCTCGCTGAGTTCGGTACGGTTTGCCGGTATGAGCAGAGCGGAGAGTTGCACGGATTGACCCGTGTACGTAGCTTTACGCAGGATGATGCTCATATTTTCTGCCGCCCCGATCAGGTAAAGCAGGAATTCTTGAACGTAATGGACATCATCTCGATCGTATTCAAGACGATGAATTTCGAGAACTTCGAGGCTCAGATCTCCTTGCGTGACAAGGTGAACCGTGAGAAATATATCGGTAGCGACGAGAATTGGGAGAAGGCTGAGCAAGCGATTGTAGAGGCTTGTGAGGAAAAAGGCTTGAAAGCTAAGATCGAATATGGAGAGGCCGCTTTCTACGGTCCGAAACTCGACTTCATGGTGAAAGACGCTATCGGCCGCCGTTGGCAGTTAGGTACGATTCAGGTAGACTATAACTTACCGGAACGTTTCCAATTGGAATATACGGGTGCCGACAACCAGAAGCACCGTCCGGTTATGATTCACCGTGCGCCGTTCGGTTCCATGGAACGGTTCGTTGCCGTATTGATCGAGCACACCGCCGGAAAGTTCCCGTTGTGGTTGACTCCGGAGCAGGTATGTATCATGCCGATCAGCGAGAAGTTTAATGATTACGCTTGGCAAATCGCGCGTGAGTTGGGTAATCAGGAAATCCGTGCTATCGTAGATGACCGAAATGAGAAGATCGGTCGTAAAATTCGTGACAATGAATTGAAAAGAATCCCTTATATGCTCATCGTTGGAGAAAAAGAAGCAGAAAATGGTGAAGTTTCTGTAAGAAAACAGGGCGAAGGTGATAAAGGTTCGATGAAAATTGCTACCTTTGCAGCGCTTTTGAATGGCGAGGTAGAGGAAATGATGAATCGCTGGCAAAAAAGTAATGATTAAATAACTAATAACGAGGAGAATAAATCTTTTTGAATGAAGAATGACAATCTGAAAGAACAGTATAGAATCAACGAACGTATTCGTGTTCGTGAAGTTCGTTTAGTAGGTGACAATATTGAGACGGGTGTTTATCCGATCGCTCAAGCGCTGAAAATAGCGGAAGAGCAGGGGATGGATCTAGTCGAGATTTCACCAAATGCTGCGCCCCCCGTTTGTAGAGTAATCGACTACCAGAAATTCCTCTATCAGCAAAAAAAGCGTCAGAAAGAGCAAAAAGCGAAATCTGTGAAAGTGGTCGTGAAGGAGATTCGTTTCGGGCCTCAGACAGATGATCATGATTACAATTTTAAATTGAAGCACGCTAAGGGATTTTTGGAGGAAGGTTCGAAGGTCAAAGCCTACGTGTTCTTTAAAGGCCGTTCTATCCTTTTCAAGGAACAGGGAGAAGTCCTGCTGCTTCGTTTTGCCAACGATTTGGAGGATTATGGAAAAGTAGAGCAGTTGCCGGTATTGGAGGGAAAACGTATGATTATCATGCTTACTCCGAAGAAAGCGGGCACTGGTTCAGCCCCGGCTGCGGCCGCAGCTCCGAAAGTTGTAAAGAAAGTGATCACGACACCTAAGCCTAAAAGCGAGGGTGATAAGAAAACAGAAGAATAAAATCCGTCCCTGATAGAAGGGAGGTTAAGTTTAATAATTAAAATATAATTGGAAAATGCCTAAGATGAAGACTAATTCCGGTGCCAAAAAGAGGTTCGCCCTTACCGGATCAGGAAAGATCAAAAGAAAACACGCTTTTAAGAGTCATATCTTAACAAAGAAGACTAAGAAGCAAAAGAGAAATCTTACTCACACGGGTTTGGTAGCTAGTGTTGACGTAAGCAACGTAAAGCAGATGCTTTGCATGAAGTAATCTTTATTCATTAAGCGAGTTTTATAACGATTTTTATTAACCGAATGCATTTAGCAATCAAGTTCATCCTAAGAGATGACGCTAACATTCAAAACAGATTAGAATTATGCCTAGATCAGTAAATCATGTTGCTTCAAGAGCAAAAAGAAAACGGATTTTAAAACTAACCCGTGGTTATTATGGTGCACGTAAGAACGTTTGGACCGTAGCGAAGAATACATGGGAAAAAGGTTTGACTTATGCTTTCCGCGACCGTCGTAACAAGAAACGTAATTTCCGTGCTTTGTGGATTCAGCGTATCAACGCTGCCGCTCGTATGGAAGGTTTGTCTTACTCTCGCCTAATGGGTGCTTTGCACGCTGCCGGTATCGAGATCAACCGTAAGGTTTTGGCAGACTTGGCCGTTAACCATCCGGAAGCATTCAAGGCTATCGTAGCTAAAGTAAAATAAGATTTTTGCTATATAGTTAATAAAGAGCCTCCCCGAAAAGGAGGCTCTTTTTTTGTTGTTTTTGTTTGGTTATGTCGATACGATTACATATCTTTGTAACAAGAAAAAGATAAACAGGGAATGAGTTAAGCCGCACTTGTTCGATTGGGAAACTCATCAGTTTATTTTAATTCCGAGACATAGCTCTTGTCGCCAATGGCGGGCCGCGCCCTTCGGGGTATGCTTAGCACGGCGGATTACAAAGGTGGCAAAGCACTCAAATCCTGTCATACGGAGTTTGTTCACATCTACAGTGCGGCTTTTTCAAATAGGGAAGAGGATCTTTAATTAGATTCTCTTCTTTTTTATGCGGTTCACGCAGGTAGTCTCGTTAGCTCATATAAGTAGTCTTCTGAGGATAAAGTGAATTATTTTGAAAATAAATTAGGTTTTATAGTTGGTAATCCAAAAAGAATGCTTTCCTTTGTACCAACAAACAAAAGATAGTTTGTCTTGCTCTTTATCTTCGAGTTTCTATTCTCAGTAATGATAATATATTCTTCTAGAAATCGATCTTCACTAACATCACTTGTTTTATTATTAATTTATTTTTAATTTTTTTGTATGAATATTTACATTGGAAACTTGAGTTATCGAGTAAGAGAGTCTGATTTGCAACAAGTATTAGAAGAGTATGGTGTTGTTGATTCAGTAAAGTTAATTGTTGATCGTGATACTAGACGTTCTAAGGGTTTTGCTTTCGCTGAAATGCCTAACGTAGACGAGGCTCAAAAAGCTATCGAGGAATTAAACCAAGCTGAGTACGAAGGTCGTCAGATGGTTGTAAAAGAAGCAATTCCTAGACGTTAATTTTAGAAGATATACATCTTAAAATAACTCTGAAGCGGGGAGACGATAGTCTTTCCGCTTTTTTGATATTGTCCATTATTGTCGTATATTTACGCACCAAGAATAACACAACTAAAAAATAAGTATTATGACGTTGCCAAAACGGTCTTACATGAAAGTAACCGGACTTGCTCTCGCTTGTTCCTCGCTACTTTTTTCCTGTGCTCCCAAGGAGGTTCCGCAGGTGAATTTAATCCCTAAGCCGGCCCATATCGAGGTGACTGGCGGTTATTTCAAAGTAGATAGTAATCTCGTATTCGGGAATGATCAATCGGGTACGATCCGTTACGTGGTCGATGAGTCTTTCAATGGCGGAAATCCGGAGGGATATGCGTTGAATGTGACCAAGAAGGGGATCGAGTTGAGAGCCGCCTCTAAATCCGGATTGTTTTACGGGGAACAAACGTTGCGCCAGCTGTATACGTCGAAAGGGATTCCTTGCGTATCGATCCAAGATAATCCCCGTTTCCCGTATCGTGGCTTGCATCTGGATGTCTCTCGTCATTTCTTCCCGAAAGAGGAGGTGATGAAGTTATTGAACGTCATGTCTTATTATAAATTGAATACGCTTCATATGCATTTGACGGATGCCGGTGGTTGGCGTATCCAGATGGATAAATACCCGAAACTGACTACGGACGTGGCTTTCCGTACGGAATCCGATTGGCAGAAATGGTGGGATGGAAAGGATCGCAAGTATCTGCCGGAAGGAACTCCGGGGGCATATGGCGGTTATTTTACGAAAGAAGATATCCGTGAGATCGTGGATTACGCTACGGCTCGGCATATTAATATAATACCGGAAATCGAATTCCCGGGGCATTCGGACGAGGTGTTCGTGGCGTACCCGGAGTTGAGTTGTGCCGGCAAACCTTATACGACGGGTGATTTCTGCATCGGCAACGAGAAATCGTTTACGTTCATGGAGGATGTATTGTCCGAGGTGATCGAGTTGTTCCCTTCCGAATATATCCATATCGGGGGAGACGAGGCCGGGAAGGGAGCTTGGAAGACCTGCCCGAAATGTCAAGGCTTGATGCGCCGGAACGGGATGAAGGACGTGGATGAGTTGCAGAGCTATATGATTCATCGTGCCGAGGAATTCCTGATTTCCAAAGGCCGCAAATTGATCGGTTGGGATGAGATTCTGGAAGGGGGCTTGGCTCCGGAGGCTACCGTCATGTCTTGGCGGGGCGAGGAAGGGGGAATCAAGTCCGCCCGCATGGGACACGACGTGGTCATGACACCGGGTGGTTATATGTATTTCGATTTCTATCAAGCCGATCCGAAGACACAGCCGTATGCCATCGGCGGTTATACGCCGATCAAGCGGGCGTACAGTTATAATCCAGTGCCTGTGGATTCGTTGACTGCCGAGGAAAGTAAGCATATCCTAGGGGTGCAGGCGAATACATGGACGGAGTATATCAAGGATGAGAAACATTTGGAGTATATGATGTTCCCTCGTGCCTTGGCGGTCGCCGAGATCGGATGGACTCCGCAAGAGGATCGTAGTTGGGAGGATTTTAAGCCTCGTATGAACGCGAATATCCCGGTTCTGCAACGGATGGGTATCAATACGTTCACGCTCTCGGACGAGATCGAGACCACGATGGAGGTAGATACCTTGCGGCGAGAGATCAAGGTCATGTTGGATGCGGAGAAATATCCGGCGGAGATACGTTACACGACAGACGGCTCTATTCCCGCCGCCTCTTCCCGGGTCTATAACGGCCCGATCGTGGTGAAAGACTCCGCTGATATCAAGGCCGCTATTTTCCGTGACGGGCAGCTTCAAGGAACGCCTACCGAGAAGAAGGTGGATTATCACCGGGGTATCAATAAGCCTATACATTATAATAGTAAGCTGTATAGCGGTTATATGGCGGGTGGCATGAACGCCTTGCTGGACGGCTATAGGGGAGGCTTGACTTATCTGGACGGCCGTTGGCAGGGTTATTTGAATGACTTGGATTGCGTGGTGGACATGGGCGAGGTGACGGATATCCATAAGGTATCGTCCCGCTTTATGCAATTGATCGGCCCGGGCGTGTACCAACCGGGAGAGGTGGAGTTGCTGACATCGGAAGACGGGGAGAGCTATATCTCGCAGGGAGTTATCCCTACTACGATATCCAATACGGATAAAGACCTGTCTTTTCAGGAATATACGTTTAACGGCGATTGGAAAGCCCGTTATATCCGTATCAAGGCAAAAGAGGCAAATAAGGGTTTCATCTTCACGGATGAGATCGTGATCTGGTAAGTATGAATCAATTAATTATCAACTAAAATACATTTATCAAATGAAGAAACAGTTAATGACCTTCCTGTTGTGTGGCAGTCTGTTCGCTACGGCGCAGCAACCGGTAGATTATGTGAACCCCTTCATCGGTACGAGCAATTACGGTACGACGAATCCCGGTGCGGTTTGTCCGCAGGGTATGATGAGCGTGGTTCCTTTCAACGTCATGGGGTCGGAGAAGAACCGTTTTGACAAGGATAGTCAATGGTGGTCTACTCCTTACTCGGCAGACAATAAATTCTTTACGGGATTCGCCCACGGCAGCTTGAGCGGCGTGGGATGCCCGGAGCTGGGAGGTTTGCTATTGATGCCGACGACGGGCGAGTTGAACGTGGACTATAAGGCTTACGGCAGTGAGTACAAGGACGAGGTGGCTCATCCCGGTTATTATAGCAATACCTTGACCAAGTATAATATCAAGGCGGAGGCTACTGCCAGCATGCGTACGGGCTTGAGCCGTTTTACCTTTCCGAAAGGGGAGAGCCATATCCTCTTGAACCTAGGCGAGGGCTTGACGAACGAGACCGGCGCTACGGTACGTATCGTGAATGATACGGAGATCGAGGGGAGTAAGCTTTTAGGTACGTTCTGCTATAATCCACAGGCCGTATTCCCGGTTTACTTCGTGATGAAGGTAAACAAGGCCCCGAAGAAGATGGGTTATTGGAAGAAACAACGTGAGATGAAGGGGGTAGAGGCCGAATGGGATATCTACTCCGGCAAGTATAAGTTATATACCAGTTATACCCGTGAGATGAGCGGAGACGACATCGGCGTATGGTTCGATTATGATACGGACGAGGGCGAGGCTATCGAGGTGAAGATGGGTATCTCGTACGTGAGCATCGAGAACGCCCGCCTGAACATGAATACGGAGCAGCCCGGCTTCGATTTCGACAAGGTCCGTACGGCGGCTAGCACGATGTGGAACAAGGATCTTTCCAAGGTACAAGTGGAAGGAGGTACGAAAGACGAGAAAACGATATTCTATACCGGTATGTATCATTTGCTGATCCATCCGAATATCCTGCAAGACGTGAACGGCGAGTACCCGATGATGGAGAGCCTGAAAGTAGGCCATACCACCGGAAACCGTTATACGGTCTTCTCCCTGTGGGATACGTACCGCAACGTAAGTACCCTGATGACCTTGCTCTATCCGGAGCGTCAATTAGATATTATCCGTACGATGCTGGATATGTACCGGGAAAACGGTTGGTTACCGAAATGGGAGCTTTACGGACGTGAGACCTTTACGATGGAGGGCGATCCCTCGATCCCGTATATCGTAGACGCATGGATGCGCGGCTTGCGTGACTTTGATGAGCAAACCGCTTATGAGGCGATGCGTAAAGGCGCTACTACCCCGGGAGAGTTCAACCTGCTTCGTCCGGACGCGAACGATTATTTCAGCAAGGGCTATGTTCCTTTGCGTGAGCAATACGATAACTCCGTATCTCATGCGCTGGAATATTATATCGCCGACTGGAACTTGGCTAATTTCGCTCAAGCCTTGGGTAAGAAAGAGGATGCCAAGTTATTCCGTGACCGTTCTTTAGGTTACAAACATTATTATAGCAAGGAGTTCGGAACGCTGCGTCCTATCTTGCCGGACGGCACTTTCTACTCTCCGTTCGATCCGAAACAAGGCGAGAACTTCGAGCCTAGTCCCGGTTTCCATGAAGGCAACGCATGGAATTATACGTTTTATGTTCCTCACGATATCAAGGGACTGGCCAAATTGATGGGAGGCGATAAGAAATTTGTCGATCATTTGCAGAAGGTATTCGATGACGGCAATTATGATCCCGCCAACGAGCCGGATATCGCTTATCCTTATTTGTTTAGTTATTTCAAGGGAGAGGCTTGGCGTACTCAGAAGTTGGTCCGTCAGTTGTTGAAGGATTGCTATCATAACGCCCCGAACGGTGTCCCGGGTAACGAGGATACAGGCACTATGTCCGCTTGGGCTATTTTCTCCATGATGGGCTTCTATCCGGCTTGTCCGGGCGACGTGAACTATGTATTGACTTCCCCGACTTTCGATAAGGTTACGATCCAGCTCGACAAGAAATTCTATCCTAAAGGCGAATTGGTAATCGAGTCTAAGCATAGTAATCCGGAAGCGATCTACATCAAGGACGTTTTCGCCGGCGATAAAAAGCTAAAGGGCTACACCATCTCGCAAGAGGACTTGGTAAATGCCGGAACCTTGCGTTATATCCTCGAGGATACGCATAAGTAAGCCAAGATAAAGATATACCGAATTTGATATTTACCGGACGCAGATGACACCGACAAGCACGGGTGATCTGCGTCCGGTTTATTTTTTGATATCCTAAAACCATTTGATCTTCCTGAATATAAAAAAGGCCGTAGCGGATAGCAAGATCGAGAGCAAGATGATAACCACGAAACCATGCGGCATATCCTCCATGTAGATCGGGACGTTCATCCCGTAGAAGCTAGCGATTAATGTCGGAACCATTAAGATAATGGAAAGTGATGTCATACGTTTCATGATCGTGTTCACGTTGTTGGAGATGATAGAGGCGAAAGCGTCCATCGTACCCGTAAGAATATCGCTATAGATATTTACCGTGTTATGGGCCTGTTTCAACTCGATCTCCACGTCCTCCACCAAATCCTTGTCGATATATTCCGGCTCTTGGAAAATATTCTGGAGCTTGGCCAGCATCACCTCATTCCCGCGGATGGAGGTGTTGAAGAATACCATGCTCTTCTCCAGCTTCATCAACGCTAGCAGATCCTCGTTGCGGATGCTTTTCTCCAACGCCTTTTCCGCCTCGGTGACGGCGTAATTGATTTGTTTCAGGTATTTAAGGAACCATACGGCCGATGAGTGGATCAGCCGGAGGATCAACTCATACTTGTTTTTAATCTGGAGTTCCTTCCGTTGGGTATAGCGGATGAAATCGGGGATCAAGTCCGTCTTATGGTAACATACGCTTACGATGATCTCATTGTTCGTGATGATACCGATCGGCACCGTATTGAACGGGATGTCATGATCTTGGTTCTGCAACGGGATACGTAAGATGGTAAGCAACCAATTCCCCTCGTACTCGATACGGGGACGCTCGTCCGTATCGGCTATATCGCTCAAGAATGATTCGGGTACGTTAAATCGATCCATCAAGAATTGAAGATCTTCGGGAGTCGGGCACTCTACGTTTACCCAACTGTTAGGAAGCCATTGGTTCTTCTCCACATAACCGGCCTCACAATAAAGAAATTGTCTCATTATTGCCTCCTTTCGTGTTTAATCCGAGCAGAGGATCAATGAAACCCTCCGCCTCGTTAGTTCATACTCTGTTCTGTTTCTAGCGGGATACTGTCGTCCATAATTTGAAAATTACTTTTTACGGGTACAAAGATAATACTTTTTTACGTAAGTAAAGTTATGTCGCTGTATGCTGACAGCAATATTGTTGCCAGTTTACGTTAGCATAGGCTTACTTCTCTGAGAGTATTGCGATACTTCTGGTAATAGTACTGGAGTACTTTCATGGAAGTACCCGAGTACTGCCTAAGAAGTACTCCAATACTTCTTAGGCAGTACTGGCCATCTATTCAATCCCGCATTTCCCCTCTTCGTTGAAGTAGAAGAAGAGCCCGGTATCTATGCTGACCGGACCATGGATACGGCTTACGGCGGGTTCCCATGCGGGCATCAACCGGAGTACCCGTAAGGCTTCATCGCGGAACTCATCATAGGTTTTCCCCGTATCACGAGGATACAGTATATTCTCGGGTAGGCTTACGGGATTCTGTAACATTCCTAAGGAATCGATCGTGAAGGAGTAGAAGAGTCGTACCTTCGTGCCCGTACCTTTATAAGATTCGGGATAACGCAGGTTCTGTTCGAAGAAACGGGTCATGGCTTCTCTTCCTCCCTTGAACTCGGCCATGGGGCGAGGCTCGTGGAGCCGGCTGGCGAAGCGTGTGTATTCCTCATAATCTTCCGGGTTATCGGATAGGTAGAACGTGGCGGCCAAAGGATAATGGACGATGCCGGCGCCCTGTCCGGTGATGACGGTCTTATGCACCCGGTACAATCCCGGTGGATTTTCCTTGAGCTCAGGCATCAAGGTGGCCGAGAAATCGTCTCTTGTCTCGTTTGGAAAGATCGGATAGCCGATATCAACAAAAAAGTTGGGTTGCGGGACCCCTTTCCATGCCTTCCCGTCGAAATGCTCGATGAAATAACTTTCGCCTCCCATCCCTTCTAGGTCGGTATGGTTGGTGATGGCGATCTCGATCCGTTCGATGTTGGTTGGGTAGACATTCGGACTTACTCGCATGGAGAAGTGGGTGGTGTCCTCGCAAAGAGATTCCTCGGGCGACCGGTCGTAAGGGCCTCCGCCGATCCGGATGAGGGGCGAGTCGAATACGTACGTCTTAAATGCTTTTACATACGGAGCTTCCGCTATGATAAGCTGTAGGAAGACGGAGTCGTCCGTGTTCCAGAGGGAGGCCATGTTTCTGCGGATCTTCCGGAGATGCGGGGGAAGGGTATCGTATTCCTTGCCGAAGAACAATTCTATGCTGTCCCGTATCTGCTTGGCGGTCCATCCTTCCGTGGAAACTGAAGATGCGGCATGGGTATCAGTCGGTAACGGTAGGGAATCTTGCCGTGCTATGGATTGGGAGTCGGCTGAGTAGTCGCTACTGTTTTCCCCTTTCTTTTGTTTGGTATGGCAGCCGTATAATAGGCAACCTCCCATGATAACTAATCCGATAAAATACGCTTTCATGATTCGACAGGTTTTAATTCCTAAATATAAAGAATCTTTTTCAGAAATGGGTAAAAGATATTACCTTTGACTCCCCAAATAGAAAGAATGATGGCAGAAGGAACAAGAAATACAGGAAGAGGAAGGAAAAAGCCTGTGGAGATGCTCCCCGATATGGGGCGTCTTCAGCCACAGGCCCGTGAGTTGGAGGAGGCTGTGTTGGGTGCGTTGATGCTGGAGAAAGATGCGTACTCGATCGTCAGCGAGATCTTGAAGCCGGAGTGTTTCTATGAGAAAGCGCATGAGAAGATTTATGCCGCTATCGTAGACTTGGCGTTGAGCCAGCGTCCCGTGGATATGCTTACCGTAACGGAGCAATTGAAGAAACGGGGAGAATTGGAGGATGTAGGCGGACCGTTTTATATCTCTCAACTTACCAGCAAGGTGGCCAGTAGCGCCCATATCGAGTATCACGCCCGGATCATTGCCCAGAAATATCTGGCGAGGGAGTTGATCTCTTTCACGGCGATGATCCAAGGAAAGGCATTTGATGAGACGCTCGATGTAGAGGACCTGATGCAAGAGGCGGAGGGCAAGTTGTTCGAGATCTCGCAACGTAACGTAAAGAAGGATGTCACCCAGATCAACCCCGTCATCAAGGACGCTATGGAGATGTTGCAAAAGGCGGCCCTCCAGAAGGAAGGTCTGAGCGGATTGCGTACGGGCTTCGAGGGGTTGGATAAGATGACTTCCGGTTGGCAGAATTCAGACCTTATCATTATCGCCGCCCGTCCGGCCATGGGTAAGACGGCCTTCGTTCTTTCCATGGCGAAGAATATGGCGGTGAATTTCAATACGCCTGTCGCCCTGTTCTCGCTCGAGATGAGTAACGTGCAGTTGGTAAACCGTCTGATCGTGAATGTCTGCGAGATACCGGGCGAGAAGATCAAGAGCGGACGCTTGGAGAGCTACGAGTGGGAACAGCTGGATTTTAAGATCAAGGAGCTTTACGACGCCCCGATCTTCGTGGACGATACCCCGAGCTTGTCCGTCTTCGAGCTGCGGACGAAAGCCCGTCGTCTGGTGCGTGAGCATGGCATTAAATGTATCATTATCGACTACCTTCAGTTGATGAACGCCAGCGGTATGAACTTCGGTAGCCGTGAGCAGGAGGTGAGTACGATCTCCCGCTCGTTGAAGGGATTGGCCAAGGAATTGAATATCCCGATCATCGCCTTGTCGCAGTTGAACCGTGGTGTGGAAGCCCGTCAAGGCGTGGAAGGTAAGCGTCCGCAGCTAGCCGACTTGCGTGAGTCCGGAGCTATCGAGCAGGATGCCGATATGGTATGTTTCATCCACCGTCCCGAATATTATAAGATTACGGAAGATGAGCGGGGAAATTCTCTGATCGGTCTTGCCGAGATCATTATCGCCAAGCATCGTAACGGTGCCGTGGGGGATGTCCGGCTGCGCTTTAAGAGCGAGTTCGCCAAGTTTATGAACGTAGAGGAAGATATAGCGGTAAGGGAATTCTCCTCAACCATGAACGGTGGAGACCCGATGCCCCCGATCCCATCGCCGGGAGCTGATTTCCTAAGTCAAGGTAGCAGCAACGAGGTTCCGTTTTAATATAGCATGAATGAACGAAAGAGGCGAAAACGTTTGCGGTAGATTTTTCGCCTCTTCTTTTCTGTTTCGTTGGCGAATCCGGTTCGAATCTTCTATCTTTGTGATTGAAAACAAATTACTGAATCAGCCATGACGAGACACTTAGTTCCGGTATCTATATACCTGTCGCTGTTGCTTAGCTGCAACTCGCCGAAAGAATACAAATCCTTTGATGAATACCCTTCCTATGAGGGAGACGATCTGGAGTTGTTCTATTCTCCCACGAAATCCGTGTTCACCCTTTGGGCCCCGACAGCGGAAGAAGTCCGCTTGAATCTTTACGCCTCCGGTGAAGGAGGGGAGCCTGTCCGCCGGTTGCCGATGAAATCCTCGGATAAGGGTACGTGGCGTATCTCCGTGAGCGAGGATCTGAAAGGCTCCTTCTATACCTTCCAGATCCGTATCGGCGATAAATGGCTGGATGAGACTCCCGGTATCTGGGCGAAAGCCGTCGGGGTGAATGGAAACCGTGCGGCCGTGATCGATTGGGCGGCTACCGATCCGGAGGGCTGGGAGGCGGATAAATCTCCCGAGTTGAAAAGCTTCTCCGATATTATCATCTACGAGATGCATCATCGGGATTTCTCGATCGCCGCGAACTCCGGCGTGACGCATAAAGGTAAGTTTCTCGCCTTGGCGGAGAACGGCACGAAAGGTCCGGGCGGCGTGGCTACCGGCGTGGATCATCTGAAGGAGTTGGGCGTTACCCATGTCCATATCCTTCCTTCCTATGATTATGGCTCGGTGGACGAGACCCGCTTGCAAGATAATGTGTACAATTGGGGGTATGATCCCAAGAACTATAACGCCCCCGAGGGGAGCTATTCCACCGATCCTTACAATCCCGAGGCTCGTATTCGTGAGTTCAAGGAGATGGTGCGGGGGTTGCACCGGAATGGTATCCGTGTGATCATGGACGTGGTTTACAATCATACCTTCGTGGGTGACGGGTCGAATTTCAGCTTGACCGTCCCCGGTTACTTCTACCGTCATAAACTGGACGGAAGCTATTCGGATGCCTCCGGCTGTGGTAATGAGACCGCTTCGGAGCGGGCGATGGTACGCCGCTATATCGTGGAGTCCGTGAAATATTGGGCCGAGGAATACCATGTGGATGGTTTCCGTTTCGACTTGATGGGCATCCATGACGTAGAGACCATGAACGAGGTAAAAGCCGAGTTAACCAAACTAGATCCTTCCATCTTCGTATACGGCGAGGGCTGGACCGCCAGCGATTCCCCGCTACCGGAGGATCAGAGGGCGATCAAGGTAAACGCCCCGAAACTGAATGATGTGGCCGTATTTAGCGATGACCTGCGGGATGCTTTAAAAGGAAGCGTATTCGAGACTACACAGGCCGGTTTCGCCTCCGGAAAGCCGGAAGGTAACGAGGAGTCTATTAAGTTCGGTATTGTAGGCGCTATCCGCCATCCGCAAATCGACTATAACCAAATATTATATTGCAAAGCGCCTTATGCGAACAAGCCTACGCAAGTGATCAACTATGTCTCTTGCCACGATGATCTTTGTTTGATGGATAAGTTGAAGCTCTCGGCCCCGAAAGACGCTACCCCGGATGAGTTGATACGATTCGGCAAGTTGGCCCAGACCATCATCTTCACCTCGCAAGGAGTTCCCTTCATGCGGGCAGGAGAGGAGTTGCTGCACGATAAGAAGGGCGTACATAACAGCTATCAATCGCCCGATTCAATCAATGAGATCGACTGGTCTTTGAAGGCAAAAAACAAGGATGTTTTCAACTATTACAAGGATTTGATCGCCCTTCGTAAGTCGCACCCGGCTTTCCGTATCGCCACGGCCGAGGGAGTGAGGGAGGCCCTTCAATTCCAAGAAGTGAACCAGCCCGGTGTCGTAGCGTATACCTTAGGGGAACATGCGAACGGGGATAGTTGGAAGAAGATTATGGTTATCTTTAACGGGAACCGGAAGGCGGTAACGGTTTCTCTGCCGGAAGGAACATGGATTCCGGTTTGTAAAGACGGTCGGATTTATCTGGACGGTAAAGGTTCCGTACAGGGTAAAACTACCGTAAGCGCCTCTTCCGCCTTGATCTTGAAACAAGATTAATACGGAACTAAATCAAAGAAAATCCCCCGGGACATCTCGAATATCTCGAGCGTCCCGGGGGATTTTTTATTAAATCACTTACTTATCTGATTATTTGTAAGCCTCGCCTTTTACAGCTGCGATACCCGGAAGGACCTTACCTTCGATAGCCTCAAGAAGAGCGCCACCACCTGTAGAAACGTAAGATACGCCGTTAGCCAAACCGAATTTGTTAACGCAAGCAACAGAGTCGCCACCACCTACTAAAGAGAAAGCGCCGTTCTTCGTAGCCTCAACGATAGCCTCACCAACCGTACGAGATCCGTGCGTGAAGTTCTCGAACTCAAATACACCCGTAGGACCGTTCCAAAGGATCGTCTTAGAGTTCTTGATAACGTCAGCGTAGATAGCCTCGGTCTTCGGACCTATGTCAAGACCTTCCCAACCATCAGGAATCTGATCTACCGGAGCGAAATCAGTCTTAGCGTCGTTGCTGAAATCGTCAGCGATCTTAGCGTCAACAGCCAATACCAAGTTTACGCCTTTTTCTTTCGCTTTCTTGATCAAATCAAGAGCAAGATCCAGCTTATCGTCCTCGCAGATAGACTTACCGATCTTACCGCCTTGCGCTTTCGTGAAAGTATAAGTCATACCACCCGTGATGATCAAGTTGTCTACCTTGTTCAACAAGTTCTCGATGATCTCGATCTTGGAGGAAACCTTAGAACCACCCATGATAGCGGTGAACGGACGTTGGATGTCGTTCATAACCTTATCGACAGCCTTCACTTCTTTTTCCATCAAATAACCGAACATCTTGTTGTCCGTATCGAAGTAGTCAGCGATCAAAGCCGTAGAAGCGTGAGCACGGTGAGCGGTACCGAACGCGTCGTTTACATAGCAGTCAGCGTAAGAGGCCAATCTCTTCGTGAACTCTTTCTGGCTTTCTTTAACGGCTTTCTTGGCAGCCTTCTTCTCCTCGTCAGAAGCGTCTTCAGCCAAACCTCTTGGTTTGCCTTCTTCCTCAGCGTAGAAACGAAGGTTCTCAAGCAACAAAGCTTCGCCCGGTTGCAAAGCGGCAGCCTTAGCGCCGGCTTCTTCGCCAATACAGTCGTTTGCAAACTGAACATCTACGCCTAACAACTCAGAAAGGTGCTTCAATATGTGCTTTAAGGAGAACTTATCAGTAGCGCCTTTCGGACGACCTAGGTGAGAACCGATAATTACGCTACCACCATCCGCTAAGATCTTCTTTAATGTAGGAAGAGCGGCACGCATACGAGTGTCGTCGGTGATGTTGAAGTTTTCGTCCAATGGAACGTTAAAGTCAACTCTTACAAATGCCTTTTTGCCGGCAAAATTGAAATTGTCAATTGTTTGCATAACTATTGTATTTAATGTCTGTATTAAAATGTTCCTTTAATCGCTTGCAAACTTACATAAAATATTTTTATTTGACCGTTTGCGCTTGCTTTAAATTTTATACCAATTTGAAACGTAGCCGTAATCTCCCGTCGGCATAGTCGTAATTCAACAGCTTGAAATGTCCGATCTCGGATGTATTCGCCACGTGCGATCCGATACATGCGCAGGCATCGTAATCGCCTATGCGTACGATACGTAATGTATCGCTGGCATCGTCGGGCAATTTACTTAAATCCACGATATCTCCGGCCTCTTCTTTCGGCATGAACTCGATGGTTACGGGCAGGTGCCGGTCGATCACCTCGTTTATCTTCTTCTCAACCTCGGCCATGACCTCCGCACTGGGCTCTTCCGCCAATAGATAATCGCATTTAGACTTCTTCCTCTCTATGTGTGCGTTCTTGGATCTGGGACATCCGAACATCCGTACCATTGTCTGGTTTAAGATATGTTCCGCCGTGTGCATAGGAGGATACTCTTGCTTGTTGTGTTCGTTCAGTTGGATTTCTTGTTTCATATATTTGATGTTTTGATTGTATTTCGTGAAAAATATGCTCAAATGTACGAAATAAATCTTTAGTTTTGTAAAGTCATAGAAAACACCTTAAAGGAACGATATGCCAGCTAAGCGCTTATTTGGAATAATATCCATCATATTTCTCTTTGTTACCTGTATATCATGTAAATCCTCTACAGACTTATCGGAGGAGAAGCGTATACTCGTGATTCAATCTTACGAAAAACATTTTCCCGCCTATGAGAAGATGAAGGAAATCATGTCGAGTGATTTGCGGAAGAAGGGGATACATGCGAGTGTCTATTCTTTTTATTTGGATTGTGAGCAATATTCGGAGAAGCAACAGCGACAGAAATTATTCAAGAAACTGAATGAGTTATCGACATGGAACCCGGATATTATTCTGGTCAATGACGATCAAGCCTTGAACGCTTTGATAAGTAGCAGGCATCCCCTCGCTAAATCGATCCCGGTCGTGTTTATGGGGGTTAGTTATCCCAATATCCCGATCATCCGGAAATATCCGAATATGATGGGCTTTTATGATAAACCGGATTATAAGAGGAATATAGAATTGATACGGCGGCTTGTTGGTAATTGCATCGTCATAAGAGTCTCGGACGATACCTTTCAGGATAATATGATGCTGGCGGACATGAATGCGCAGATTCAGGATATTTGTGCCGTGAACAATATATATTCCTTGGATCGGGTACGTTTATCCGGAAAGAACGGGATTTCGATATCGGATATACCTAAGATAAAGCCGGATACGATGTATATAAGCACACTCAGTACGAAATCGGCGAATGCCCTGATTAAGGGATTCGGCGAGAATTATTATAATAAAGCGTATCTGGCAACCAAGAGGGATTATATGACAATCTCGTTGGGGCGGCTCAGCGCCTTTCCATGTTTCTCCGTGATCAATGAGTTGATCGGAAATCAGAATGGCGTAGTTGGCGGGTATGTAACTGTCTTTAAGGATGAGGTAGAGGCAGCTGTAAACCGGGTCGTCTCTATCTTGAAAGGAACGCCCCCGTCCGATTTTCCGCAAATCGAAGAGAGTAACAAGGCTTATGTTTTTGATTACGGTGTGTTAGAACGATGGAGCATTGATAGTAGTAAATTGCCGGAAGGAGCTATTATCGCGAATATGCCGTTTGTCGTTCAATATAAATATTATATATGGGCTGCCGGCTTTATTCTGGTGGTGATGTTGCTTCTGCTTTTTAGTTACCAAAGAAAGCGATATATACAGGAGGCTTTACATAAGAAGGATGCGCAGGAGAAGTTAAAAAGGGAGAAGACTTTTCTTTCTTTTGCGTTGGATAGCGGCAACATTTTCGCTTTTCGGTATAGCAAAGGGGTATTCGAGTTTGATAATAGATTCTACCATTACTTAGGTATGCCCTGTGTGCCGATGAAAATCGAGGAGTTTCAGGATGCTATACATCCTGAAGAACTGGATAATTTCCTTCGAGACCGGAATCTGCTGGATAGTGGCTTTCTTTCCCGGAAAGTGACGCAACGTCGTTGTAACTTTAATAAGAAGGGGTATGAGTGGTGGGAATTTCGCTATGCCCAAAATAAGAATGAGAAAGATTCGGTTTCCGATGACGAAGCTGTTGAGGTAAGTGGCTTATGCTTGAATATCCAGCGGATAAAAGACACGGAGAATAGCCTTATAGCCGCCCGCCGGAAAGCGGAGGAATCCGATCGGATGAAATTAGTCTTTCTGGCGAATATGAGCCATGAGATACGTACGCCTCTGAATGCGATCGTAGGCTTCTCCCAATTGCTCAATTCGGATATGCCTTTGGAACCGGAGGAAAAGGCGGAGTTTATAGATCTGATTACCAAAAACAGTGACCTGTTGCTTAAGCTGATCAACGATATCTTGGATCTATCACGCATAGAATCCGGTAGCATGTCTTTCTCTTATGAGAACCTCGATCTGAGTAAACTGATGGGAGATATCTTCCATACGCATCAATTGATGATGCCGGAGGGAGTGGAGTTAAAGATAAGGGTTCCCCATGAACCTCTTATCATCCGTTCGGATCATTTCCGGTTGACGCAGGTTTGTACCAATTTCATTAATAATGCGGTGAAGTTTACCGCTAAGGGATATATCGAGATCGGATACGAACTTAGCGCAGATGGAAAATCGATCCTTATTTCCGTGAAAGATACGGGTAAGGGCATTCCTGATGATAAAAAGGAAAAGGTATTCGAGCGTTTCCAGAAACTGGATGAGTTTGCTCAAGGTACAGGCTTGGGGTTAGCGATCTGCCAGAGTATCGTTCATACGTTTCATGGAAGCATATCGTTGGAATCCGAGGTTGGCGTAGGTAGTAAGTTTACGATCTCGCTACCTTATACCCCGGGATTGGAGCTGGAGGAAAGAACTTAATTACCTTCGATGAATCGTTTATTGGCTCTCGCTTCTTCCTGCCATTGGGGGATGACGGTTTCTAAAAACTTTTGTTTGGCCTGTTGCTCGGCTTCCATATCGAGGCCGATATATTGCTGGGCTTTCGCTTTTGTGGAGATATCCGGCATCGGAACATCTTGGGTATAGCCTAGCTGCGCTAAGACCTTCATGATCTGGATGCGGGCTTGGGTAGCCTTATCGAGTCCGCTGCCCAAGATACGTGTGACTTCTTGGGGCGCGTGGAAAGCCGCCCCGTGTGAGGCCACGGCGAAGTCCCAACGCCATTGTGCCTGCCGGAGCAGTTTTAATACGTTTTTCATTTGAGATTCCGTAGCGCCTTTGTCCCAAGCGAATTTCGCTTCTATATGGGCTTTTGTCAATTCTTCCTCTACACGCATGCGTATGGCGTAGACTTTGTTTTGCCGTTCATAAACATCCTTGCGTAAGGTCTCCTCACTTTCCCGGTGGCAGGCTTGGCAAGTACGGTCTATCATCGCCAACGGGCTTTTGATATGATGGTTGTTGTACCGGTTCTCATCTTCCCCGACAGCAGGCATATGGCATTCTCCGCAGGAAACGCCTCTTTGCCCGTGAATGCCCATCTGGAATAACTCGAAATCCGGATGTTGCGCCTTTATCAAATGTGCCCGGCTTAATTTATGGGTGAAATCGGTGAAGTTTATGCTGTCGTAATAGGCTTCTATATTTTCTACCGTATAACCTTGATCCCAAGGTAAGGTTAGTATACGATCTTCTCCTTGGAAATAATATTCGGCGTGGCATTGGGCGCATACTAGAGATCGCATCTCTTGCTCGGTTGCGTCCTCTATACGTAATCCGTTGCGCTTATAGGCACTTTTCAAGAATGAGCGGGTCACGCGCAATCCCATGCTTTGCGGTTCATGGCAGTCTGCGCATCCGATTGGATTTACGATCTCGTTGCCTAGCTCCGCCCATTTCTTCTTATATAAGGTCTTGGCATCGGTGGTCGTTAATAAGCGGGGTATGTCCGGACTTTTACATGCCCAGCATGCGGCAGGCTGGGGGCCACTCGTCGGGGTCATGGGAGAGCCGGTCCGCAGGCTTTTGTATAGATCTTCTATGGAATACATATGCCCTCTGGGACTTAGATAATCTTTGGAGAAAGCGTATCCTGCCCATAATACCACCATTACGGGATGTTCGGCCAAGATATCAGCTTGTTGGTTCCCATTAAACAAACTGCGGAAAGTCGTGTCCGAGGTTTGTTTCCAACTTTGGTACTCATTGGAATAACGAAGGTCTATAGAGTCGCTGTTTTGTTGATCTATTGGCTGATCATCGGTATCGTCGATGAATTTGATGCTATCTTGTCCGGTAACAGTGGTACGTAAGATCACTAATACGATAATGACGATTAGACTTATGGCTATAGAAGTTTTATAGTGTGCTTTCAAGTGTTTACCTTTTATCTTAAATAAAATATTCTTTGTATTAACTGCGAATATATGAATAATAATGATACGACCGGTAGAAATTGAAAAAATCCTTATTTCATTGCTTCCGAAGACGCTGAATGAAATAAGGATTCTCAAGTGACTCGCATAGGATTCAAACCTATAACCTTCTGATCCGTAGTCAGATGCTCTATTCAGTTGAGCTAGCGAGCCAATCTGTAAATGAATTTGAATATTCAAGTGACTCCTAAAGGATTCAAACCTTTAACCTTCTGATCCGTAGTCAGATGCTCTATTCAGTTGAGCTAAGGAGCCAAGATATATTCTATTGCTATCTTCGAATGGTGACCGCGACAGGATTCAAACCTGTAACCGGCTGATCCGTAGTCAGCTACTCTATTCAGTTGAGCTACGCGGCCATTGTTTCGTGATTGCGAGTGCAAAGGTACGTTTTTGTTTTAAATATGCAAACGTTTCGACTACTTTTTTGCGAATTTAATCTAACATTTTTGGATTGAAGATCAGATAACCAATGTTTAAGCCAAAGTTGAAATTCTCCTTCGGATAACTGTATCCGTTGGCGTACAGACTTATACATAAAAATGGCAATTGCAATACGACCGCCGCTTCACCCATATAATTAAACGAGTGCAAAAACTTACCATAATGTGGGATTCCGACATACGGGTTGTTTTCCGGCACCGTCTTTTGTATTTCATAGAGCGGAGCGAAGCCATACATATCCAACCGGAAGTGCAGAAGCTTGCTTAACTTCAAGATCGGGGAAAGCCCGAAAGCCACATATTGGTTCGCCCGGAACGCCTCGTTGAATACAATCTCGCTATGGGGTGTCGGGGTAAACGCCGGGGCCTGTAATACGCTAGCCGTATAGTTATTCATGAGGTTCTTGCTGGATATGACCATTTCCGCCAAATAACCTAAGTTGAAACGGTTGCTCAGCGTCTGGTATTGGTTCCAGCGCCCTTTCAGTTGCAGCCAGCTATGCACTTTGCGACCAATCGGGGCTTCCGTCGTGGCGGAAGTGGGGGATGGAGTGTACTTCTCCGTACCGGTTACGTATTGGGCGATTAGGAATTGCTGCTTTCCGCTTATCGGGTATTGTTTGGTGTTGAGTGAGTTTTGCTCGATACTTAACGAACCACTGAATAAATCGTACCAGCTATGGTCGAAAGAGGCGTTCGGGAAAGGTATCGTGGTGCTCTGCAAATAGAAATCGTTCAACCGTCCGTAGGCGAACCCGATCTCCGCTTTCGCGTGGTTGAGGAAGGGGAAGCCTAATTTTAGTTTCATGTACAGTTCTTTCTGCTTAATCATGGCGGGCACTATATCCTCATAAAAGAGGGATTGGCTTTCCGTATATTTCTTGTCCGAGAAGACTCCTTGCCAATTTAAATAAGTGGGGATTTGCGTTTGCAGGTACATCCGGCCACTCAACATGACACCACTAAAGGAGTTACCCACTTGAAAGTTCGAGTTTACGTCGGCGGCGAACCGTCCCAGATATTGATACCCCAATCCTAGGTATAATTGATTCGCTTGATGAGACGATACGTTTCCACCGAAGCCAACCGTGATCTCTTCTTTCATCTTCACGTCCAGATAAAGATCGAATTTCTTCTCTTTCCGGTTATAAACGGCATGCGGCATGATTTCCCTAATCTTGGAATAGGTCAGCATCTTGAAATAAGCCCGCTTGAACTCTTCCATGGAGAACTCGTTATTGATATCCCTGTGTAATTGGGCCTCTATGTATTTACGCTGGGCCTCGGATACGCCCGTCACGTAAATATTGCGGAAGATCAGCGGGGGAAGGTTCTCTTTATAGGCTTTTCTTCTTTCGGTAACCTCATTTAAAGGCACTTCCCGGGGAACCCGTTGCTTGATGGAGTCGATCATGGAAAGGGTACGTTTATAACCGATGTCCATAAGCTCCTTGCCTTTCTGGAAATCCAATAAGGAGACGGTAGGGAAACTGAATTTAATCATCATGCCATCTTCTTCCGGTACCTCATAGTCGGTCTTTTGCATGATCATGGTCTCGATCTGGTTATAAGGATTCTCCGAAGGCTTTTTGTTCCCTCCCGATACTGTCGATCCGAAAATGAAATCCGGGTGGAACGCGTCTTTCATCGGGCCTACCGGGAAATTATCGTAGATACCTCCATCGAATAAAGGAATACTGTCTTTCCATATGGGCTGGAAGAAAAACGGGAAAGTCATGGAGGCACGTACGGCGTCTCCCAGATCCCCATTCTTAAAGATGATCGGCTTTTTAGTATATATATCCGAGGCCACGCAACGGAAAGGGACAAACAGGTTGTCGAAATTCCACCCCGCCTTTGCCGTCGCCTGCGAGAACAAGGCCATGAACGCCTGATTCATCTGTATGGGATTGATCAAGCTTTGCGGTAAGAAGCTAGCCTTGATCTGTAGGGAATCGGACATATCGATGGAGAAATGCGCAAATTCCGGGGTCGGGTAAGGCTCCTTGAAATAATAGGTATATTGCTCCTCCACCGTACCTGTTTGCCAATAGGCGAACTCCTTGGAAAGCATCAGCTCCAGCATCTCCTCGGGGGAATACCCCATAGCGTATAAACTACCGATAATCGCCCCGATGGAGGTACCGGTAATGTAATCGATCGGTATATTATTTTCTTCCAGCGCCTTGATCACTCCGATATGTGCCGCTCCTTTGGCACCGCCGCCACTGAGTACCAACCCTACTTTCTGGGCGGAAACAATCTGAATGGCAGCAAGGAATAAGGCTATGATAACTGTTATTTTCCTCATATGAACCCAATCTGTTTTTCTTCTCCAAATGTAAGAAGTATTTCTTTAGAAACATAAACATTTTGTTTTTTCGTATTGTTGAGTTATCAATACAATTAAAACAGATGATGTTATGAAAGAGAAAGAATTGAATAGGGAAGAGCGGAATAAGACCGTTATGGAGACCGGTGCTTTGGTCATGGCTGAGTTTTATGCGGATTGGTGCCCTCATTGCCAGAAAATGATGCCGATCGTGAAGGAGTTCAAGGAATTGGAGAAAGGAAAATTAGAAGTGGTACAAATCAATATCGAGGAGGAGAGCGCTCTTGCCGATTTGTATACGGTGGAATCGATTCCTACTTTTATCCTGCTACGGAAAGGGGAGGCTTTGTGGAGACAATCCGGCGAGATGAGCTTGGATAGGTTGCGGAAAGTGGTCGAGGATGTCGTGGGCTGAAACTAAAAAAACCGTTCCCCCGAGAAGGAACGGTTTTTTATATATGTGAGGATTGGTTTATCCGATCAGTTCTACGCTACGTTTGATGAATTGGCTTAAGGCCTCTCCCTTCAGCATACCGTTTCCTAACAAAGCAAGGTCGATCAACTGACTAACTGTCTTGTTCGTACCGGCGTACTCGGCCAGAACTTGGTTGCGTTGCTCACGAAGCTCATCCAGCTTATGGTTGGTGTTGGTCATATCCTCTTTCTCTTGCGCCGTGATCTCATCTTCTTTCTTTTTGCTTTGAGCCTCACGTAAGTCGGCTTGACGAGCCTCCCATCCTTTGATATCGCTAAGGATCGGTTTTAACTTCTCGTCGCAAGCTTGCTCCTCTTCTGTTAATACTTTCTTGATCAACGGATGATCCGTATTCAATACGAAGTTGAAGCTATCCGGCATCTCGCCATAGAAAGACATACCCGGTTGCATAGCGGAAATCTCACGCATTCTTCGCATATACTCGCTTTGTGTCAACATGACAGGGTTCGCGTTTTCGCCCAATGCCTCGAATGTTATGTAGAACTCGGTCTTGTTCAATTTCGGCATCTGACTCTTGAATACTTCCTGCATGGCCGTTTTCTGCTCCTCGCTCAAGGTTACCTTATTCGAGTCTTCCTTGCGGATCAGGTTATCGATCGTATCGCTATCCACACGAACGAAGCGGCTCTTCTCGAACTTCTGCTCCAATTGTCCGATCAAGTGTACATCCAATTGTCCGTCCATTTCCAAGACGCTGTAACCTTTGTCCTTTGCGGCTTGTATATAGCTGTATTGCTCGTCTTTATTGGTCGTATACAGATAGATTAAGTTACCCTCTTTGTCTGTTTGGTTGTCCTTGATTAAATTCTTGTATTCCTCGAAAGTGAAGTATTTGCCCTCGACGTCCTTGAATAAGGCGAACTTAGCCGCACGGTCGTAGAACTTCTCATCAGTCAACATACCGTATTGGATGAATAGTTTCAAGCTATCCCATTTCTCCTCGAACTGCGGACGGTCGTTCTTGAAGATCTCTTCCAAGCGGTCTGCCACCTTCTTCGTGATGTGGTTGGAGATCTTCTTCACGTTCTGATCGCTTTGCAAATAGGAACGGGATACGTTCAACGGGATATCCGGCGAATCCAATACACCATGCAATAATGTCAAGAACTCAGGAACGATACCCTCTACGGAATCCGTAACGAATACTTGGTTGCAATATAACTGGATCTTGTTACGATGCAAGTCGATATTGCTCTTGATGCGAGGGAAATATAAGATACCGGTCAAGTTGAACGGATAGTCTACGTTCAAGTGAATCCAGAACAACGGCTCATCCGTCATAGGATATAAGTCACGATAGAACTTCTTGTAATCCTCGTCGGTCATATCGGCCGGTTTGCGAACCCACGCCGGTTTGGTGTCATTGATTACGTTATCTTCGTCCGTATCTACATATTTGCCATCCTTCCACTCTTGCTTCTTGCCGAACGCGATAGGAACCGGTAAGAAACGGCAGTATTTTGTCAACAAGCCATTGATCTTGTCCTTGTTCAAGAAATCTTTATTCTCGTCGTCTATATACAGGATGATATCGGTACCACGATCCTCTTTCGTCGTTTCCTCCAAGGAGTATTCCGGCGTACCGTCGCAGCTCCATTTCATGGGAACAGCGCCTTCTTTGTACGATTTCGTCACAATCTCTACTTTCTTGGAAACCATGAAAGAGGAGTAGAAACCAAGACCGAAGTGACCGATGATAGAAGCGGCGTCGTTCTTGTATTTCTCAACGAACTCCTCGGCGCCGGAGAAAGCGATCTGGTTGATGTACTTATCGATCTCCTCGGCTGTCATACCGATACCCCGGTCAGAGATCGTGATCGTTTTGTCATCGAACTTAACCTGTACGGTCAAATCACCGAGTTCGCCTTTAAACTCGCCTACGGAAGAAAGCGTTTTTAACTTCTGGGTAGCGTCTACCGCATTAGAAACAAGTTCACGAAGGAAGATTTCGTGATCACTGTATAAGAACTTCTTGATAATCGGAAAGATGTTTTCCGATGTTACTCCGATGTTACCTTGTTTACTGCTCATAGTCTGAATATCTTATTATTTTTATTGTTATTTTGTGCGTATTCCTGATCCTGATCATTCTCAAGATCTGCCTATTCCTATACAAAACGAATGCCAAAATGTTTCGGATAAACTATAAATGACAAAAAGGCAGATGCCGGCTGATAGATTTGCAGCCGGGCATAGTTTGATCAAACCATATCATCTCCTGTCTTGGCGAATGTAACACGGATGGTTTTATGGAATGGGATAAAGCGGGATACGATCGCTATGCATAAGGAGATGACTAATAAATACCCCAGTATCTCTTTTAACGCCAATAATAAGCTTTGTTGCTGTAACGTATTATAGAGTGTATTGGTAGCCATTTGCGCTGCCTCGTCGTAGGGATGCCCTTGGGTCAAGGCATTGCCAAGCGCTTGGTTATAGCGTGAGGCGGCTAGAGGATCGGCCAGCGTAACGGTTTCTGATAAGGAATACATATATTTTTGTTCCAAGCGATATAGTATATTACTGTAAAAAGAAGTCGCCATGATGGGGGATAATACCGAACGGAAAATGATGAGAAAGAAAGCGTTTGACAATAAATATTTAGGATTTAAATCTTCCACGGCAAATAAGGCGAAAGCTATGATAAGAACCATCATGCCCAATCCCCTGAGGAATATAGGAAAGTAGAGCATCTCGTATCTGCTATCCGGTGAGATCCCGAAATAAAGGCTCCCGAAGAACAGGACGAAACAACTCATTCCTCCCGCTATCAAGAAACGAAACCGCCAACGTTGCCACCGGAACCACCAAAAACAGATGAACGCCCCCAAGACATATCCCGGAAGCAAATAAGTATAAAGGGAATAGGTATGGGTACTGTCTACCTTTAAGATACTGGTCAGGTAGCTGGTCAACAAGGTAGTCGAAGTACTGAAAAACATGACAAGCATCATATAGAAATAACCGATAATGGCTTTCGGCTGGTATAAAGGCGCCAGATTCACGTACGGACGTTCCGAATGATATTGATACCAAATAAATAAAGCGATCAATATCGGGGCGATCATGATATAAAGGCAAATCTTGGGGGATGCCATCCAGTCGAGTACTTTCCCGTAATTAATGACATACATAAGCATTAACAATCCGGTGGATATGATGAACATTTCCCGGATGTGTAGATCGGCCAAGGGGATGGACTTGATCGGCCGGTTATGGCGGAAGCAGATGATTACCACTACTATGGCCAATAAAATCATTAGCATCATGAAGTAATACATATATTTCCAGTCGTAATGGTAGGCTAACTGTGCGGTAACAAGCATGGACGCTTGTCCCCCTCCGAAAACAAAAGGATAGAAGTAGGAGTAGAATTGGCTACGTATATTTTTAGGGCTGAATATCTTTTGTGCGTACCGGATAAACCACAGCATGAGAAACCCTTTCAGGAAACCGATCGCGAAACTACAGACGATCAATATGTCGGCGTTCTGGGAGCGGGCACAGATCCAGCTTAAGAAGAACTGGGCGACTAAATTCGCTAACAATAAGAATTTTATAGAGAAGGCTTCTAATATCTTCGGAATAATCGGATAGGATACCGCCATTCCCGCCGCTGCCGCGTAATATCCCATGGTTATATCCTCGGTGTTCGTGCCTAGCGTGTTTGATACCTCCAGCATACTGCCGGTGTACGAACCGTTTAGCATCGTAACCGGAAGGATAACGATGAAGATGCAAATCAATCCTAACCAGTCCGGCACCCATTGGCGGATCGGTGCCCCAAGCTCTTTCATCGTGATCATTTGCGTAAGGCTTCTGTTTCAACCATCATGCCTGCTCTTAAGTATTGCGTATCTTCTTGCGATAGATTTTCCAAGTCTATCCGTACCGGGATACGTTGTTGTACCTTGACGAAGTTTCCGGCGGAATTGTCGGTCGGGACCAATGAGTATTTGGAGCCTGTGGCGTCGGAGATTGCGGTTACCTCCCCGTTGAATATCTTTCCCGGCAACGCGTCTACCTTGATACGTACTTTTTGCCCGATATAGATGTGGGGGATCTGGGTCTCCTTGTAATTGGCCGTGATCCATTTGTCTTTATCTCGTACGAGGTAGGATATCGTTTGTCCGGCTTGCACGTATTGTCCGGGCTCTAAGGTCCGTCTGCCTACATGACCGTCGTAAGGGGCGGTTATAACGGTATAGGAAAGGTTTAACCTCGCTAAATCCAGATCCGCTTCTTTTCGTAAGATCGCCGCCTCGGCTCCTGTTGTCTTCTTGCTGGTTTCGGTGAATTGGGAGAAAGCGGCTTTCTTTTGTTCCACCAACGCCTGATATCGGGCTTGCGCCGCCTCGAAAGCGGCTTTGGATTGCTCGTATTGTTGCTCGGGGATCGATTCTTCTTTCAGCAGCCGCTCGAATCGGTGATAATCCTGTTCCAGTTGCCAAAGCTTGGCTTTAGCCTCGGCGATGTTGGCGTCTTGTACGGCGATGTTCGTATGGGAGGTCTCGATACCGGAACGAAGTACGTCTTGTGATCCTTGGGCATCGATCAACGCGGCCTCTGCCTCTTTTACCTTGATCCGATATTCCCGATCGTCCAGTATGAGAAGTGTGTCCCCTTGGTGAACGTACTGGTGTTCCTTGAAACGGACCTCTTTTATGTAGCCGGAGGCACGTATATTTAGTGGGGCGATATATTGGTCCACAAAGGCATCGTTTGTCACCTCATAATTGATGTAACGCCAGAAATAATTGGCTGTCCACCAAATGCCGGAACCGGCTAAAAGGATACATATGGAGTTTAATACTATATTCCGTGTCCTTACTTTCTTTAGTCTTTGATGTTTCTCTTTTAATTCGTTTGCCATAGTCGTTGTTTCTTTTTAGAGACGGCCGCAAGCCTTCTGTAGTTGATAGTAAGTGTAAATCACGTGGGTACGGGCATTCGTGAGCTGTAGCTCCGCGTTGAGGAGAACCGAGTTCGCGTCGAGTAAGTCGGTTAGGATCGCCAATTGGTTTAAATACCGGTTTTGCATGATCCTATAGTTCTCTTGAGCTTGCCGTACGGATAACTTCAAGGCTTCCACTTCTTGTAGAGCCTCCTTATGACGTAAGAATGCGGTGCGTACTTCCATACGGATTTTCTGCTTTTTCTGTTCCTCCTCGTTTTTATGTAACGAGACCATCCATTTGCTTTCCTTTATCTTATGGTTGTTTTTATATAAAGAGGATAAAGGGTAGGAGAGCGACAGCCCTATGTTCCAGTTGTTATTGTACATATCCGCTAATGTTCGGGAGACTGGACGTGCCAATGTGTTCGACGCATATAGCGATAGGCTGGGTAGCGAGGAGGCTTTAGTCAAACGTATATCATTTTGGGCTAACTCTGTTTGTTTCCGGAGTAGACGTATCGCCGGATCATTGGAATAGGCTTGGGCTACATAATCTTCGTAAGTTTCTAAAGATACGGTTTGGTCCAGTAACGTGGTATCTGGTTTGAGCAATAGATTTTCATCGAGACCGATCAGGATATCCAATTGCTGTGATACCAGTATGAGGCTATTATCCGTTTCTTGCAAGGATAGGCGGTCGTTGGTTAATTGCATCTCGCTTCTTAATACGTCGTTATTGGTTATCAGTCCCTCTTTTTTCATACGCCGGATATCTTGCAGGCGGCGTTCCGATTCCTCGATATTACGGGAAAGCACCTCACGTTGTTTAAACAGGCTGAAAAGACCGATGTATTGGTTTAATAGACCGAGCTTGATCTCACTCTGGTCTGTGAGCGTTTGTAAAGAGGCGACTTCTTTCTCCAGATCCGCTTTCCGAATGGAATACCGGATTTTACCGCCTTGATATATCGGTTGGGTAAGGTCGATGGCATAGTTCTGGGACCAATCGGGCGCTTCCGGGCGAGTCGGATGGGCGAGTCCTTGCTCAAAGAGGATCGGTTGCCCTACATATCCACCTTTCAAGCCGATTTGCAGGTCTGGCAATTGTGCGGAACGTGCCGTATGGGTTCTCTCTTGCGCTATCGATTCTTTTAAGACGTCTGCTTGGATCTGCAGACTATGCCGTACGCCTCTCTCGAAAAGCTGGTCGATGGTCAAAAAGAGCGAATCGGTTTGGGCGATTGCCGGAAATGTAGCGACCGTCATACAAAAGAGGCTCAATACGTGCTTTTTATATATTCTCAAGGACATTATGTACTGCTTTTAATTCGGATAACATGGTTTCTACGTTCTCTATTCCGATAATATGCTCCGCATGTACATAAACCTGATCAAGGATCGGGCGAATTTGCTTTTTGAATTCTTCTCCTTCCGGGGTTAGGAAAACCAGTTTGTTCCTCCGGTCCTCGGGATCTTCTTTCCGATGGACGTAGCCTTTCTTCTCTAAATTGTTCATTAGGTTTGTCAGACAAGCCTTATCCTTTGCCGTTCTCTCTGCCAAGACCTGTTGGGTGATACCTTGTTCGTGCCATAGGCAACTCAAGATTTGAAGCATCTCAAATGTTATACCGGCGTTGTTCTTTTTCAGCGTTCGTTGCATAGACCGACGAAATGCCATGCGTGTGCGGACAACTTGTAACATAAGTTCCCGGAATTCTTTACCTTCTACCATTACTTATAATTCTTTTAAACTTGCTGGGCGCGAAGATAGCGTTTTTTCTCGGATTAGTCAAATATTTAACTAATTAGCGTCTCGCTAATAAAGTATGTTTGCCATCTAGGTGGCACAGCTTTGCCATCGGCGTGGCACGGGCTTGCCATCACTATGGCACGGGTATGCCATCAGCGTGGCACAGCTGTGCCAAGGCGATGGCAGATGTTGGCACAGTATGTGTATGAAAGACAGGTGTATAGAATGAAGGCGTAACAAACCCGTGGAGTGATTCGTTACGCTTTCTGTTTAGTTCTCGTTTACGAGTTTAAGATGCATTCTTCTTTATCCAAACGCCTCCTTCAATTGCTTCACCCATCGCTCGATTCGTTTGTCGGTTTGATCCGGTTGGTTTTCCAAATCGAGGACTAAGCCTAGTAGTTTGCCATTTTTCAAGGCTTTGGAGGCATTAAAGAAATAATCATCCGAAGAGGTCTCGCCTACTAAAGTCGCTCCACAGGAGGTGAAAGCGTCTGCCAATATGCCGACTCCATCGGCGAAATTATCCGGATAATTCGTTTGATCTCCAAGACCGAAAATAGCGACCTTCTTATTTTTAAGGTCTAAAGTGACCAGTTCCGGGATGATCTCGTCCCAATAGGTGGGAAGCTCGCCATCGAACCAAGTAGAGGTTCCTGCGATTATATGGTCGTAAGCCTCGAAATCTCTTTTCCATGCGCTTTCAATAGGGATGATATCGATCTGATCCTCCCCGAAAGCTTTTCTTATTTTATTGGCGACAAAGGTTGTTTTCTCTGTGCCCGTTCCGTAAAATAATCCTGTTTTCATTGTGATACTTTTAAAGATTTAACGAATGTGGATCTAATAAAGCAGCAGTTCTTTTGCCGCATGATAGATGGTCTCCTCGTTGGGGAGGATGGCCCGTTCCAAGACCGGATGGAAACCAACCGGAGTGAATAGGGAACCTACCCGTTGGATCGGAGCATCCAAGTACTGGAATAGTTCCGAGCCGATGATGCCGGCAATTTCCGCTCCGAAGCCAGAGAAGACCTTGTCCTCATGTACGATCAATACTTTACTGGTTTTCTTCACCGAGTTGAAGATCGCCTCTTTATCCAATGGTATCAAGGTACGAAGATCGATAACCTCCAGTTCCCAGCCTTTTTCTTTGTAAAGAAGCTCGGCTACGTTGAGGCAAAGATGGGTCGTATTGCCATAAGTGATGATTGTCAGATCTTTTCCCGGACGGCGTATGCGGGCTTTCCCAAACGGAACCTCGAAATCCTCGGGGACAAAGGTGGAGGCTTCTACTGCGTTGTAGAGCGCTTTCGGTTCCAGATAGAGCGTAAAGCCTTTAGAACGCATACTCGTCCGCAACAGTCCGGCGGCATCATCTGCGAAAGAGGGATAAACAATCCGGGCACCGGGTAATGAGGTCAATGCGCCCTCAATGGTCTGGGAATGATAAAGCCCTCCTCCGATATAGCCTCCGGAGGCTAGGCGCAAAGTGATGTTTGGGGTAAATTGCCCGTTGCTGCGCCAATACTCATGCGTACATTCCACGTATTGCTCGACGGCCGGCCAGAAGTAATCGGCGAATTCCGCGCCCTCGATCACTACATGGATCTTCGGGTCAAAGCGGCACATACCGTTCGCTGTCCCTACGATATAATCCTCGGCGATAGGGGCGTTGAAGACTCGCTCGATACCGAATTCTTGCTGCATGCCTTTGGTGATGTTGAATACGCCACCCTTTTCTTTATTGGCTACATCCTGTCCCCAGATAAACGTATCCGGGTTGTGCCGGAACTCCGCTTTCAACGTCTTGTTGATCGCCGTAACTAGCGTTTCTTTCTCTCCTTCCTCGTTTTGAACACCTTCTTTGTATTTTTGAGGTTGATAAGGTTCCGGGAGGACGTAATCCTTGACGGTAGACGGATCGGGATCGGGGGCGGCCATCGCTTTCCGATTGGCGGCTTTCAGGTCTTTAGCCGCTAGATCCGCGATCTCTTTCAATTCTTCCTCGGTGAAACGTCCGTAACGAATCAGCATGCGATGGAATTTGTATAAAGGATCGGCGGATTTTACATAGGTAAGCTCGTTCTCATCACGATACAAGGTATGTTTATCGGAGTTTGAGTGGGAGCCTATCCGTACGCAATTGGCCTGAACGATTACGGGAGTCCGGTTGGCGATCGCGTACTCTTTGGCCTCGGTCATGGCATTCATGGAATCGAACACGTCTTTTCCATTGCAATGGATAATACGTAAATTCTTGAAGCCAGAGAAGTTATCGGCAACTTTACGATTGGCCGTCTGGTCCTTTTTGGGGACAGAGATACCATATCCATTGTCTTGGAAGACAAAGATAACCGGCAGTCGCTCATTGCTGGCGCCATTGATTGCCTCATACACATAGCCTTCGGAAGCGGCCGATTCACCGTGCGAGGTAATCGCTACGCCTTTCTGTCCATAGTAAACCATCGCCCGTGCCACGCCGGCGGCATGGAGATCGTGAGTCGCCGTAGCGGAAGAAACGTTCTCGATATGCCATTCCATCTTAGAGAAGTGGTTAGACATGTGGCGGCCGCCACTGGTCAGATCGGTCGCCTTGGAGATACCGTTCAGGATGATCTCCTCGGCAGTCATTCCCGCCGAGAGAACCGTCAACATATCCCGGTAATAGGGGAAGAGAAAGTCCGTGTCCTTATCGAATACTTGTCCCATGGCGAGTTGTATCCCGTCGTGCCCGGCATACGGGGCATGATAAGACCAGCCGAGAGATTGCAATAAATAGGAGGGAGCCTTCTCATCGATCGCCCTTCCGAGTGTCATAAGGTAAAACCATTTCCTGAGAGTCTCCTTATCTGTTGTTTTTATATCATACTTTTTCATGTTGTTCTATTATATATAATGTATTAAGCGTTCCAATTCTCTAGTTCGTCGGCGATGGAACGTAAAAAGGCTCCCGCCAAAGCTCCGTCCACGATACGATGATCGTAGGAGAGTGAGAGGTACATCTTGTGACGGATAGCGATCGTATCTCCCTCGGGCGTCTCTACTACCGCAGGCTTCTTCTCGATATAACCGACGGCTAGGATCGCTACTTGAGGCTGATTGATGATCGGGGTGCCGAACAGACTCTTGAAGGTTCCGAAATTCGTAATCGTGAATGTTCCGCCTTGGATGCTATCCGGGGCGAGCTTATTCTCACGGGCTTTAGCCGCCAAGGTATCTATTTGTGAGGCGAGGCCACTTAGGTTCAACTTATCGGCATCGTGTATAACCGGGACAATTAAATTTCCGTCGTTTAAGGAAACCGCTATACCTATATTAATAGGCTTCTTTAGGATGATATTGTAACCGTCCACGGATGAATTTACTAATGGATAGGCTTTCAACGCTTTGGCGGTCGCTTCGGTAATAGCCGGCATATAAGTTAGGTTGATGCCTTCTTGCTTGAAGAATTGATCCTTCACTTTTTTACGCCAGTTAACCAGTCGGGTCACGTCTACCTCGATAACCGACGTCACATGCGGAGATACTTTTTTCGATAATACCATATGGTCCGCAATGATCTTACGTACACGATCCATTTCTCTCACCTCGTCTCCTTGGGCGAGTGGAGCAGATGGAGTGGCCGCTGTCATAGGCATGGAAGGAGCGGTCGGCGGCGCTACCGTAATTGTTGGCGTGCTCGTAGCCGTTTGCTGCATGGAAGAAACAGGAGCCTGTTTCGGCTTCGGCATTTCCGTACCTTTATTTTTGTGATCGATATACGTTTGAATATCTTTCTTACTGAGACGTCCCAGATATCCGGTACCCGGAATATGATCCAGTTCATCTTGCGATACACCGGCAGCTTTCGCTAATTGCAATACGACGGGAGAATACCAACGATCTTCCTCTTGGGAATTCTTTGATAATTCCTCTGGGACGGGAGCGGGGACTTGTTCTTTCGGTTGAGGAGCCTCCGAGGTTTCCGGCTGAGCTCCGTTATCCTCTCCTTCACCTTCGATCTCAAGGATCGCTACGACTGTACCGACCGCTACGGTGTCTCCCTCATTAAAAAGAAGTTGTTTTACTTTTCCCTCAACGGGGGATGGAATCTCAGCGCTTACTTTCGCTGTGCTTACTTCGAAAAGGACATCATCTTCCTCTACGGTATCACCTACCTTTACCGACCATGAGATGATGGTTCCTTCTGTAATACTTTCGCCCAACTTAGGCATCTTTATCTCAAATGTAGCCATATTTTGATTTTTTAATTACTGTTATATAGTGGGGAGACGGGGCGTGCCCCGTCTCTACAAACGGTATATAATAAGAACAAAGATCAAGAAGGTAAGTTTCTGTATTATAGTGTATAAGTGTTAAAGTTCCAGCTGGCTGTAGCATATTTCTGCTCTTTAAGCCGATAGATGGCTTCCAAGTCTGCTTGCGTGAAGGAATAATCCTGTATGCCGGGATTATTGATCGTGAAATAGTAAAGAAGCGCTTTCTTAAAATGCTGGATGGAGATAGAAGCCGGAAGATGGGCGCTGATATTCGTGACCGGACTCCGTACAGATTTAACGAATGTCGATCGTTTACCTCCTGTTTTCTTTGGTGTTTGACGGGATGTACTTTTCAAGGAGGTGACGAGCCTATCCAGATCGGTGGAAAACAATAAGGTAGCATGGTGCATATACCGATTCTTATGGATACTCTGTGCGCTACCCGATATTTTAAATCCTCCGATAGTTAATCCTTTCCGTTCATCCACCTCGACATGTACTCCCAATGTCTTGAGAAAATTCATGATCTGGATGGTATATTTGTCGGTCTGCATAATCTGGCCGGTCTCTATAAATGTAAGATTCAGGTTTCCCGGATCATGGTAAACGGCACCACCACCGGAAAACCTGCGTGCTATCTTGATTTGTTGGTCTTGTACGAATTTGAGATTTACCTCGGCCCATACATCCTGATGCTTACCGATCACGATTGATGGTTCATTCTGCCAAAGCATGAAAATATTCTCTTTGAAATTCTTGAGCAGATACTCTTCGGCGGCCAAATTGAAGTATGGATCCGTTTGTGTATTGTGAATGCAAAGCATCAGGAAACTGTTTTAGTTAGGCGTTTTATTAGATATATAAACTTTCGTGGAGGATCTCACTGACTGTCGGATGCGGGAAAATATTTTTCTTAAATTCATCGACTGTATAACCATTCTCGACAGCGATTCCGGCGGTGACGATAATCTCGGATGCCGGATTCCCTAGTAGATGGCAACCGATGATACGATCCTCGTCGTCCGTGATCAGTTTACATAAACCATTACTATTCTCGTTCTCTGCGACGAAACGTCCGGAATAGGTCATCGGGATCTTTTGAACACGAAAACTTTCCCCGTTCGCTACCAATTCCTCTTCTGTCTTACCCACGCTCGCCAATTCCGGATTCGTATAAACTACCGCCGGAATGGCTTTATAGCTCATCTCGTCCGGTATGCCTAGGATATGGTGTATGGCAACTTCCGCTTCCCGGTAAGCCGTATGTGCCAGCAGGGAAAAACCGGTAATATCTCCAGCCGCATATACATGTGGATGGGAAGTCAGCATATGTTCGTTTACCTTTACGCCGGCCCCTTGTATTTCGATCGCTAGATTTTCGAGTCCCAGACTCTTTGTAATCGGACGGCGGCCCACGCTCACCAATATTTTATCGGCTTCAATCGTGTCTGCCTTACCGTTTTTCTCAACAAAGACTTTCTCTGCCGATACCTCTGTAACTTTGGTATTCAAGAAAAACTCTACGCCTTTTTTCTTATACTCGGATCGAAGCATCGCTGAGGTTTCTTTATCCATATTCCCTAATATCTCGGGTAGCATCTCGATTACCTTCACCTTTACGCCCATACTGTTAAAGAATGAGGCGAACTCCATTCCGATCACGCCACCACCGATAATCGCTAACGATTTTGGCAAATCGTTGAGATCAAGGGCTTCCCGGGAAGTCCAATACTTGACCTCTGATAACCCTTTGATAGGAGGGATCACGGTTTCAGAGCCTGTGCATACTAACACATTCTTCACTAAATACTCTTTTCCATCACAGTGAATCCGTATATTTCCAAACTCCTCTCCGGTGATTCGTGCCTCTCCTTCTACAATGGTGACGCCGTTACCCGTAAGCCGGGCTTTTACCCCGAGCGTAAGTTTACGGACGGTCTTGTTCTTCCGGTCGATAATCTTTGCCAAGTCGAAACTTGGGTCTTTCATCGCCACTATACCATATTTGGAGGCACTTTTGATACTGTCTAGTATCTTGGCGGAGTATAAAAGAGTTTTTGTCGGGATACATCCCTCGTTTAGGCAGACGCCACCGATAGCGTTCTTCTCGAAAAGGATCGTTTTTAATCCATTCTCCGAAGCCCTTTCGGCGGCGGTGTAACCCGCAGGTCCACCGCCTATGATTGCTATGTCATATTCCATATACATTATTATAATTATTTGAATACTAAAATTCGTTCCTCTAATGGAGCGAATTGTTTTTCTCCCGGTTCCTGGGTAGAGGTTCCGAACGGCATCTCGGCGATCAGTTTCCAGTTCGGATTGATATGCCATTGTTTAGCGACCGCCTCGTCGATCAACGGGTTGTAATGTTGCAAAGAAGCGCCGAAGCCGGCGTCTTCCAGCATAGTCCATACCGCGAATTGATGCATAGCCGATGTCTGTTGGGACCATACCGGGAAATTCTCTTTATAAGAAGGAAATTGCTTCTGTAAGCCTTCTACTACCGCTGTATCCTCGAAAAAGAGGACCGTGCCATAGCCAGCCTCGAAAGAATTATCTATCTTTGCCTCGGTAGCCTTATAGGCTTCGGCGGGGACGATTTTACGAAGCGTGTCTTTTACGATTTCCCAAAGCTTCTTGTGGCTTTCACCCAGTAGCAGTACGATTCTCGTAGACTGCGAATTGAATGCGGAGGGAACGTGAGTGACCGCTGTCTTAATAATCTCATGAATCTCGTTGTCGGAAATGGGAGAGTTGTTACCTATTCCATAATGTGTCCGGCGATGCTGGATCGCTTCTTTAAAACTTCTTGCCATAATGAATATCATGTTATGTTGTTATATACCTATAACTAATTTAAGACATGATTTGTTGAGGAAAAAATATTTGAGAATTCTTGCGGATAAATCAAAATAATTCTTACCTTTGCACCCTGTAAAGATAAGACTCTATTAGAATCTTCGTTTTTGTTCATGATGCTAGTTCAGAAAGGGAAGACACATAGCAGGAGTTGACTTAAATTTCGTATAATTTAAAAGAACAGATTAGAAATGTCTAAAATTTGTCAAATTACTGGAAAGAGAGCAATGGTTGGAAACAACGTTTCTCACTCAAAGAGAAGAACGAAACGTAAGTTCAATGTCAACCTGTTTACGAAGAAGTTCTACTGGGTAGAGCAGGATTGCTGGGTTAGCTTGAATATATCTGCGGCTGGCTTACGTACAATCAATAAGTTAGGTTTGGATGCGGCTATCAAGATGGCGGCTGAAAAAGGTTATTTGAACGCATAATTTGTGGAGGATATAGAAAATGGCAAAAAAAGCAAAAGGAAATAGAGTACAGGTAATCCTTGAGTGTACAGAGCACAAGGAAAGTGGAATGCCGGGTATGTCTCGCTATATCACTACGAAGAATAGAAAGAATACTACTCAGAGATTGGAATTGATGAAATACAATCCGGTTTTGAAGAAGATGACGTTACACAAAGAAATTAAGTAATAGGAGATTTTAAACGATGGCAAAAAAAGCAGTTGCAACATTTAAGAAAGGTGACGGTCGTACTTATTCCAAAGTGATTAAAATGGTTAAGTCTCCGAAAACAGGTGCATACATCTTCCAAGAAGAAATGATCCCTAACGAAGCAGTAAAAGATTATTTCGCTAAATAATTAAGTAGCGAATAATAAAGAATATAAGAGGCTTCTCTCCGATAAAGCGGAGGGAAGCTTTTTTTGTACCCTAAACTTTTGAAAGTATAGTTGGTTACAAATAAAATATTTTCTTAATTTTGTTGGGTTAATTTGTCGAGATGAGGCATGCCGTGTCTCTTCCCATCCAAATGGTAGTTTGTGTGAAATAATAATATAACAAGATAAAATAATTAAAGCTATGAGATTCGATGTATCCAGCACTGCGCTATTATCACGTTTACAGTCTATAAGCAAGGTTATCGCTTCCAAGAACTCTTTACCGATTCTGGACAGCTTCCTTTTTAACCTAGAAGGAAATACGCTTACGGTGACAGCTTCCGATGCCGAGACCCGGTTGGTGACTTCCGTAGACGTCATGAATGCCCAAGGTGCCGGACTCTTTGCGGTTTCCGCCAAGATACTGCTCGATCCGCTGAAAGAGCTTCCCGAACAACCGCTTACTTTTGATATCAATGATGAGAATTTGGAGATTTTCATTCATTTCCAGAATGGTAAGTATAATTTTATCGGTCAGAAAGGGGACACATATCCGCAGCAGAAGCCGTTGAATGATAACGCTATCTCTATCTCGATGGATGCCCAGATGCTGTTAAACGGCATCAGTCGTTCCTTGTTCGCCACGGCCGATGATGAGCTTCGCCCTGTAATGAATGGTGTCTATTTCGATATCCATACGGATGATTTGACGTTCGTGGCATCAGACGGACATAAATTGGTTCGCTTGCGTAACTTGGCGGTGAAATCCCCGGAACGGGCTTCTTTCATTTTGCCGAAGAAGCCGGCTAATTTATTGAAGAATTTGTTGGCGAAGGAGTCGGAGCAAGTATTGATTAAGTTTGATGATAACAATGCGTATATTACTTGCACGAACTTCGAGATGGTTTGTCGTTTGATTGAGGGGCGTTACCCGAACTATAATAGTGTGATTCCTCAAGAAAACCCGTTTAAGGTAACGATCGATCGTATCTCTTTCTTGAATGCTTTAAAGCGTGTTTCTGTCTTTTCTAATCCGGCGAGCAGCTTGGTGAAGTTGCACTTGAAGGATAGCTTGATTACGGTTTCCGCCCAAGATATCGATTTCTCCACTTCTGCGGAAGAGCGTATTGTTTGTCAGTTTGACGGGACGGAGTTAAGCATCGGTTTTAAGGCTACATATCTGATCGAGATCCTTGGAAATATCAGCTCGGAAGAGGTTGTATTAGAATTAGCGGACCCTTCACGTGCCGGCTTGATCGTTCCTTCTGAGAATGATGAGGACGAGGACTTGCTCATGTTGCTGATGCCGATGATGTTGAATGACTAATAAATAAATAATGCAGTTAAACTTAAGGAACCCGCTGGTCTTTTTTGATTTAGAGACCACGGGTATAAATATCGTAAAGGACCGTATCGTAGAGATTTCCTACGTGAAGGTCTTCCCAAATGGGAAAGAAGAAACGAAGACACGCCGGATAAATCCCGGTATGCCTATTCCCCCCGAATCTACCGCTATTCATGGCATAACCGATGAAGATGTAAAAGATTGTCCGACCTTTAAGGAGATCGCTAAATCTTTGGCAACCCAGATCGAGGGTTGTGATTTGGCCGGATATAATTCCAACCGTTTTGATATACCCATGCTTGCCGAGGAGTTTCTGCGTGCGGGTGTGGATATCGATTTGAACCGGCGCAAATTTATCGATGTACAGACGATTTTCCATAAGATGGAGCAACGTACGTTATCTGCCGCTTATAAATTCTATTGCAATAAAAGCTTGGAGAACGCTCATACGGCTGAGGCTGATACGTTGGCTACGTATGAGGTGTTGAAAGCGCAGCTGGATCGCTATCCGGATTTGAAGAATGACGTAGCTTTCCTTTCCCAATATTCCTGCTACTCGAATAATGTGGATTTCGCCGGACGTATGGTTTACAACGATAAAGGCGAGGAGGTTATTAACTTCGGTAAGTATAAAGGCCGTTTGGTAACGGAGATCTTGAAGTCGGATCCGGGTTATTATTCTTGGATCATGAATGGCGATTTCCCGTTGAATACGAAGAAAATGTTGACAGAGATCCGTTTGAGAGACTTTAATTCAAAATAAGGCGATGAATAATTTTGAGTTTTGCAATCCTGTAAAGGTTGTGTTCGGCAAAGGAAGTATTGCCCGTTTGTCTGCGTTAATTCCAGAAGGAAGTAAGGTTCTGGTGGTATACGGTGGCGGTAGCATTAAGAAAAATGGCATTTATGAGCAGGTGACGGCAGCTTTGAAAGACTTCCATACCTATGAGTTTGGTGGTATCGAGGCGAATCCCCGTTATGAGACTTGTATGAAGGCTGTTGAGTTGGTGAAGAGGGAGAATATCGATTTCTTGCTGGCGGTAGGCGGCGGATCAGTGATCGACGCTACGAAATTTATCGCTTCGGCTACGTTTTTCGAGGGAGATCCTTGGGATATCTTGTCGAAAGGTGGCGTGATAAAGAAAGCGCTTCCTTTAGGAGTAGTGCTGACTTTGGCCGCTACCGGTTCGGAAATGAATGAACGGGCGGTAATTTCCCGGGAATCTGTTCATGAGAAATTGAATTTCATGTCTCCGTTGGTGTTCCCTAAGTTCGCTATCTTAGATCCGCAGGTAACTTATTCTTTACCAGAGCGACAGGTGGCTAACGGTGTCGTTGATTCGTTTATCCATGTGGTCGAGCAATACCTGACTTATCCGGTGAACGCTAAGGTTCAAGATTATTTTGCCGAGGGATTGATGAAGACAATCGTGGAAGAAGGCCGCAAGGTCTTGCAAAACCCGAATGATTATGATATTCGTGCTAATTTGATGTGGGCGGCTACGAATGCCTTGAACTGTTGGATTGGCCAAGGAGTACCCCAAGACTGGTCCTCACACCGTATGGGATATGCATTGACGGCGCAGTTCGGCTTGGATCATGCCCAGACTTTGGCGGTTATCTTGCCGGGTGTCATGACCTATATGCGTAAGGAGAAAACGGCGAAACTGATCCGGATGGGAGAGGTCGTATTTGGTATTACCGAAGGATCTGCCGATGAAAAGGCGCAAAAGTCAATAGAGGCTACGGAAGATTTTTTCCATTTCATGGGATTAAAGACCCGTCTTTCCGACTATGGGATCAAGGAGTCCGACTTGGATGCTTTGGTGGAACCTATCGATCGAATGGGATGGAAACTTGGCGAATATGGCAATATAAACTCAAAAGTAGCCAAAGAGATTCTTTTGTTGAGGTTGTAGAGACGCAACGTGCTACGTCTCTACTGGCAAAGATAAATTGATTCGATATATGACATTGAAAGATAAACATATTATATTAGGGATTACGGGGAGTATAGCCGCATACAAAGCCGCTTATATCATCCGGGGATTGGTGAAAAAAGGAGCCGAGGTACAAGTGGTTATCACGCCGGCGGGAAAAGAGTTTATCACTCCGCTTACGTTATCGACGTTGAGTAGCCACCCTGTAATCAGCGAGTTTTTTTCCAATAGGGATGGTACATGGAATAGCCATGTGGATCTGGGGCTTTGGGCGGATGCCATGTTGATTGCTCCGGCTACCGCTTCCACGATCGGTAAGATGGCGAACGGAATCGCCGATAATATGCTGATAACTACTTATCTTTCTTGCAAATCCCCTGTATTCGTGGCTCCGGCCATGGATTTAGATATGTTCGCTCATCCGAGTACCCAACAGAATCTGGAGCGCTTGCGTTCATTCGGTAACCGGATTATCGAACCTGCCGAGGGGGAATTGGCGAGCCATTTGGTTGGTAAAGGCCGGATGGAAGAACCCGATAAGATTATCGAGGTTTTGGAAGACTTCTTTTTCGCTCAAAAAGATCTTGAAAAAAAAAAGATCTTAATAACAGCAGGTCCGACATATGAAAAGATAGATCCCGTACGTTTTATAGGTAATTACTCTTCCGGTAAGATGGGGTTCGCTTTAGCGGAAGCTTGTGCGGAGAGAGGGGCGGAGGTGACTTTGGTCGCTGGTCCAGTCTCTTTAAAAACACATCATCCGGCTATTAAACGAATCGATGTTGAGTCTGCCGGGGAAATGTACCAAGCGGCGATAACCGCATTCCCGAGTAGCGATGCTGCCATATTATGTGCCGCTGTCGCCGATTACCGTCCGGAGAATGCTTCCGAGCAGAAGATCAAACGGGAAACAGAGGGAGAGATGACGCTTCATTTGGTTCCGAACCCGGATATCGCCGCCTCTTTGGGTGCGATCAAGCGGGAAGGACAGGTCATGGTGGGGTTCGCCCTGGAGACGAACGACGAGGCCACTCATGCCGAAGGTAAACTGAAGCGGAAGAATCTCGATTTCATCGTCTTGAATTCTTTACGAGACCAAGGTGCCGGTTTCCGTTGCGATACCAATAAGATCACGATTATCGACAATGCCGGAGGAGTAACGAGCTATCCGCTCAAAACGAAGCGGGAGGTAGCCTCTGATATCGTAAATAAGTTGGTAACATTATTGAAATGAGAAAAGTAAGAAGACTGTTTTATCTATTCATGCTTTGCGCCGCTCCTTTTTGTGGGAAGGCGCAAGAGTTGAACGCCCGTATCACGGTAAACGGAGACAAGATCGCGACCGCTAACAAGCAAATCTTCACGACCTTGCAGAACTCCTTGACTGAGTTCGTGAATAACCGGAAATGGACGGATGCCACGTTTGCTGTCAATGAGAAGATCGATTGTACGATGACGATTATCGTGAATGAATTGGATGAGACGAACTTCAAGAGCGAGATCCAGATACAAGCCCGCCGTCCGGTCTATAATTCCAGTTATACGACCACTCTTTTGAATTTCCGGGACCAACAGTTGGATTTTGAATATACGGAGGGAGAGCCATTGGACTATAACTCAAATACGCTGACCAGCAATCTTACGGCCACTATCGTGTTTTACGTCTATGTGATCTTGGGGCTTGATTTCGATAGTTTCGCCCCGAAAGGTGGAACTACCTATATACAGCAAGCCCAGCAAATCGTGAACATGGCCCAGTCCGAGATGTCGTGGACGGGCTGGAAAGCTTTTGATAGCAACCAGAACCGCCATGCCGTAGCGACGGCTTTGCAAGATAACGCATCCGACGCTTTCCGGGAAATGTGGTACACGTATCACCGGAAAGGACTCGATGAAATGGCGGCAAATCCGGATCGCGGACGTACGACGATCATCGGTGCGCTTCCCGCCTTGCAGGAAGTAAAGAAAGCCCGGCCTACTTCTGTGCTTCTACAAATGTTCGCCGACGCTAAATTAGATGAGATTATCGCGATTTATTCGAAAGCGACCACACAAGAGCGGCAAGAGGGCTATAAGATGCTGTTCGAGATCTATCCGGCACAATCCACTCGCTTGGAAGAGCTTCAAAAACCAGTAAGGTAAAATAGTTATGTTGAAATCCTTATTTATACAGAACTTTGTCTTGATAGACAATTTGGATATCCGCTTTGATAAAGGCTTCTCGGTGATAACGGGTGAGACCGGAGCGGGAAAATCTATTATATTAGGAGCCTTGTCATTGGTGCTGGGACAACGTGCGGATGGTAAGAGTATAAAGAAAGGTTCGGATAAATGTGTGATCGAGGCCGTATTTGATGTCTCAAAATATCAGTTGGAGCCTTTCTTCCTAAGTAACGACCTTGAGTACGACGCGGATAGCTGTATCTTGCGTCGGGAGCTTTATGCCTCCGGCAAATCCCGTGCCTTCGTCAATGATTCTCCGGTTTCCCTTACGATCTTAAAAGAGTTGGGAAGCCGCTTGATCGATATCCATTCGCAGCATCAGAACCTATTGTTGGGCGATAACCGTTTCCAGCTGAAAGTGATCGATGTAATGGCCGAAAATGAGATCTTGCTCATTCTTTATAAGAAGGAATTTACCCGTTATCAGGCGTTGCGAAGGGAACTGAAAGATTTGAGGGACAAAGCGGCTCAAAGCAAGCAGGAGGAAGACTATATCCGTTTTCAATTGGAACAATTGGACGAAGCCAACCTTCAACCGGATGAGCAGGATGAGTTGGAGCAAGAGCAAGAAACTCTCTCGCATGCGGAGGAGATCAAAAGTTCTTTATATAAGGTAACCGAACTCTTGGACGGCGAGGAGCAAGGAGCCATCCAAATACTCAAGGAAGCCCTTTCCACCGTGGATTCCTTAGAAAGATATTTCCCGAAAGCCAAGGAGATCTCCGAGCGAATCCGCTCGGCTTATATCGACTTGAATGATCTGGCTTCCGAGACAGACGTTTTAAAGGAAGATGTAGAGTTCAACCCGGAACGATTGGAATGGGTGAATGAACGCTTGAATACCCTTTATACGCTCCAGCAAAAACACCGTGTCTCCACCGTGGATGAATTGATCGCTATACGGGATCAATACCAAGAGCAATTGCGTGCGATCGATTCTTTCGATGAGCAAATCGGTTTGTTAGAGAGTCAATTGGATGCCTCGTATAAAGAGTTGCTTCAACAGGCCTCCGTGCTTAGCGAGCAGCGTAAAGTCGCTTCCACGGCGATGGCCTCGCAATTGGTCAAGATGATTATTCCGTTGGGGATGCCGAATACCCGTTTCCGTGTGGACATCCTTCCTCGCAAAGAGCCGGAGAGCGATGGAATGGACGATATCCGATTTATGTTCTCCGCCAATAAGAGCGCAGAATTGCAGCCGGTAGCCCAAACCGCTTCCGGAGGTGAGATCTCCCGGTTGATGCTCTGCATTAAGGCTATGATTGCCGGGTTCACCGCTTTACCTACTATTATCTTTGATGAGGTAGATACGGGGGTATCGGGTGATATCGCCGATAAAATGGGGGATATCATGCAAGAACTCGGAACAAAGATGCAAGTTTTCGCTATCACTCACTTACCTCAGATAGCGGCGAAGGGGCAAGCTCATTATTTTGTTTATAAGAAGGATACCAAAGACCGTACGCTGACCCGTATCAAGCAATTAGAGGGGGAGGAACGTGTGAACGAGGTGGCCCGTATGTTGAGCGGAGCCTCGTTGACAGAGGCTTCTCTTGCCAATGCGAAAGATTTGTTGGGTATCAAGGATTAAACCTTTCTGAAGTAGGGCAGTCTTAGATAAAAGAACAAACGATTCGCTTTATTATTAACTTAAAATTGAAAAGACATGAAACGATTCAGCTTACTATGTGTGTTGGCTATATTGTGCAGTTTACCCGCTTACAGCCAGTTTTGGATCAGTTTTGGGTGGAATGAACCGCATTGTCAAAATTGTCTTTGGATGGAGCAAGCGATGCATTTGCCCGCTCGCCAAGCAGCGGAATACCATAAGATCATCCATAAGTACGGACAGAAAATAGAGAAGGAGGCCCGCCGTGACTATCGGTATTGGGACCGGGCAGCTCGTCGTATTTACGATTTGCGCATGGAAAGGGATCGTAAGATCCAACGTATATTGACTCCGGCCCAGTTCAATCTATATGTCCGTTTTGTAAGGGAGCATCCGCAACGTATCCATGATTATCGGGGATGGTATGCGAATCCGAGATATCCGGATCGCCGCCCGTCCCATGACTGCCGTCGCTATGAGGATAACTATTGGAATTACCGCTGGGGTACCATTCACCATGACAATCATTGGAGAGACGACCGGCATGACTCAGATAGACATTGGGATCGTGACAACCATCGTCATGACTATCGGAAACCAGCGAAACCGGATAAGCCCAAACCTAAAAAGAATAAGAAGGATCGGGACGATAGAAAAGAACGGTATTATAGCAATGGGCGAAAGGTCTAATAATTCAACCATAGCTTGAAAGAGGCCCATTTTTCTTTGCTGACCAATATTTTCTCTTTATGTTCCGGCTTTATGTGGACAATGACCTTATTCTGAAAATAGGGCTCTATTTTCACGATGGATTCGATATTTATGATCGTCTGCCGGTTCGTCCGGAAAAATTTATCGGGATCTAATTGTTCCATGAGTTTATCCAGCGGGAAATCGATTATGTACTCCTTGTTTTGGCGTGTGACAGCGAAGGTGATCTTGTTTAATGAATAAAAGTAGGCGATATCCTCCACCTGTAAAGTGATCAGTTTCTCGTTGCCGGAAATAAGGAAACGGGTCCTGTATTTCTTGCCGGGATACGTGAGGGAATGGAGTACTTCCAATAAATCATTTTGCTCTAAGAGCTTCTGATTGTACTTAGACGTGACATGCTCGAATTTTTGGATGGCTTCCTCCAATCTCTCTTGTCGTATCGGTTTGAGTAGATAATCAATACTGTTTACCGTAAAGGCCCGGACCGCATATTCATCGTAAGCGGTCGTAAAGATAATGAGACTTGTAGGACAAGCCTGTTCTATAAATAAAAAAGAATTTCCATCCGACAACTGGATATCCAGAAAAACGATATCCGGATGCGGATGGAAAGCGAACCAAGCCACGGATGATTCGATGCTTCCGGGTATCTTGATGATATCCCATTGCGGGCGTAATTTCTTTATCATACCTTCCAGTAACCGGGCGGCCGGTTTCTCATCTTCGATAATGGCTACTTGGATATTATTCATAAATAAGTGGGATTGATACGGTGAATTGGTGATCATTTTTTCGGATCTGGATATCCTGCTTACATAGTAATTGATAACGCTCCGACAAATTCTTTAATCCTTTACCGGATGCGTTTGAGACTTTTTTAGGTCGTAATGTATTGCTGACGCATAGATATCGACCGTTCTTTTCAGTATATACTCGTATGGTCATCGGGTTAAAATCGTCGATATAATTATGTTTCACGACATTCTCGGCTAGTAGTTGCAGTGTCAGTGGGGGCAATTGATGGTCAATGACGTTGTCGGGAAGATCGCGTTCCAACGACAAACAATCTCCCAGCCGGACTTGATGGAGGAATATATAGGAATCCAGAAAATCAAGCTCCTCTTTTAAAGAGACGATCTGGCACTGTTGCTGGCGGAGCACGTAACGGTATACCTCGGATAGATGCTGCGTAAACTTGACCGCCGTAGATGGATCATACTCTATCTCCGCTATCAATGTATTCAAGCTATTAAACAGGAAATGAGGATTTAGCTGGCTTTGGAGAGCGGTATATTTAGCTTGTATAGATTCTGCTTCCAATCTTTGTTTCTCCTTATATAAATTCAATGTATAACGCATCGAATAATTAATCAAGAGAAGGCTGAAAATGATCATCTCCACGAACCAGACGGCTATTACTAAACCGGCCCCTTTTGCCCGGATCACGAAAGGATCGCCAATGCTTGTGATCCATTTCAACGAGATAAACAGGGTACAATTCATAAGTAGCAATAGGATCGCTACCAGTAGATAATGCCATAACATCCGGCTCTTATCGATATAATACAATGGGTAATTGGTAGCCATCCAATTACTGCTGACCAGTAAACTGAAACCGAACAGGTTGAATACCGCTATCGTGATGGACAAAGCGATCAATGAAATTTTTATATCGGGGATGCGCTCTTGTAGCTCCGTATGATATAACAGCAAGAAATAGGAAAAGACCCCTAATGCCGAAAACAAAAGGATACATGCCGATTTCCCGTATGATATTTCTTTCATGACCTATTCTTTTTCGCGAAGATAATAAATTGCCCGTTCGAAATCCGTCTTCGCCATCTGTGCGTTTAGTTTGGATTGTATATAATTAACCTGAGCTTGCTGATGATATAGTTGAGCGTTGATAACCTCGACGATGGAAACATTCCCCTCCTTATAACGCTCCATGGCCATTTGTTCACTTTCGGATGCTTTTGATAATGAGCTCTCGGTTAGTTTGACTTTATCGATAGCTTGCTTATAGTTGTAATGGGCGGTTTGTATTTCCAGCCGGATCTTATCTTGCGCCTTGCTGAGATTCTGTTGAGCCATATTGATGGCGTACGAGGAAGCGTTGCGGGTACTCTTACGTTTTCCCCATTCGAAGAGCGGGATACTGAGCTTGGCGTAGATCGCATAGTTCGGATCTAGGTCGGATTTGAAGTTATAGCCCGGTGAGGAATAACTTCCATCTACTCCAATATGGAATTGGGGTAAGAAACGGGCATCTGCTATTTTCCGGGATGATTCCTGTAACTCGATCTTGTTTTGGGCGATCCGGTATTCCGGCCTGCTGGTTATCGCATTATCTATCTCATCCGATAAAGGGATAAATTGTTTGAGGGCGATTACGGAATGATCGATCGGCAAGGTATCGCTCGGGTTTACACCAGCGAAAGAATTAAGGGCTAAACGTGCGATCTCGGCGTTATCACGAGTTTGCAATAACTGGAAATCCGCGTCGTTTAGTTTTACCTCCGCCATAAGAAGATCGTTTCGATCGATATATTCGACTTCTACCCGGTGGCGTACGACCTCTACCAGTTGCTGTATAGATGTACGAAATGCCTGTGCCACGAAAACCAGCTCGTGTTGGGCTACCGCGTTCCAATAGTAGATATCGGCGTCGTGTAGGGTATTGCTTTTTATACGATTGGATTCATTGGATGCCAACTCTTTTTCCTTCCGTGCTTTTTGGTAGTTGGCACGAATGCCGCCTCCGGTATAAATCGGTTGTGATAGGGAGAGAGTCGCCCCATATTTCAGATCTTTACCTTGAAAATAAAGGGGGGAACTCATAGATGGCAAATCAATCGATAGTTCTAGAGGATTACCGGTATAATTGAAATTACCTCCCGCCGAGAGTTTCGGTTTGAAATCCGCACGGGCCGATTTGATCATTTCCTGTTTCATGGCCTCGTTGTATCCCGCTGCTTTCAAGTCTTGGTTGTATTCCAAGACTTTTTCCCTATATTGCGCTTGATAATCGCTGTTTTGTGCGATTAACGGGAAGGATAGGAAGGATAAGAGACCGCTGATAATATATACTTTGTCCATTTTTAATCGTTTATTTGTGAGGTGAATGAATCCGGTAAAACAATGCGTATAACGTCGGGGTTACGAATAACGTAAGTAAGGTGGCGAAGGTGAGTCCGAAGATAATAGTCGCCGCCATTCCACCGAACGCTACGTCGAAAAGTAAAGGCACCATTCCTAGAATAGTCGTGGTAGCCGCCATCAAGACCGGGCGAGTCCTTGAGATGGTTGCCTCTATGATCGAGTCGTATGGAGAGATACCGTTACGACGTTGCGTGTTAATCTCGTCTAATAATACGATTACGTTTTTGATAATCATACCCAAGAGCCCCAACCATCCGGCGATCGGGAAAAAGCCGAAATCGAACCCGGTAAGTAACATACCGATCGCTACCCCGATTAAGGAGAGAGGGAGCACGCAAAGGATGATTATCGGTTGACGGAAATTGGAGAATAAAGCGACCAATATAACAACCAACATCAAGAAAGCCAACGGGAAGAATTTGACAAGGGCTTGTAATCCCTCCGTCTGGTCTTTGTATTGTGAATCCCAGAAGAAGCTATATCCTTGGGGCAGGTTCATTTTCTCGATCTCTTCCCGAATCTCACCGTGTACCTCAGACATGGTGTAACCGTTTTTCACGCCACACATCGCTGCCATAGACAATTGCCGGTTGTAGGTCTTGATCTGCGGATATTCCCATGTAGAGGTTACTTGTTGGGTTACTTGCGACAAAGGAGCGGATTTCTCTCCATTCCAGACCGAGAAATCGCCTAATGAATGGGGATCATTGATTCCGCTCGTCTCCGATTTCAATAAGACCGGGACTTTCTTTTCCTCATCCCGGTAAATCCCGATAACCGTACCTTCCTCGATGGATTTGACGGATTCCATCAAATTGGCCTTGGTGATACCTAAGGAACCGGCTTTTACCGGATCATATACCGGGCGTATCATATAGGTCATATTACCCCATTCATTCCGGGCATTGGCTACTTTCGGGTTCCTTCGCATAATGTCGATAGCTACTCCAGCCAAAGAGTCCAATACCGCCGGGTCCGGCCCGAGGAAACGGGCTTCTATCAAGGCTTCCGTAAGCGGGCTTAACTCAAACTTGTTCACCTTGATGAGCGGTTCCGGATATTTTAAGCGAATAGAGTCTTGTAGCAAGGCATGCAATTCCCGGGCCTCTCCGGATGTCTTACATTTTACCAATAATTGGGCATAGTTTGGTTGGGGACCGAAGCTAACGTTCGATAGATAATAACGGGGCGGTGTCCGTCCGATATAAGAGGAAACCATTTCCGTCTGCGAATATTCTTGGATGGATTCGGCCATATCGGTAGCGTATCGATCGGTTTCCTCGATGGCTGTACCTTCCGGTAGCCACATATCTAAAGTGAAATACTGCTTATCGAGCGAGGGCACGAACACTTTCGGGATAAACTGGAAACTCCATGCGGAGATAACCAATAGAACGGATAAGATACCTACTGTAGCGTATCGGTATTTGATGACAAGGCGTAGGGAAGACCGAAAATAATCATAGTATTTTCCGGAGAATAATTCCCCTGTTAACTCGTCCGGTCTGGGGCGCCGTACAAACTCTTGGATGAAGAATGGGGTTTGCGTAAGCGCGAACACCCAGCTGAACATCAAGGATACTCCGATCACGATCACTAAGGATGAAAGTAATTCGCCCGTGATATGCGGTGAATAGTAAATGGGCAAGAACGTGAGGATCGCGATAGCCGTAGCCGCCAGTAGAGGCAGGGCGGTGGATGAGCAAGCCCTCATGATCGCGATACGTTTGCGCATGCCTCGTTGCATATTTACCAAGGCAGAGTCCGATACTACGATGGCGTTATCTACCAACATACCCATCGCGATGATGATAGCGGCAAGAGACATTCGTTGCAAGGCGATCCCGTTGGCGAACATGACAATTAAAGTGGCGAAGATAGAGAAAACCAATCCGCTACCGATCAAAAGGCCGTTTTTGAAACCGATAAAGAACAATAAGATCGCTACTACGGTCACGACGGAGATGATCAAGTTCAAGATAAATCCTTGGTTGGCCACGGCGGACTCATATCCTTGGTCGTATATGGAGGTGAGCTCAAAACCCTTGGGCATGGTCTCCGAAAATGATTGAATACGCTTTTTCACGGCTTTGGCCATATCGACCACGTTCCCGGTCGGTATGGTAGAGATAGCGATACCGACCGCTTGCTTGTTATTGATGCGCATGAAGTTTTGGGGCGGAGTCTGGTAACCCTCTTCGATACGGGCGATATCGCCTAGCCGGAAATGCTCGCCGGAATGAGATACGATCGTAAGGTTACGGATATCATCCAAGGAGTAAAAATTACCGGTGGATTCGATACGTATGCGAGTCTCCCCGTTGCGAATACTCCCGGCGTCTACCACTTTATTCTGTCCGTCGAACGCCCGTTTGATATCAGCTGTCGTAATACCCCGATTGGATAAGATCGTGGGGTTTATCCGGATATCGATTACGGGAGTTTGTATGCCGTAGATCTCTACCTTTGCCACGTCTTTTACTTTCAGTAAATCGTCTTTGATCAGTTTGGCTTGATCCTCCAGTTCCCGGTAGGTATAAGATTCTCCGGTCAATCCGTAGAAAACACCCAATACATCGCCAAAATCATCATTGACGATGGAGGTTCCCGCTCCGGAAGGTAATTTGCCTTGTACGTCGTTTACCTTTCGGCGTAGTTTATCCCATAACTGCTGCATCTCGTCGGCCCGGATTTCCTTTTTCACGTAGACCGTGATCTTGGAAAGTCCAGCCCGGTTCTCTGTCTTCAGATAGTATAACTCGCCTAAGGATTGAATGGCTTCTTCCAGCACATCCGTCACTTGGGACTGAACTTCCGAGGGGGAGGCGCCGGGATAAGGGGTAAGTACCAAGGCTTGCTTGATCGTAAACGGGGCATCTTCCAGTTTTCCCATCTTTGCGTAAGAGAACAGTCCCCCTGCCAAGATCAGGACTAGCAGGAGCCATGTAACCGCTTTGTTTTTCAGGAAATATTTGATGAATTTTTGCATCTTACTTATTTTTGGATGGTTACGGTACTATTTTCGGAAAGGAAACGTTGCCTTGTCAATATGACAAGGTCATTTTCCGTGATTCCTTCCACGATCTCTATCTGGTTATTTCTTTGCTTACCGAGTTTGACGGGAACGGAGTTAACCTTGTCTCCTTTAACCACCCATACATAATCTCCTTTTTGGGGGCGATGACAGATAGCCGTTAAGGGAAGCCATAGATTTTGAGACCGCTCTTCTTTGGGTAGGTCGATCGAGAGGATTCCACCCATTCCGCCCAGCCATTCCATATCTGGATTTGGGACAATGGCGGTCAGCAGATAAGAGAGGTTATTGTTTGTCGTACTTTTAGACACATATAAATCGGAAGGGGTGATTGTCCGTTCGAGAGCCGTATCGAAATGGATTCCTATTTGACATAGCTTCTGTTTTTCTTTATCATATAAGTGTAAGGCGACTTCCTCTGGTATATAGGTCTCGATCTTCAGCCTGTCCAGTTCTATGAAGGTAAGGATTGGCTCGGTCGCTTTCACGTCTTGGAAAGGTTCGATATGGATATTTTGGATATATCCGTCGTAAGGGGCGGACAGATGGGTATCGCTTAGGGCGTTGACGGCGGTCTCGTAATTGGATTTGGCAACAAGGAAATCCGCTTTCGCCTTCTCATAATTACTTCCGGAGATGTTATTCTTTTTGTAAAGGGCCTCGATCCGTTTATACTCTTGGTTGGTTTGCGAATAGAGCGCCTCTGTTTGCTGCTTGCGAATCAAGAAGTCACGGTTATCGATCGAGAGGATCGTGCTGCCTTTGGAAAACGCTTGTCCGGGCCGTAAGTCGAAATTCAAGACGGGGCCATTGATGCGGAAAGATAGGACCGTCTCATTGTAGGGCCTTGATAAAAAGGTGTATTCACGACTTCTGCCGATCTCTGTCTTTTTTATTGGAGAGATCACCTCGACAGGTAAGTTCGTGCCTTCGGACTTTGTGTTCTTTTGGCATGCCGATAAAAGGATGCCCAGAAGCAGGATGTATGAAATTCTTCTCATAAGATATACCTAGTTATTTGTTACCGGGCAAAAATAGAGGCAATGGATGAAGGAATAAGGCGGATTTTTACTGAACCGGAAGATACCGTCGCTCAACTGGAAAATAGACCGGCCCAACCTTAATTTATAACGAGGCGGACGATGGATGCCTTACACCGTGTATCACTATAGGCAGTGCCCACTGCAACGCCTGTGCAGTGACAATTAGAACCGGTGATACGGTGAGTAAACTTCCGCGGTTCCGCTTTTTTATGTACTTTTGCCGGCAAAAAAGGAGAAAGTAATGACATTGCCTTCAGAAGAACATATATTCCAGTATCCGGGACAAGGGCGGATCGAGGTGATTTGCGGTTCCATGTTTTCCGGTAAGACGGAGGAGCTTATCCGCCGTTTGAAACGGGCTAAATTCGCCAAGCAGCGGGTGGAGATTTTCAAGCCTGCGATCGATACCCGTTATTCGCAGGATAACGTGGTCTCGCACGATAGTAATTCGATTCCTTCTACTCCGGTGGATTCTTCCTCCAGTATCCTATTGTTCACTTCCGAGATCGATGTGGTGGGGATAGACGAGGCCCAGTTTTTCGATGAGGGATTGGTAAACGTGTGCAATCAATTGGCCGCTAACGGTATCCGGGTGATCGTGGCTGGGTTGGACATGGACTATAAGGGAGTTCCTTTCGGTCCTATGCCGGAGCTATGCGCTATCGCCGATGAGGTGACGAAAGTGCATGCCATCTGCGTGAAATGCGGACGTTTGGCTTACGTATCCCATCGTATCGTGGGAAATGATAAACGGGTCTTCTTAGGGGAACAATCCGAATACGAGCCTTTATGCCGGGAATGCTATGCGAAGGCTGAAGGTTTGAAGAATTGATTATTTATCCCTACATTTGTGAAATTAATAGTTTTGCGTTATATAAAGTATGAAAGAAAACGAGATGGTGTTCGGCATTCGTGCCGTGATTGAGGCTATACAGGCTGATAAGGAGGTAGATAAGATCCTTGTGAAAAGGGATTTACAAGGGGATCTATCCAAAGAGTTATTTGAGGTACTGAGAGGCCGTGAGATACCGGTACAACGTGTTCCGGCTGAACGCTTGGATCGTTTGACTCGAAAGAATCATCAGGGGGTGATCGCTTTTATGTCGGCGGTTACCTACCAGAGCTTGGAAGATATCATTCCTTTTGTGTATGAGCAAGGAAAAGATCCTTTCATCGTATTGCTGGATGGGGTTACGGACGTGCGTAATTTCGGCGCTATTGCCCGTACCTGCGAGTGTGCGGGAGTCGATGCGATTGTGATTCCGGCAAAAGGAAGCGTTTCGGTAAACGCCGACGCGATCAAGACCTCTGCCGGCGCCTTGCATGTATTGCCGGTTTGTAAGGAGAAGAGTATCAACCAAGCGATCCGTTTCTTGCAGCAAAGCGGGGTGAAGGTATTTGCCGCCAGCGAGAAAGCGGCGGAGAATTATACGGCGGTGAAGTATGAAGGACCGGTTGCGATCGTGATGGGAGCGGAAGATACGGGTGTGTCTCAGGAGAACTTGCGCATCTGCGATAATATGGTAAAGATTCCGCAATTCGGAACGATCGGTTCCTTGAATGTGTCCGTAGCCACTTCCATTTTGGTGTACGAGGTGGTTCGCCAACGTATGAACGAGCAACAATAATAATATGTATATAAACTAAAGAAGAAAATGAAGAAAGTTATCGCTACAAAAAACGCTCCCGCCGCTATCGGTCCGTATAGCCAAGCGGTGCAAGTAGGTAATATGCTGTTCGCTTCCGGACAACTGGGTATCGATCCTGCTACGGGACTTTTCGTTGAGGGATCCGTAAAGGAACAAACCGCCCAAGCGTTCAAGAATGTTCACGCTATCTTGGCAGAGGCAGGTTATAGCATCAATGATGTCGTAAAAACAACCGTATTTTTAGCGGATATGGGCGACTTCGCCGTTATGAACGAGGTATACGCCTCTCAGTTCGAAGGTGCGTTTCCCGCACGTTCGGCGGTAGCCGTTAAGACACTGCCGAAGAATGGTTTGGTAGAGATCGAGGTGATCGCCGTGAAAGAATAATCATAAGGAATAACGAGAGTAGTCTCATCGCTAGTCGAGACTACTCTCGTTATCCATCAAGACTACTCCCGTGATACGATGCGACTACTCTCGTAATTCATCGATACAGCTAATCTCAAAAGCCTATTATCTTCTTTTTCTGGGAGCGGGATTCATGTCACCCCTCTGTCCGAATAATTTCTCAATCAAATCCTTTCGTCCCATCTTTTGCAATACTTGCATGATCTGACGGCGTGACTCGGGTTTATACCAGAAGAAGAACTGGCGTTGTGCCAACTTTTGTTCTTTTGAGCGGGCCGTATATACTTTCTCCAACGTATAAGGATGATATCCGGTATAATACATCTCCGTAGCCAATGTCATCGGCGTAGGCGTGAAGTCTTGTACTTGCTCCAACTGGAAATGCAAGCTCTTGGTGATCACCGCCAGCTCCGCCATATCCGCCTCGGTACATCCTGGATGGCTGGAAATGAAATAGGGGATGAGTTGCTGGTTCAACCCATATTGCCGGTTTACCTTATCGAATATCTTCTTGAACTGTCCGAATTGCGAGAAAGACGGTTTACGCATTTGTTTCAACACCTCGTCTTGCGTATGCTCCGGGGCCACTTTCAAACGGCCGGATACGTGGCGGGCGATTAATTCCTCGGTATAGGTTTGAGCTGCCTTGTTTAAAGACTCATCCGCATAACGGTGCAATAACAGGTCATAGCGTACACCGCTTCCGATAAACGACTTCTTGATCCCGGGAAGTCTATCTACCGCTTTGTAGATATCCAGTAGCGGCGTATGGTCCGCATTCAAGTTCTTGCAAACGACGGGGGAGATACAAGACGGTTTCTTGCATTTGGCGCAAATCCGCTCATCTTTCCCTTTCATACGGTACATATTGGCGGAAGGGCCTCCCAGATCGCTTAGATATCCCTTGAAATCCGGCATTTCGGTAATCGCTTTCACTTCCTTCAAGATCGATTCCTTGCTTCGGGAGGCGATGAACTTCCCTTGATGCGCCGATATGGTACAGAACGCGCATCCTCCGAAACAACCCCGGTGGATATTCACCGAGAACTTGATCATCTCGAAAGCCGGTATCACTTTCCCTTTATATTTGGGATGCGGCAAGCGGGTGTAGGGAAGGTCGTAGGAGGCATCTATCTCCGCTTCCGTCATTGGAGGGAAGGGAGGATTCACCACAATCACTTGCTTTCCTACCTTTTGCAAGATACGTGAGGCATTGTACTTGTTGGATTCCTCTTCGATATGCCGGAAATTCTTCGCTTGTTTCAATTTATCTTTTAGGCATTCCTCATGCGAGAAGAGCACGATATCATCGTCTTTCGCATCCTCTTTGTCTGCCAGATAAACCGTTTGGCGGATGTCCTTGATCTCGTTGAAAGGAATGCCGGACTTTAGGCGGCGCACCAACTCCTTGATCGGCTTCTCGCCCATGCCGTAAATCAATAAATCGGCCGGGCTACTGGCAAGGATTCCCGGTAATAGCTTATCTTGCCAATAATCGTAATGCGTAAGCCGGCGTAATGAGGCCTCGATGCTACCCAATACGACGGGGACATCCGGATACAATTCTTTCAGTATTTTAGTATAGACGATGCTCGGATAGTCCGGACGCATTCCCGGACGTTGGTCCGGCGTATAGGCGTCGTCGCTGCGTAATCGCTTATTGGCAGTATAATGGTTGATCATTGAATCCATGGCACCGGCGGATACACCGAAGAAAAGCCGGGGAACGCCGAGCTTCTTGAAATCCCGGTAATCTCCCCGCCAATCCGGTTGCGGTACGATCGCTACCCGTAATCCTTCCGCTTCCAATACACGACCGATCACGGCCGCCCCGAAAGAGGGGTGATCCACATAGGCGTCTCCAGAGAAAAGGATCACGTCGAGGTAATCCCATCCCCGTGCCTCGACTTCTTTCTTCGTTGTGGGCAACCAATTGTCTAGTTTAAATGTTTTCATAATGCAAAGGTACGTGATAATCTTGGAATAATCATAGAGACGCTATTCATAACTTTTATTTATGGGGGATTCGTTTTTATGATTAGGACAAGAGTTCTCAATCTCGTATCTTTGTGTCGAAAAGAAAAATAAACATTTAAAAACAAGGTTTCTTATGAAAACACTCACAGACGAGAAGCTGACGATTGTCGGCGCAGCAGGTATGATCGGTTCTAATATGGCACAGACCGCTATTATGATGGGACTAACTTCCAACATTTGTTTGTACGACCCTTACGCACCGGGTTTGGAGGGAGTTGCCGAGGAATTATTCCATTGTGGTTTCGAGGGTGTAAACATCACTTTTACCTCAGACATCAAGGAGGCTTTGACTGGCGCTAAATATATCGTTAACTCCGGTGGTGCCGCAAGAAAGGCAGGTATGACCCGTGAGGATCTCCTAAAAGGAAACGCCGCTATCGCCGAGGAGTTCGGCAAGAACGTAAAGGCTTATTGCCCGGACGTAAAGCATATCGTGGTTATCTTTAACCCGGCGGATATTACCGGTTTGATTACCTTATTGTATTCCGGCTTGAAACCTTCTCAGGTTACGACGTTGGCCGCATTGGATTCTACTCGTTTACGCAGTGAGTTGGCAAAACATTTCGGTATCTCTATGGATCAGGTTGAGAATTGCCGTACGTATGGTGGCCATGGCGAGCAAATGGCTGTTTTCGCCTCTACCGCTAAAGTGGATGGTAAACCTTTAACTGAGCTTATCGGTACGGATGCCTTGACGAAAGATCAATGGGCGGAGATACAGACAAAGGTTACGAAGGGTGGCGCGAACATTATCGCCTTGCGTGGCCGTTCTTCCTTCCAAAGCCCGTCGTATGTATCTATCGAGATGATCGCTGCGGCAATGGGTGGTAAACCGTTCCGTTGGCCGGCTGGCGCTTATGTATCAAACGGTAAGTTCGATCATATCATGATGGCTTGGGAGACCTCGATTACGAAAGACGGCGTAACGTTGAAAGAGGTGCATGGTACACCGGAAGAAGAGGCTGCCTTGGAGAAGAGCTACAAGCACCTTTGCGCTTTACGTGACGAGGTGATCGCTATGGGCGTGCTTCCCGCTATTTCCGAATGGCATAAATTGAATCCGAATATCAAATGATCGAATAACAAGTAATTTAGATTTTCATGGATATATGGAATCCCCGCTTAGATGGCTTCGTGCCGGAAAGCGGGGATTCTTGTTTTATTTTATCTTTAGTCCGGGGATCAGGGGCGTGCTATCTACCAGTTCCAACTCTTGCACCATCTGTAATGTTCCTTGTTTGTATTTCTGGAAATGGGGCGTTTGGATATGGCTTTTATAAGCGTCTTGATCCGCGTAAATCTCTAGGATGGTTACTTTATGCGGATCTTCTTTCTCCGATACGGCATACAGTGTAAGAACACCCGGCTCTAGACGCATGGAAGCCTCGATCTCTTCTTTCAGAAAGGCGTTATAACGTTCCAACTGGGCGGGATCGACCGTGATCTTGGATAGGCGGACTAAGTTCTTCTCAGGGGCGGGCTGAGAGGACTCCTTAATGATCTTCAACGCTTTGATAGCGGAAGGGAAGCCGATATAAGGAAGACATTGTATAACCGCCGCCGTTAAGGTCTCCTTGCTATTGCCGGCCAGTAAGTTCCCTTCGAGATGCGAGTGTAGTTGGCTTTCGGCTTCAAGGGTCGTTAGTATGCAATAAGCCAGTAACTCCCGGGTTTTGAGGTCTAGCCCGTTGCGAGTATAGATATCTCCGAAGCAGAATTCGGTGAGGAATCGCTCTACTTCCGGACCCATATTTCCCGGGACGTTCCTCATGGCCTCTTTGATTCCCTCGCCGTAAAGCCGGCTTTGTATGGCTTGTCCTTTCTCGTGGCGATCTTCTTCCGTAACGGTAGCTTGTCTCTCCAGAGGCAAAGCGATGCCTTGTTGCTTAAAGACCTCGTTGATGGTATTTAAGGCATTCAATGTCTTCGGGAAACCGATGAACGGGGCACATAGATATATTGCCTCCCGTAGCTCGATGGGAGTGACGCCTACGTTTAGCGCCGCTTTGGCGTGGGCGTTCAGTTGGGGCAAGGTTTGCATCGTGGCTAATATGGTGCAAGTGATAAGCTCCCGGGTCTTTTTATCAAGATCTCCTGTGCGGAATACCTCCCCGAAGATGAATTTCTGGAGAATGTCCATCATTTCCGGATCTGTTCCTTGTCCGGTCAATGCCTCGCCTCCGAATAGCTCGGTGTAATTCTTTTTACAGCGTTCGATTCTGTCCATATTTTGTTCTGTTTTAGAAGTTGGGATATCTTGTGCGAAGGCTGGTATGAAGCCTAGCAGGAAGAGTACGATTACTTTTGTTTTCATGAGGATATCGTTATTGTTTGACATCACAAAGATATTCGGATTTATCTCAAGTATATGTATATATATTACGGATCTTTGTATCAAAATTACCGTTCGTAAACGGAGCTGATCCGGATGACAGCTGGGGTTGAGCAAACGAATAAAGCGCCTGCGATTCCCTTGCGGGAGACACAGACGCTTTCGTTCAAATAAATATTCTTATAAAGTACGATCCGGATATAAGGCTTTCCACCATTCCGGCTCGTCTTTCAGCCATTTGGCGAACCATGCGTAGATGGTATTTTGCCAGCCTATACGCTTCTGATAACCTACGATACCATGATTCTCGCCATCCACCTGCACGAATTCCACGGTCTTTCCTAGGATCTTCAAGGCGGCGAACATCTGGATACTTTCCCCGATGGGTACGTTCGTATCGGCGTTGCCGTGAAGCAATAGGAGCGGGGTCTTGATCTTATCGGCGTTGAACAACGGGCTTTGCTTAGTAAAGAACTCCGGGGCGTTCCAAGGATAAGTGCCGGCATTCGCTACGGAGCAATAGCCATATCCCCAATAACCTTCTCCCCAATAGCTACTCAACGCGCTGATACCGGCATGGCTGATAGCGGCGGCGAAAATGTCCGTACGGGTTTGTAGGTATTGTGTCATGAATCCGCCGTAGCTGGCACCGATGCAACCGATCTTCTTCTCGTTCACGAACGAATGCTCCTTGCAGAACAGCTTGGTGCCTTGGATGATCTCATCGGCGGTCTTCAGGCCCCATGCGTTCACGTGGCGGGCGGCGAATTCCTGTCCGAAGCCCGTTGTTCCACTCGGATTCAAGGTGTAGACCACGTATCCGAGAGCGGCGTACATATGCATGGAATAACGCATCTCCAGCGCACGGTTCGTCGGGGAAGTACCGCCATAGTAATAAACGATCATCGGATATTTCTTATTCGGATCGAAATGAGGCGGCAGGTAATAACGACCTTGGATCGTCGTACCGTCATCCGACTTGAAGTTCCAGTCGTGTACCTCGCCTAAGGCGATATCTTTTAATTTATCTTGCGAGAGATCATACACCAAGCGGTTCTTTCCACCTTTTAGGTCGTAAGCGTAAAGGCGGTTGGCGTTGGACGCGCTCTGTCCGTAATAGAAGAGAACCGGAGCGTTGTCGGCCAACGCATACGACATGATAATATCCTCGGAGGCGGCTACTTGCTTGATCTTTCCATTTGCCGGGTCGCACGTATAGATCCGTTGGTAATCCTCATCCTCACAGAGGATATAGATTTGCCCGTTGAAGCGGTTCCATACGGCATCGATCACGTTCGGATTGAAATCCTTGGTGAGCGGGGAGGCTTTACGGCTTGCCAGATCGTATAGGAATAACTGCCCGTCGTACGAGTTGGAGATCTGTCCTTGCTTGATATTTCGTCCGATCCCGTCGAAAGCGTCGCCTGCCCCAGCTACCAATAACTGTTTACCGTCGGGCGAGAAGGCGGCTTGGTTTACGTACGGGGCTTTCTCCCAGATCGTATCGATCGCCATGGTCTGCAAATCCAATTTATAAAGGGAGTTGCGGGAGTGCGGCAAGGAGGTGTACACCCGGTCGCTGGTGCTGAACAATAGATAGCGGCTATCAGCGCTGATATCATTGATATAAGTGTCCGTATGCCCGAAAGTAAGTTGCTCGTACAAACCTGTTTTTAAGTCATACCGCCAGATAAAGGAGCGGTCACGGAAACCCGGGATGCGGTCTGCCGGCTCTAATACACGGATCAAGTCCGTCCCTTCCTTGGGACCTTCCTCTTCTACGGTATAGAGAAGCGTGGACTCATCGGGGGTGAATACGAACCGCCCTTTCGGAAGGTTCGGGACTAATACCGTTTGTTGGTAGGTCGCCGGATCTACGGTTACCAACTCCGTACCGTCCAGACCGGTGCGGGTGTAATACAATCGGTTGCTTTTAGGCATCCATTTGGCGGTTGTCAAGAAACCTCCGTCTTGCAATAAGACCCGTCCCGTAGCGGCATCCATCAATTGCCCGTACGATTCGCTCTTGCCCTCCGGGAATCGGTTGACGTATTTTACCAAGGCATACTTCCCGTTCGGGGAGACACTTACGCCTTGGAAATCCTTTCCTTCTAGGATATTCAGAAGGGTGTAGCGTTTCTCCGGGTTCAAGGAAGCTACGACTTTCGCTTCCGCCTCGCTCTTGAAGGTAGCCTTTAGGCTGGGAGGACAAGTGTCTGTTTCCGCTGTCAGGTATTTAACGACTACTTGATAGCGGCGGGGTTCCATCACCAACTCGGAAGAGGCTCCGACAGGTTTATCATTGACGAATACTTCGAACGCCCCGGGACCCGATATATCGAGCGTACCTTTTACGTACCGGTCGCTGTTCAAGAAGAAAGAGAATAGATGCAAGGCATATCCCTTTTGCGGGGCGGCGAAGGTGATCGCACCTGCCGTGTCAGTGTCGAGTACCGTGGCGTTCGCAAGCGTTTGCTCGAACGGTAAGGTTGCTTTTAATAGATTCTTCGCCTCGAAAGGCTTGCCGTTTACGTTGAGGCTGTCCGCTAGGATCGGCTTGTTGACCGTGAACGGGCCTGCGTGCTGGAATTGCGTTACTTTCACGTCTTCCATGGCGTAAAGCGAAAGGGCGGAAAGAAGCAATGCCGGAATTAAGTTAGTTTTTCTGTTCATATATAATTAGTTTAGGATAAACGTTTTCCGCAAACGATGTAAAGCTGTTCGGTATCCTCTACGACGAGCGGAAGAAGATAAGGCTCCATCAATGCCGCCACCTCTCGGGCCGGGGGCAAGGGCAGCGATAATCGATCGGCGTGCCGATGGTGGTGCGTATTGATCTTTTCCTTGCTCTCGCTGTGGCAGATAACCAATTTACCGCCGGGCACGAGCAAGTCGCTCATATGCTTGATCAACCGTTCCGGCCGCATGAAATGCGGGTAAGCGCTATATAGGATAATATAGTCGAATCCTTTCCCCTCGTAGCTCATAGCGTCCTCTTGGAGGAACTCGATGAGCGGATGATCCGGATATTTCACGCGTGCTTTCTCGATCATTTGGCCCGCTATATCGATAGCTACGATTTGGCGGGGTTCGTACGGCAGCAGGTAACTTTCCAATATCCCCGTGCCGCAACCGACATCGAGGATGCGAGCGTTCCGCCGCAGGTTGGTACGATCCAATATCGTCCGGATTTTTTCCGGATCATGTACGCAGACAGCGTCCCAGCGTTCCGCCATCGTATCAAAAAAAGTCTCTATTTGATTCATGATAATTGTCCTTCCCATAGAAAACAATCGCTGAACAGGGATTGTTCCTTGAAATGGGTTGGTTTTTCGAACAAACCGAACACGGACGATCCGGAGCCGGACATGGCGGCATATAAGGCGCTTCCCTCGTATAAGGTATCCTTGATCCGCTCGATCACGGGATGCTTCGGGAATACGCTTCGCTCGAAATCGTTCACCATCCGCTCTTTCCATTCGGATACCGGTAGCCGGATGATCTCTTTCAAGGAGGTCTCGGGCGCGGCGGGTGTTACCATCGAATAGGCTTCGGGAGTGGAGACGGCTACATCCGGTTTTACCAAGCATAGATAATAATCCTTCAAGGACAAGTCCACGGGCTCGAATTGGTTTCCCGTGCCGGTCGCGAATACCGGCGTGTTACGGATAAAGAACGGGCAATCGGCTCCGATGGTGGACGCTATCGCCTCCAACTCATCCGGGTGAATATCCAAACCGCAGAAATCATTGACCAGCTTCAACATAAAGGCGGCATCGGCGGAACCTCCTCCAAGCCCGGCGCCAAAAGGTATCGCTTTCAACAAATGGATCTCTAGCGGGGGAATCTCGTATCTCGTCTTTAGGGCGTTCAACGCTTTTATGACGAGGTTCTTCTCTTGGGGAGCGTCTACCGGGATTCCGGTTTGCGTGAAACTGGGCTGATCCGAGGCGACGATCTCGAGGGCATCCTTCACGGGGATCGGATAGAAGATGGTCTCTATATTATGATAACCGTCCGGACGTTTGCTTACCACGTTCAGACCTAGGTTTATCTTGGCATTCGGGAAACAGATCATAGTATTTAATGTTTGTTTTATATGATACGCGAAGATAATGTTTACCGATCAGAATTACCTTAATCTGATGGGCAAATAGGATAATCACACCAAAATTTCTCCATAAGTGTCATACCGCCAGCGACCTGTTTCTCCATATCCATTAGGATGCCCATAATTAAATGCCTGCTTAAAAGAAAATCCCTCCGACCCGCCCTCATTCTCTTTATAGTCAGTATGCGGTAGTAACAATGCAACCTGTGGCTTGAGCTTGTAACAATACTGAGCATTACGATTCTTTTTGCGCTATGCTCCGCTCTCGCTTCCATTCGCAGTAGGTTCGACAATTCATTCTCAATTGCCAGAGATATACTCGCCCTATTTAAAAAGAACTACCTAAATTATGCTTTATATCAGTTCCGTCAACCAATTTAGCTGTTGGATCTTCACGTCCAATTCACGTAATTGCTTGGAATATGAATCTATTTCTTTTTGTAAATCTGCCACATTTATTGTGCGGACATAACGGATTTCATTTGCCGAATAACGTTCTAAACTGCCCGTTGCCGATTGCGTGACGGAACGAAGGACGGAGATGCGCAATGCTAAGATATCTTTCTTTGCGATCATTTCCGTAAGGCTTGTACCTTCTGCAAGGGTAGCCATGTTGGTTCGGTTGATTCTGAAAATCAGTGTCTCCAAATCATTCAGATTATTATTCAACTCATCCATAAGCCCCCGTGGATCTTCTGCGGGCTCTTCACCTTCTTGAATCCGGGCATTGTTTTTTAGCCGGACTTCCAGTTGTGATATTCTTTTTTGTAAATCAGCTCGTAAGCTGAGAGCTTCTGCTAATTTCATAATTCGGTATGTTTTTAATGTTTGCTGTTCTTGCTCTTTTGGAATTGCATACCCGATCATGAAGAGGGCTGCTTCCAGAGAACGCATGTCTTTAAATTGGCATTCTGGGAAGTTTAATACTTCTTTTAATAGCCAATTGGCTTTAAGGTTGCATTCAATATGGATTTTTCCTCGATCAAGTTTAGAGAATTTGTAAATGTCGCTGTTAGGATTCCGATTAACCTCCGGATTTCGGGCATCACCATAGGCGAATTTTAATGAAGAAGGGACACCGCCTTGTTTCTGCTCTATACAATATAGTTTCACCAAATAGCATAAAGCGGCTCCTACACGACTATCGTAGATGATAAAATCATTTATATATAAAGAATAAATCTTGGTGAATCCTGAGTTCATAATAATTATCTCATCCTTTATATCTAAAGAGTCACGGGTTAAGACCTCTTCTGCCTTCATTAGATAATTCACAAGGTTGGTTTGTGCCTTGATCCTTTCTTGATTTTCCCGTATAACGCCTCCCCATTTTAATATATCGAGGCAAGCATCTTGGCAAGCTTCGTTGTCATTATTTCGGATACTCGCTTTAAGTCGTTTGGCATAACTTTCCAATAAGGCATTGTTTTCCTCCCAATTTAGACCTCCCCATTTATATTTGTGGCAAGCATCATAAAAAGAGGTACATTGCCATTCCTCCTTCTCTTTCTGATTGTAATATGAATGGGTGAAATTAGATAGTTTATCACGAAGCCACTGGATAAATCCAGATACATACTGATCGTTTAGGAATTGTTCTTTTGTCATAACAACAGATTTTGTGTAAAAATAAATATTTTATTGTACATAATTAATGTTGTAAGTATATTATTTGAATTTGATTTTAGTTTTCTTCTTACGGACATAGTCATAGGCATCATGCGTAAAAGAGCAGGTTTGACGTTTTGACATTCTGTAATCTGAACTCCCGGAGAAGCGTTTTTTCCGGGCTGAGGTACGCCTTGCTTCCGAAAATGACATAAAATAATATCATCTAATTGTCTTGTAGCTCTTTATGGAAATAGGCCCTTTCATTCTAGCGAAATTAATTCATCTTATCTCATATTCTTAGGTGAAAATAGCCTTTTATACGGGTGCGTTTTCCGATTCTATAGGATGTGAGGGCTGTTTCTTCCTTATGTATCGCCTAATACATACGGTTGCGTTACCTAATACATACGGTCGTGTTGCCTAATACAGCCTTTTGTGTTACCTAACTCTATTACTTTTGAGTCCAAACAGGGGTATTTAGGCAAGAAAATGAGGGAAAACGTATGATTTCATCATAGGTCTCTCCCTCTTTTTCTCTATTTGTAAAAAGGTCTTGACATCGTTATTCTGTTATTTCGATCATAATGTCAAGATTATCTCATTTTCGCTTACGGTCTCTATAATCGATACTTATTTATCCTTTATGATTTCATGGAGCATGGCAACCTTTTCTTGCTCGGCCTTTAGTAATCGTTCGTAAAGCTCGACTATTTTATCGATGGGATTGAAAGTTTGATTTTGAACATTTCCGCTTGCGTTATCTTGCCACGTGCCGGAAAAAATATTGATAGATGTCCCTTCATTCAATTCCGTGATCGCCTCTATCGGAATATCCAAAGCTTTCGTGACCTTTTCCAATACCTCAGGTTCCAATTCGTCTTTTTTCTCGTAGCCGGATAAGGTGGCTTGTGATACCCCAATTTTGTCGGCGAGCACTTCTTGTTTGATGCCTCTCCATTCTCTCCAACGTTTTAAGTTGGCTCCATGACTATTTCTTCTGGTAAATGTTGTTTCCATGTCAATTCTTATTGATCCTGTTACAAAAATAAGTATTAAATCTGAGTTATCTTACTATTGTATCAGATATCCAGAGCAACCGCACCTAATTTTATTTATAACTACAAATTACGATGGGCATTGTTACCGACCGTAAATACGTAGTCAGATATATCATTTATCTCTGTCATCTGATAATATTAGTCGTGACATTGATATTTTATCAAGGGGATTGATGGTATATCAGCAGGCGGTAAGCTTATTTTGTCTGCGAATGATAAACACAGAAATCAATGGAAACTCAAAATCAGTATCCTCAAAAGGATTATTCCGAGATAATAAGCTTATCCCATCAAGTAATTGGTTTGCCGGTAAGAAAGGCGCAGATGTTATTGAAGGATCTGGATTTATGTACGATCACTTATACGTGGAATGACGTAAGTCAGATTACATTGGAAGTCCTATTCAAGACCTCCACGCTCACTTGCCTTTTTAATCAAAACGACATTTGTGAAGCTGTATATCTATTCTTAACTGATAATAAGGATCTAATGAAATATATAAGCCACTGCGTTAAGACCTATACATATGATTTCCTTTTGGATGGCTGGACCACGGATAAATGCCACATTTCAATATGCCGTTCCGAAAATCAAGGGTGCTTTTTATTAATATTACCGCTAAAAAAGATTTTATGAATAAGGCATATTGTAGTTGTTTCGCTACTCCTCTTTTTCAAACGAACTTTTTGTGTGTTCCAATGACGATGGTTTTCAGTCATCAAAAAGAAAGGCGCAGTAAATCAAGTTTACAGCGCCTTCCATTTATTTAGGGTTATGAGCTTTATTAAGGCTCCGCGATCATCTCTTTAGCGATTATCTCGGCCTCGGCTTTATCGGCGTCCTTTTGGATGTTCGGCAATTCAAGGCCGTAGCCTTTGATCCGGTCCTCACGTTTCAACATCAAGGCGATGAAGAGGGCGAGTACACCGAAGCAGGTGAAGACTGCCATCGGTATCGTATAGTCGTAAGCCGGTTTGCCCGTACCATTGTCTATTTTGCAATACGTATCCAATATCCAGCCGATTAATAAGGGAACCATACTCAGACCGATATTCTGTACCCAGAAAATCAAGGCATAAGCCGTGCCTAATTGCTTCTCCGGGATAATCTTCGGAACAGATGGCCACATCGCCGATGGAACCAAGGAGAAAGCGATACCCAATACGATCATCACGATTGTCGCGAACCACCACTGATTCAAGATCGGAAGTGTGAATAATAAATGCACGCCGATCAACATCAAGGCACCATAGATCATGATCGTCGCCCCTTTACCTTTACGGTCGTATAAGTTACCGAAGAACGGAGTCAGAAGAATCGTGCCGAAAGGTAAGATAGCCGGGATGTTTCCCGCCAACTCCGGATCTACGTTATATTTATTGACCATCAAGTCCGTAGCGTATTTCAAGAAGGGGAATACGGCCGAATAGAATAATACGCAAAGCAGAGCGATCAACCAGAAACCCTTATTGGTAACGATCAATAAGATATCTTTCAAACGGAAAGGCTCTTCCTCCTCGGCTTGCTCGATAGCGTCCATCGAAGCGTCCAGCTTGCGATCCATCACGCAAAATACGAGGAAGGCGATCAAACCGATACACAACATACAAAGACAAAGCAAGATAGGAGCGGAGATACTACCGAAGTACTTGGCGGCGGGAACCGTGATAGATAAAGCCAAGGCCGTACCCAAACGAGCCGTAGCCATCTCCAAGCCCATAGCCAACGCCATCTCTTTTCCCTTGAACCACCGTACGATAATCTTAGATACCGTGATACCGGCGGTCTCCACGCCGACACCGAAGATTGCGTATCCGAGGGCGGCCACCATCACTTGCGCTTTCCATCCGAAAAGCTCTCCTTCCATCGTAAACGCGTCCGAGATGGCGTAATATTTAATGGAACAACCGATAATCATCAAGATACAGGAAGCGACACCCGTGAAACGGACACCCATCTTATCCAGAACGATACCACCAATAATCAACATGAAAAGAAATACGTTGAACCAACCGTAAGCGCTGGTGAACCAACCATATTCCGTACTCGTCCAGCTTAGCTGTTCTTCCAACATCGGTTTAAGCGGAGCCATTACATCCGTAAGGAAGTATCCGCAAAGCATCGTGAATGCCGCCAAAGCGAGTACACTCCAGCGTGCGACTTTCGAGTCGCTTAGTTTCTGATGAATTTTTTCTATCATGATATTTGTTTTATAGAGTTATATTATTTGTATTCGTCTTCTTTCATGAACAAGGGGAGAGCGTCCGCTACGATAAAGGTGCTTCCGCCGATAAAGATCAAGTCATCCTTGCCGGCACTTTTTAACGCTTTCTCGACCGCCTCTTCCACCGTTTCGCAAAGGACTCCGGGCAGTCCCTTCCGCATGGCTTTCATGGCGAAATCCTTTACGGGCATCGCTCTCTCCACGGAGGCTTGCGTGAAGAAATAAGAAGCATCTGGTGGCATCAAGGATAATACGCCGTCGATATCCTTGTCGTTCACCATACCGACGATCATATAAATTTCGCGGAAACGGCTTCTCATGGCATTCAGGTGTTCCGCTATGTGTTTCCATCCACCCACGTTGTGCCCGGTGTCGCAAATGACGGTCGGTTTTGTCCGCAAGGTTTGCCAGCGGCCCATCAAACCCGTCAGTTGGGTCACGTGCCTGAACCCTTCATGGACGGCCTCGGGCAGGATGTCAACACCGCACTTCTCGCGGAGCAGGTGCAGGGCGGAGAACACCGTGATGGCGTTGGCTTGTTGTACCTCTCCGGCAAGCTCGCCGATCACCTCGCCGTATTCTACGGAGGGGAACTTCCAGTGTACCATCGACAACCCTCCGGTCCCCTCCAGCATTCCCATGCTCAAGGCGTAGTGGAAGGGTGCTCCTGCCTTTCTCGCCTCGTTCTGGAAGAGGTCGAAAACGGAGCGTTTCTCTGCCTCCCCCAGAAGGACGGGTACGCCTTTTTTGATAATGCCGGCTTTCTCCGCCGCTATCTTCTCCTCCGTATCTCCCAAGAATTGCGTATGATCCAGACTGATATTCGTGATGATACTCAAGATCGGGGTGATGATGTTCGTACTGTCCAAACGACCGCCAAGCCCGACCTCGATAACTGCGTAATCTACCTGCTGGTCGCGGAAATACTCAAAAGCCATACTGGACGTCAGCTCGAAGAAAGAAGGATGGAGAGGCTCGAAGAAAGAACGATGGCGTTCGACGAAATCGACCACGTAATCTTGGGAGATCTTTTTCCCGTTCACCCGGATGCGCTCCCGGAAGTCCACTAAATGGGGAGAGGTATAAAGCCCGACCTTGAAACCGGATTGCCGGAGAATGGCCGCCAATAGATGGCTGACCGAGCCTTTGCCGTTTGTTCCGGCTACATGGATGGTCTTATAGGCTTTATGCGGATTTCCCAGATAATCATCTAGGGCGATACTTGTACCAAGACCGGGTTTGTAAGCGGAAGCTCCGCTGTGTTGGAAGACCGGGATGCTGGTATATAGATAGTGTAGCGTTTCCTCGTATGTCATGTTTTTGTAAATTAGATGCTACAAATGTAGTTAAATTTATTTATACCTTTGCGACTCGTTTATAAAAAGGAGAGAAAAAGAAAATGGAAACACGACGTATAACCTATACGCCTCAAGGAGGCGTTTGTTCTAAGTTGATGGTGATCGACGCGAAGGAGGACGTGATCGAGAATGTGCAGATTGTAGGAGGTTGCCACGGTAACGGGCAAGGCATGTGCGCCTTATTGAAAGGTATGCGCATCGAAGACGCTATCGGCCGTTTGTCTGGCATCGATTGTCATGGAAGGGGAACTTCATGCCCGGACCAGATGGCACAGGCATTGAAGCAATTCAATCGATGATCAGCTTATATCCGATTCCCCGGATATTCAAAATCTTGATAGACTCGTCTTTCGATAACTTATGACGTAGCTTGGTGATAAAGACATGCAGGCTGCGTGCGTTGAAGAAAGAATCATCTCCCCAAAGGTCTATCAAGATCTCTTTCATCGGTAATACTTGGTCCTTATTGTCGCAAAGGCGCTTCAATATCTCGGATTCCCGGTTGCTGAGGAGTTGTTTCTCTCCCCGGTAGACCAATGTCTGCGTGATGGAATCGAACGTATAAAGCCCGATACGGAAAGAGGTGGCTTCCGGTCTTTGGACGGACACCTTATGCAGTAACGCCTTGATGCGCACGATCAATTCCGCCATGCCGAAAGGCTTTTTCAGGTAATCGTTGCCGCCTGTCTCGAAGCCCTCTACCACGTCGTTGGCCGCGGAACGGGCCGATAGGAATAGGACAGGGGTGTGCGTATCCGTCTTACGGATCAATTTGACCATCGTGAAACCATCCATCTTGGGCATCATGATATCCGCTACGATAATGTCCGGGTTGATCTCCGCATAACGGGAGAGGCCCTCCTCGCCATTCGCCGCTAGGGTGATATCGAACTCGTTCCCATCCAGCGTATCCTTGATGATCATGGCCAATGTAGGCTCGTCTTCTACTAGTAGTACTTTTATCTTTTCCATATTTGATACTTGATTTTCGGATTATTATTTAAAATGCAGGGTAAAGGTGGAGCCTTTGCCGGGGACGCTTTCCACACGGGCTGTTCCTCCATGTTTACCCATCATGTCTTTTACGTAATATAATCCTAGGCCATAACCTTTCACGTTGTGGATATTCCCGCTGGGAACCCGGAAGAACTTGTCGAATATCTGCCGCTGGTTGGCTTCGCTGATACCCGGGCCGTTATCGGTTATGGAGATTGTCGTTTCGTGATCGTCTTGCCGGGCTGTCGCTTCGATGCGGCAAGGTTCCTTGTCGGCGTATTTGATCGCGTTATCGATAAGGTTGCTCAACATATTATATAGGTGGGTACGATCGGCCACCAATTCTATATCCTCGGGGATGGAGCAAGTAAACTCCACGGGTTTGCTCGCTTTCAGTTTGTATTGCTCGATGAGGGAGTTCACCAACTCGTTTAATGAGATGGTTTCGGGGCGCAAGCGGAAGGTACTGCGGTTCTCTACGGCGAGTGTCAAGATTTGTTCCACCAATCCGGTAAGATGGATAAGTTGGTCTTTAACGATCGTCAGGTATTTCTTCTGTTTCTCGTTGACGGGATCGCTAAAGTTCAATAATGCGTCTACGGCGGCATAGCTGACGCTGATCGGGGTTTTCAGCTCATGCGTCATATTGTTGGTGAAATCGGTCTTCAATTCTTCCACGGTCTTTTGCTTTAAGATGGTGCGGAGTAAGTATATGAAAGCGCAAATGATCAGCAAAAGCAATAGGAAGGAGGAGATCAGGATGCCTTTCATCTGGGTGAGTATCACGCTAGCCGGCGATTTGAGGAACAGGCGATATTGTAACGTGCTCTCGTTATGGAGCGGGTAATCGAAATGCACGGGGTTTTTCCACGTAGTGAATCGTTCTGGCTTGTCCAGATGCATCCAACCCTTCTCGTCCCCGTTGTTTGGTTTATAAATCGTTACCAGCTCATGTTCCGTTACGATGTTTCTTGCCTCCAGCTCCGAGGTTAATAATTTGTTGTAGGTCTTGAAATCAATTGGTTTTATAGAATCTATATTCGCGTGCATCGCTTGCTGCACCATGTCCTCCACCTCGCCGATTACATATAGGTAATCCGTTAGGGTAGAGTCTATCGAGCTAAAGTCCTCCTCATCCCCGTAATCGATATGTAGTTTCATGTGTGAGTCGGGATTTGCCGTCTTGAAGATATCTTCCCGGTTAAGGTCAGGATCTTCTTTCTGCGGATGGATCGAAGCTTTTGCGTCCATCTTCTGCTTATTAGACGGATCTAGCTCTGAGCTGAAGTACACATCTTGGGTTTGAGGTCCCAGCGCTCCCTGTTCTTTTTTGATAGATCGGATGCGCAGGAACAACTCCTTATAGTCGGCGATCTTCATCGCTTCCTCTATATTGATCTCCATCTGTTTATATAATGTATCATATAAACCTTTCAGCCAGTATCCTTGGAAAACCAAAAGCCCGGCCAGCGATAGGACGATCAACAAAGCGATTAACTTAAAACGAAGTCTGATGTTCATGAAGTCTCTTTATGCTTATAATCGAATTGATCGCTAAAAATAGACAATTTTATTACATGAACTTTTAATACGCAAGATAAACTTTATGCGGGCGCTTGTAAATATTTACTAAGGATGCCCATCAACGCCCCAATATCAATCGGTTTAGCCAAATGATAATTCATGCCCGCTTTGATAGCGTTTGTCACGTCTTCGGAAAAAGCGTTGGCGGTCATGGCTATAATTGGCATATGTGCGATATCCCTTCGTTGGAGGGAACGAATCTGCCGGGTCGCCTCATAACCGTCCATGATAGGCATCTGGATATCCATCAGTATTATCTGGTAAAATCCTTCTTCCGATTGGGAGACTTTATGTACGGCGTCGAGCCCATTTATCGCCGTATCGATAGTGATACCGGTGCTGCCGATGATCTCTACGGCGATCTCACGATTTAACTCGTTATCCTCCACCAGCAAGATGCGCTTGCCGGAATAATCGACGTTTGATAACTTGAATGGGCGGATCGGTTCCGGCTGGTCTCCTTCGTCAAGGAAAGATCTCAATACTTGGAGTAGCTTGGACTTATAGAGAGGCTTGGTGATGAATCCATTGGCCTTAACCTCCTTAGCCTCTGCCTCATATTCCTCAAGATCGTATGCGGAGAGAATGATGATCGGTACGTCCGCTCCCACGAAACGTCTGATTTGCCGGGTTGTTTCAATGCCGTTCATTTGAGGCATCTTCAAGTCAATGATCACGGCGAAATACTCTTTCTCCGCTAAATGATGCTGTCGTACTTTTTCTATAGCTTCTCTACCTGAATATACGCATTCACTGTTTATCCCGATCTCTCGCAAACAGCTAGACGTGTTTAGACAAGCGATCTTATCATCATCTACCACAAGAACCTCTAAACCTTCTACCTCTATCTTATCATCGGGCTTCTGATCCCGGCAAACCAATGGCATGTCGATGGTGAAGCGGGAACCTTTGCCATATTCACTCTCCACCTTGATATCTCCTCCCATCATCTGAATGATCTTATGGCTGATCGACATCCCGAGGCCAGTACCTTGTATCCTCTTGATCTCATCATCGCTCGCACGCTCGAAAGGCTCGAAAATCTTATCCAGAAACTCCGGTTTCATACCTCTTCCGTTATCCTCAAACACGAATTGATAATTTCCGATGCCATTATGAGGGGCCTTCTCGTAGATCTCTATCGTGATTCGCCCATTCTCCGGCGTATACTTAATTGCGTTCGAGAGGATATTCATCAATACCTGCTTGATACGCTGCGTATCGCCTTTTACATTCTCATGCCTCAGGTTCTTGACGTGTATATTTAAAGTTTGTTGTTTGTTTTTGATCTCCGGTTGCATCATAACGACCAAGTCTTGCAAGAGCTCACCCACATTGAACTCATCCTCCGAAAGAATTAACCTGCCACTCTCGATCTTGGACATATCGAGAACCTCATTAATCAGACTCAATAATAATTTAGAGGCTCCATTGATTTTTTCCATACAATCTAGTATTCTTTCATGTTCATCTACATGGGCTTTGGCTATAGTCGCCATTCCCATGATGGCGTTCATGGGTGTACGGATATCGTGGCTCATGCGGGCGAGAAAATCAGATTTGGCTTGGTTGGCTTGTTCCGCCGACTTTAGTGCTTCTTTAAGTTGCTTTGACTGTTTCTCCAGTTTCTTTTGCAACTCCCTCTGTTCGGTAATGTCGGTGATATTGATGTAAACGATAAGATAGATAGGCTCGTCACCTTCCCAGCCAATACATTCCCCGTTCAACTGTAGCCAAGCGTCGTTTCCGTTTTTGTCTTTCGACTGGATAACGAAATGTACAGGTTCCCCTTTTAGCATACAGGAGATATGTGCGTTCATCGTATTACGGCTTGTTTCATCTAAACGGGAGAAAGGACTGAAAGATAAAAAAGAATTTTTATCGATACCAGAGAAGTCCATATATTTATCATTTGCCTCCAGCAATGTAAAACTGCCGTCTTTATGTACTTTATGCTTGGATATGAAGCCGGGGATATTATCATAAGTGATCGTTTGCTCGATCCGCCTTCGCATTACGTCCTCTACATCGGTCATTACCGTATAGGAGATAGGGATGCCGTCTTGTAGTTGGTCGGTAAACGTTGAGGTGATTTTAGTCCATCTTTTTCCTTTTCTCGTTGGCATCTGGATAACGGTTTCGTAACCGCTGGCTTTATTAGCTATCGTCTCGTAAACATTCTTGGATAATATATTCCAAGCTTCATCATAACCTTTAAAATACAAATCGGGTTTATTGTGGAAAAGAGCTTCATATTCTTCTTTGGGGTAACCTATCATATCGTAATAGAAGTCATTTGCCCATAAAAGTGTGAAATGCTCATCCAATAAATGTTTGCTAACGCTAGCTCCCGTAAGCCCCATCAATAAGTTGTATTCTAGATCCGTCTCTCGCCCTTCCATCGTATGTCTTTTTATATTATCCTACAAAAGTAAAAATTATAAAAGGTACCCTTGAAATTCTTCTTTTTGATAATATGTTCCGTTTTTGCTTTCGGCTAGTCGGATGTTTTCTGGTAACAAGAATAGGTATACGATTTACCCCTGTATTCTTGTGGAGTCATGCCTACATTTCGACGGAAGAACTTATTAAAGAACGATAGATTATTAAAACCGAGGTCCATCGCTATGTTCTTGATTTCTCGGTTGGTCCCTTTCAACTGAGCCTTAGCGTCTATGATTATTGTTTGCGTGAGGATCTCTTGAGGAGTCTCTCCGATCGCTTTTTTGATGGATGTCGAGAAATAAGAGAACGTGAGGCCCAACTTCTCGGCATAAAACGATACGTTATGCTCTTTCGTATAGTATCTCAATACCATATTTAGGAACTCTTGATAGATTTGTAACGGACGTGTAAGTTCCTGTTTCTCTAATGGGTAAATTTTACTGTATATTTCTATGATACCTTGACTACACATCATGAAAATGGCCTTTATCATCTCTTTATTGTTCAAGATATCGGGATATACGGCATATTGATAGAGAAGCTCGTAGAAGTTCGTGATCAGGTTGGCCCTGTTTTGGGATATTTTTATAATCGGATACCTGTAAATCATCAGTAGATAACCCATCGTGCTCTTGATAAAATTGGTGTAACACATAAAATCGAAAGAGAACGCTATGAAATAGATCAAGATGTCGGGGGATATCTCATGTATTTGTATGCGACTATTGGGCAATAGCGTTACAACATTGAGTTTCGAAGTGGTCAATTCTGACATATTGATAGTTGAGCGTATTTGCCCTTCCATGCAAAGGATAAAGACCCCAGCTTTTATCTTACAAGGAATATTTATAAACTCCTTGAGTTCGTCGGCGGATATGTATTTACCAACCATAAAGTCCGTAGGTGAATCAAGGCAGAGGAACTGTTTATCCATATTGTAAGATTTTTGACGTCAAATATAAATATTAATTGAAACTCAAATGTTGTAAAAGGAAATATGGAACATATTATCCCAAAAAATAGTTAGCCAAGACTAAATAAGATCCTTTACACCCATAAACTTGAACGGTTGCGCCGGCTTAAAGTCTTGTGCGACCAGTCGCTACCATCCCGTTTGTTCCCGAATAAACTACTCTTGTACACATGATTTTCAACTTTTAATAGGTTATCTTCAAATATTTGATTGATATATCAACAGTTAGAACCTCTTAATGTTCAGTTTACGTTTTCGCGTCAAAGAGTACGGCGGCCTTGAAACCTTTTTCCTGCAATTCCCTTAGGTGAGATTTAGCATAAAGGATACCACTCATACTACTTTTCCGAAGGTGTTTTCTAGATTACCTTGTTCCTCTTTGTTGGGTTTGATAAATGGCGATAAGACTAAATAACATTCCTGATAAGACAAGGTAAGACTTCGTAAGTGAGTGGTAACATAGTTTCTTTTAAGAATACGTTTCTTTTGTATGAACGAAAAATGATAAAAACAAACCGATATGAAACGTACTATTTACTACATGATTTTATGCTTGCTGATGAGTCTCGGTGAGATTATGGCACAAGGTATTTCCGGGAAGGTGATGGATGGCAAGGAACAGCCGGTAGATGGAGTGGCGGTGATTTTACAGACCCTCGACTCTGTATATGTGGATGCCGTGGTTACCGATACGCTTGGGGATTTTCGATTGAATCATCCGCTAGACCAGTCGTATCGACTTATTTTCCAACACATCTTATATAATATGGTAGAGAAAGAGATAACTACCGCCAACGTAGGTACGGTGGTGCTGGAGGAGAAAGATTATCAGTTGGCCGAGATTACCGTAAAGGGAGAACGCCCGCAAGTGAAACTGGAGGGAGGCAAGCTGACGTATGATGTCCCTCAACTGATGAAGGATAAGACTGCCACGAACGCTTTTGAGATCATCAAGGACTTACCGGGGCTTATCGAGCGGAATGATAATCTGGAGCTGGTAGGGGCCAGTCGTTTGAATATAATCTTGAATGGGCAGTTGACGACAATGTCGGCAGATCAATTAATCCAGTTACTGAAAACTATGCCGGCCTCAAGGGTCGAAAAGGCTGAGGTGATGTATAACGCTCCAGCTAAATATAATGTCAAGGGGGCGTTACTCAATGTCGTATTGAGTAAGAATGAGTCCGAGACTCCTTCTTGGCAAGGTGAAACGGGTGTGGATTACACCCAATATCGCCATGCGGGGGGAGATGCGCATGTGAATTTACTTTATACGAATAAGGGCTTTAGCATAGATTTCCTGTTGAATGGTAATAAGAGACGGGATGTGATGGGGGAGGATATGTTGGCCCGCCATACATTAAATAGTGGTATGACGGAAATAAGCCAACATAATCGGGCCCTTGTCCATGTAAATAGAGGAACGGTTCGTCTGGGAATGGATTATACGTTCGCGAATGAGGATAAACTCTCTTTGGCATATTATCTGAAGGGAGATAAAGTCTTATCGGACCGTGATGCCTTTACCTCATATCTGGATCTGTCGAAGCCGGAAAATAAAAGTGAGAGTACGAGCTTGGTCCGTGATGACGGGCACTCCGCTATTCATAATATACGTTTACAATATGACGGACATGCCGGGATATCGGCAGGAGCGGATTTCACCCGTTATCATTCGCCCTCGGTACTTGATTACCAGGATACGAATACGAATGGTTCCCGGACTGATATGATAAATAATACGAGACAGGATGTATCCCGCTGGTCCGTATTCCTAAATAAGACACATAGTTTCGCTTCCGGGTGGGGATTGAATTACGGCGTGCATGGAGGTTACGCCTCGTCGAAAAACTATTCGGAGTATTTATATGAGCAAGGTGCTGGCTATGAGATGGACGAGGAAGCGTTGGAGGATAATACACAAAAGGAATACATCGCTGATATTTTCGCCGAGGTATCGAAAAGCTTCGGAGAGCGTTTCTCTGCTACGGTCGGGCTGAAAGGGGAGTATTTTAAGTCTGACTACGCCTCTAGCCGGGAAAATATGAACCTATGGAATGAGGGGGCGTTGTTTCCCACCGTATCCCTGAGCTATACGTTTTCTCCCCGACATATTTTACAATTCGATATAAGTAGCGATAAGACCTATCCCGGTTATTGGCAAGTCTCCCCGCAAGTAACGCCTCTAAACTCTTACTCGGAGGTGGCGGGAAATCCCTTGTTGAAACCTTATCGCACGTATGAGGGGCAGATGGTCTATATCTTCCGCCAAAAGTATATGCTGGTAGCGTTCTGTGAATACACGCCGGATTATTTCGCCCAACTTCCTTATCAAAGCGATACGGAACTGAAGACCGTTTTTCGTTTCGAGAATATGGATTATAGTCTGGAAGCGGGATTGGCGGTGATCATTCCTTTTAATGTGGGTCGTTTTTGGAATAGCCGCATCACACTGCGAGGTTGGAGGATGCAAGAGAAGAATGATAACTTCCACGGCATCTCATATAACCGTGAGGCTTATCTAGGGTTAGCGCATATGAGTAACACATTTAACCTATGTGATAAACCGAATTTAAAAATGACGATAGACGGCCAATACGTGACTCCCGGTGCCATCCAAGGTATATACGACTTGGGTTCCATGTATGAGATATCCGCTGGATTAAAATGGACTTTCTTGAATGACCGTGCCAGCTTGACACTTAAAGGAGACGATATTTTCGCCAGCAGCATTCCACGTACCATCAAGATAAACCAAGGCAATCAATGGAGCCGGATGAGGAAATTGAATGATGAGAGATGTCTGAAATTATCTTTTGTCTGGAAGTTTGGTGGTTACAAGGAGAAGGAACATGATTCGATAGACACATCCCGTTTCGGAAAATAATAGATGCCTTGTAGTTTCATCCTAATGAACTCTTTGTTTCAATAGGATGAAACTGGATGCTCTTTTAAAGGAAATCCTATATTGCTTTCGTACTCGCTTCTATCTGTTCCATTAGCAGGGTGATATTGCTCATGAATAATTTTACGGATATCGCCAATAAAATGATACCGAAGAATTTACGGATCAAGTAAATACCGCCTTTTCCTAAAACCCTTTCCACCTTCCGTGTCATACGAACCACGAAATATACCCATAGCATATTCAGTATTAACGCCACGATAATATTCACGCTGGCATATTCCGCACGGAGCGATAATAAAGTGGTGAACGATCCCGCTCCGGCTAGCAACGGGAATACCAGCGGCACCAACGTAGCCTCCTTGATTGGCCCTTGATTCTTGAAAATCTCTATGTCGAGAATCATCTCTAAAGATAGGAGGAAGATCACAAAAGCGCCGGCCACGGCAAACGACTCGATGTCCACATGGAAAAGCCTGAGTAATATATCCCCGGCGTAGAAGAACCCTAATAACAATAGAAAAGAGATTAGGGTTGCCTTCAACGCATTGACATCCTTGCCTTTATCCTTTAGGTCTATGATGATGGGAATAGCTCCGATTATATCGATAACAGCGAATAATACGATAAAGGCGCTAAGTATTTGCTGGAAATTGAAATTTGTGAACATGATGTTATCCTCCTGTGTTTTTTTATCCTCGTAAAGATACATATTTTCTTTGAATTGGTCAATATGACGAAATTATTGGTGTGTGTAACTAATTTTAGCAGGCCTGAACTATCAACGTGTCAGAATTGTTCTTATATTAGAAGCAATAATCATTAAATCGAAAGGCCATGGGAGCAAAGAAGAATTTTGTGTTGGACACGAATGTCATATTACATGACTATAAGTGCATCGAGAACTTTCAGGAAAATGATATCTATCTACCCATCGTGGTATTAGAAGAGTTGGACAAGTTCAAGAAGGGGAGTGAGCAGATCAATTATAATGCCCGTGAGTTTGTTCGGGAGCTAGACTTATTGACCAGTAATGACCTGTTCTTGAAAGGCGCCTCACTAGGACCGGGAAAAGGTACACTCTATATCGTGACCGGTGATAAGTACCAGGAGAAAATAGCGCATTCTTTTCCGGATAAAACGCCAGATCACCGTATTTTGTCTTGTGCGTTGACGATCGCCGAGAAGAATCCGAAGATCAAGACAACCTTGGTCAGCAAGGATGTGAACCTTCGTATGAAGGCTCGTTCTTTGGGTATTCCCGTTGAGGATTATATCACGGATAAGGTCGTGAATGTAGATATTTTCGAGCGTGCGCAAGAGACCTATGAGAATATAGACCCCGATTTGATCGACAAGATCTACAGCTCTCCGGAAGGCGTGGACGCAGATTCGTTGGATATCAAGTCTAAGCTCGACCCGAACGAATGCTTTATCTTGAAAAGCGTACGTAATAGTGTATTGGCTCGCTACAATCCGTTTACGGATAAGATCAAGAAGGTGGATAAAGGCACGAACTTTGGTATCCAGCCCCGTAATGCCGAGCAGAGTTTCGCTTTCGAGGTGTTGAACGATCCGAATATCAAGCTGGTGGGGCTGACCGGAAAGGCCGGTACCGGAAAGACGTTGTTGGCGTTGGCCTCTGCCTTGAAACAAGCCGGCACGTATAAACAGATACTTTTGGCCCGTCCGATCGTCGCTTTGGCGAATAAGGATCTCGGTTTCCTTCCGGGTGACGAGAAGCAAAAGGTCGCTCCTTATATGCAACCTCTATTCGATAACCTGAACGTGATCAAGACTCAGTTTGCCCCGGGTAATCCCAATGTTCGTAAGATTGACGATATGCAGAAGAACAATCAGTTGGTGATCGAGGCGTTGGCCTTTATCCGGGGGCGTAGCTTGTCCGAGACTTATTGTATCATCGATGAGGCCCAGAACCTCACGCCGCATGAGATCAAGACGATTATCACCCGTGCGGGAGAGGGAACGAAGATGGTCTTCACGGGAGATATCCAACAGATTGACTCCCCGTATCTAGACGCCCAAAGTAATGGCTTGGCCTATATGATCGACAAGATGAAAGGACAGGACTTGTTCGCCCATATCAACTTGATAAAAGGCGAGCGAAGCGAATTATCTGAGTTAGCGTCAGATCTTTTGTAATTAATATAGGGAATTGAAGATTGAAAATAAACGCTTATGTGAAGCTTGATTTTTAATCTTCAATTCTTAATGATTAGTCATTTACACTCGGGCAGACATAAATCTTCCGGAAACTACCTTTACAGGAAGGGTCTCCCATATCTTTGATCTCATTCAGATGTTGTTTAAGATGGGCGGTTTCGCCGTGCTTTTGTAATTCCCCGTCGTTTTTCCAAGTCTCGGCGATAAAGAATTCGGTGCTATCGGTGAGGGACTGGTACATGCCGTAGTCGATACATCCCGGTTCTAGCAACGTGCTTTCCTTGCATTTCAAGAATGATTCCTTTAAGGCGGAGACACATTCGGGTTTTACTTTCCGTTTGATATTCAGTACGACTTCCATGTATTCTTTATTGCTTCCTCCATTCGTGCAACCGGATAGAGCGATTAATACGCAGGCCATTGAGATAAACACTTTCTTCATGATAGATTGTTTTTAAGTATTTGATACGACAAAAGTAGTGAATTTTTGATCTAAACACAGGAATTGAACATCTGATATTAAATTATTGTTGTTAGTGGAAGTTGGAATGGATATATTTGTGATAATATTAATAGCTATTTATGTTAAATTTAAAACAAGAGTCATGAGAAAGAGTTTGTTGTATGTATTTGCCGTGATTTGCACGATGGGTTTTTTTACGGCATGTGGTGATGATGACGATTCAAGTTCTTCCGGTAACTGGCAAGATCTGTCGAAAACGTACGAGGGTAAGAGCGTTTATCTGGTAATGGGTGAAGTGACAATCCCTGTTGACGGTAAATCGGTCGTGATTGCCGCTTCCTCTGCGGAGAAGGCATCCGTAACCTTGAACAATATCATCCCCGAAAATAAGTCGGTCGCTATCGATGCCGCATTGAAGGAAGCGGACGGCACTTATACGTTTACCGGCGAGAGTACGGTTGGCGATTGCGTGGTATCGGTAAATGGTACGGTGAAAGGGGGCGTAGCTTCTGTTGTTTATACTCGTAAATTAACTTCTTCTATCGTAGGTAATTGGAGCTTGAAAGCGGGTGCGGGAGCTATTTATGCGAATATAGTTACCGGGAATTCTACTATCGATAATCTCGTGCCTATGATAAAACCTGCTATCGGTAACTTGATTTGGGGCAAAGTAAGCGCTGTAAATGTTAACTTACCGGAAGATGGAATCTTCGATGTTTCTTGGAGACCTATAGGGGCTTCTGAGGATAAAGGAATCGGTGAGATCACGAAAATGGCAAGTATCCAATATTGTGTGGTAGACGGGAAATTTATGGTGGCTGTGGATAAAAATTATGTGACAGTCTTGACTACTTTATTACAACAGGCTGCTGGTGACAAATTGGAGGCCGCTGGTATCTCTATTGACGAGATCATGAAGCTTTTGGTTGATTTAGGAGGTTATTATGGTCTACCTCTTAACATGAAGGTGGATGGAAGTGAGGCTACTTTTTATGCGGATAAGGATTTAATCGTACCGGTTTTGACCATGATAGCTCCTATCTTGAAACCGATGGTTCCGGAGAATTATCAGCAAATGGTAGATATGGTATTGCAACTACTTCCGAACGCAAAAACGTTAGAGTTTGGACTTAATTTCACGAAATAATTGAAAATCCTAGGTTGTAGAGACGGGGCACGCCCCGTCTCTACAACTGGATGAAATTTGGCAGAGTTATACCAATATAGGAGTTAATCAATTACCTTGGTGCTTTCTGATATAAGAATATCGCTATAAATGTATAAACTATATTCGGTATCCAGGCCGCTACGGCAGGACTCACATAACCATTAATAGCGAAGGTGGAAGTAACCGTCATAAACAGGATGTAAGAAAAACTCAACGCCAATCCGATACCAATATTCATACCCATACCTCCCTTTATTTTTCGGGAAGACAACGACGCTCCGATAGAAGTCAAGATAAACGCCGCCATAATCGTGGCGAAGCGCTTATGATACTCGATCTGGAAGGTCTGTATATTCCCGATACCTCTTTTTTTCTGCCGGTTGATATACGTATTCAGTTCGGGCGTTGTCATCGTCTCGCAATCATTCACGGAAATCAGGAAGTCCGAGGGCACGATGGTCAAGGTCGTATCCTTACGGGAGCCTTGGGAAATATGTTCCCGCATGCCATCGAAATCACGGATCATATAATCGATAACGGTCCATTGATAAAGCGAGTCGTATTTGATCGACTTGGCGGTCAGGCGGGAGATCAATTTCTTATCCTCGAAATGCTCCAAAGAGAAACGGTATCCCATGTTCGAGCGAGCGTCATAGCTATCGAAATAAGCGATAACACCCGGCTCGATCTCCAATTGGGCGTTCTTTACGTAATCCACCTTCTTGTTACGGATATATTTGTTCTGGAAATCGATACGAGTCTCATTCGCCGGGGGAATGATGTAAGCGTTCAGGATAAACGTCACGATAGCGATAATCGTAGCCGAGACCGCATAAGGAAGCATTAACCTACGGAAACTCATACCGCTGGCAAGCATCGCTATGATCTCCGAACGATCCGCTAGCTTCGACGTGAAAAAGATCACGGCGATAAATGTGAACAACGGACTGAACAAATTGGCGAAATAGGGGATAAAGTTCAAGTAATAATCCACGATGATCGCCTTCAAGGGGACATCCGGATTCAAGAACTTATCGATCTTCTCGTTTATATCGAAAACGACGGAGATAGAGATAATCAAGGCGATAGCGAACACGTACGTGCCCAGAAACTGCTTAATGATATACCAATCGATCCGTTTTAGTTTAAATTTCATCTGTCTCGTTTTTTATAACCGGTTCGCTAATTGACGGACCATACCACTTTTCCATGTAGTAAAATCGCCAGCGATGATGTGTGCCCTCGCTTCTTTCACCAGCCATAGGTAGAAAGCGAGGTTATGGATAGAAGCGATCTGTAAGCCAAGCATTTCTTTCGCCTTGATTAAGTGGTGCAGATAAGCCTTGCTATATAAGGTATCCACGTAGGAATGTCCGTCCGGATCGACCGGCGAGAAATCGTTCTCCCATTTCTTGTTACGCATATTGATAGTACCGAAGCGGGTGAAGAGTTGGCCGTTGCGTCCGTTACGGGTCGGCATGATACAGTCGAACATATCGATGCCCCGTTCGATCCCTTCCAGCAGATTGATCGGGGTACCTACGCCCATCAAGTAACGAGGTTTATCTTTCGGTAAGATATCGTTTACGACCTCGATCATCTCATACATCTTATCGGTAGGCTCACCAACGGCCAGTCCCCCGATAGCGTTTCCATCGGCGCCTTTTCGGGCCACGTTCTCCGCCGCCCTCTGCCGCAAGTCTGTATAGACGCATCCCTGTACGATCGGGAAGAGACTTTGCCGGTAGCCGTATTTCGGCTCCGTGCTGTTGAAGCGGGCGAAACAACGATCCAGCCAACGCTCGGTTAGACCCAGTGATTGCTTGGCGTAATTGTAGTCGGCATCTCCCGGGCAACACTCATCGAAGGCCATGATGATATCCGCACCGATAGAGCGTTCGATATCCATCACCTTCTCCGGCGTGAACATATGCTTGGAGCCGTCGAGATGCGAGCGGAACTCGGCTCCCTCTTCATGCAGCTTACGATTGTCGGAAAGGGAGAATACCTGAAACCCCCCGCTATCGGTCAATATCGGGCGATCCCATGTATTAAACTTATGCAAGCCTCCGGCCTGCTCCAAGATCTGGATACCGGGACGAAGATACAGATGGTACGTATTCCCCAAGATGATTTGTGCTTTGGTATCTTCCTTTAGCTCGGTCATATGTACACCCTTTACCGTACCTTGCGTACCCACGGGCATAAAAATAGGCGTCTCGATTACCCCGTGATCGGTGGTAATCAAGCCCGCCCTAGCGTTCGATTTCGTATCGTTATACTGTAATTCAAATGTCATGTATCAAAAATTTGTGACAAAGGTAGCATTTTTCTCTTAGAATCCGAAGTCATCTATTTCTACCTTTTTCACCTCTTCCTCTTTGGGCTTCTCCACGAACTTGTGTACCTCGTTTGCCTTGATGATGATCGCTCTCATCGGGCGTACGGGACAGATCGATTCGCAGCCGCCACAACCGATGCAAAGATCGGGGTTTACTTGCGGGATGGTAAGCGTGCCCTCGTAAGGAACCATATGCACGGCTTGGGTAGGGCAGTGTTCCGAGCAGGCCCCGCAGTCCGTCCCCTCCGTCTTTACGATACAGCGGTTGATGAAGAAGGTGGCGATGCCCACTTGCGTAGTCGCTTTCTCTTCCTTGGTAAGCGGCTTTATAGCGTGCGTGGGGCAAACCTCCGAGCAGACCGTGCATTCGTAGTTGCAATAACTGTCGATGTAAGCGATACGGGGTTTCAACATATAATCAAAGCCGTACTCCAGTCCCGTGGGACGTAGTACATGACTCGGGCATTGGGTCACGCAAATCTGGCATCCGGTACATACATCCTTGAAACGCTCTAAGCTGATCGCTCCCGGCGGTACGATAGGGGGCCATTTCTTGCCGTGCTTACCTTGCCCGTGCTGCCCTTTGCCATGCCCTTTTTCAATTCCTTGGGCAATGGTGGATACGATCGGGAGGGAGACCGCGACGGTAGCCCCTGCCGAGAGAAATGTACGGCGGCTGTTCGGAGCGGTAGCCTGTTGGATCACGTCCGTTTGTATGCGAGCTGTTTCGGCTTCTTTCTTGAAGGAAGGCTTGAAACGATATTGCAATCCTCCTTTAGCGCACGAGGATACGCAGTTGAAGCAATCTACGCAACGGGAGGTATCTACGGTGAGGTTCTTGCTGTCGATCGCCTCCGCCTTACAAGTATGCTCGCAATTACCACAATGCGTACAGGCTTCTTTGTCAAAGGAGATCCGGAAAAACGAATACCGGGAGATCAGGCTCAACAGCGTTCCTACCGGGCAAAGCGTATTGCAGAACAACCTTCCCCGGAATACGACCATGATGATGAATACGAGTAGCGCAACCAAAGCGGATATCACGCCGAATACCGTCACGTTGCTAATCGTGACGTGATAAAGCGTATAGTTATCCATCCGTGCCAATCCGTCGGCCAGCAGGTTATTGACCCACATGACGACCGGACGGAACAGGTTGTTCGCTATACGGCCGAAGTTACTGTACGGATCTAGCAACGTACATAATTCGATCATCCCGAAAACAGCCAGTACGAATGTAAGCCCGAGAATAGAGTACCGTAAGATATTCATGGGCTTATGATAGCTGAACCTGCGTACTCCTTTCTTTTTCTTCTTTCCGATACAGAAAACCCGGTTGATAATATCTTGCAATACGCCCGCCGGGCAAATAACCGAGCAATAGATCCGGCCGAACAATAAAGCCAATACGAATTGGAAGACTACCAACCCCGCCATTCCCCCTAAAATAGCGGGCATGATCTGGAGATGCAACAACGTGTGCAGGTTGTCCGGCAATACATCGGCGAAATCAACGAAGAATAAAAGTATGGGTACGAAAATGAGGATCGCGAGTACGACCCGCAATCCTTTTAAGTAATTAGGCTTCTTCATCCTCGATTATATCTTAATACGTTTGATCGTGACATTATCCAGATTCGTTGTACCCAGCTTTAAAGCCTCGCCTTTACCGATATGACCTACGGCGGCCATATCCAGCTTCTTCACTTGGTTGAACAGGCGAAGGGCGGCGGTGTCTATAGCGACGATATTGGTGGAGGCGATCAAGGATTTCAAGGTAGCCACATCGGCCGCGCTCTTTCCTTGCGGGCCGTTTTGGTGCATGATGCGATAAGCGTCCACGATGTTCAATACCGGTTTCTTTTGCCAAGTGCAAATATCGGCGATACATTGTTGCAAATCATTTTGATGGAAGAAACGGCGATCCCATACGATTCCCATATAGTTCTTCATGGCGCAAGTCATCTTCGCCCCACCATGGTTCTTCAATACGGGGACGTTGATCCATGCGTCCGCCTCGATCAGGGCCTCATGGATCTTGGCGCTTTTCAGGTTCACGCCACCCGGAATGGATACTTCCTTAAAATATTTCTCATCGTTGGCAGGCATGATGATACCTCCGGCCTCTTTTACGGCCTCGGCGATCCCGCTCGTCTCATAGCATTTCTGCCAGTTATCGCAGGTGTGGTCGAATACGGTCACTTTAGAGGCGCCGGCCTCCAAGCATTTCTTGACCAAGGCTTTCACTAATTTGGGGTTCGTATTACCGGCCAATTCAGGAGAGCGGTCCCAACCGATATTCGGCTTGATTACGATCTTTTGTCCTTTCTTTACGAAGTTTCCGATACCGCCAAGGGCTTCCAAGGCTTTATCTAGCATCACCTCCGGCTCTCCACCCATAACGGCTACCATATCGGGAGCCTTCTCTACGGCTACGGTGTTCGTGGAAAGGGCCGCTTGCAGACCTTCAAAATTTAAGGATAGAGCCGCGCTAGCGATGACACTGGTCTTTAAAAAATCACGACGTTTCATAATTGTATACTATATTGGTTTATACTTGATTTACGGTACGGTCTTTTTTTACTCGCTTGTTATTCCGAACAAAGATAATGATTATTTTGATATGCGAGTCAACTCCTTTTACAAAGTAGAACTGCTTTTTACTGCAACCCGGGTTGCAGTGATCTTGCGTAATAAGATAAATTCTTGTCGGAAGGCATATCGGTTCTGATAATATTTTTCTACCTTGCGAGGCAAAAAACAGATTGTATGGTTTTATATTGTAGAGTATCATTGAACGCTTTTGTCGAAAGCTTTCGGACTACCTCGGGGCCTGATTCCTTTTTCACGCTTCCGGCGAAGGGGTTGATGCATATCGTGCCGCAAGAGGAGATCGAGTATGGGCTTTCCTTGCTTAGGGAGTCTATCGGCTTGTATGAGGAACGCAAAGGGATACCTGTGGAAAAGAGCAAGAAGGCGATGCCCTTTTTCAGACAGGACAGCCGGATGCTGGTGGGGCCGGAGATAGGCATGTACGTGATCCCTTTGTATGAGAAACCCGGTGAGCCGGCCCGCTCTGCCGAGCCTTCTCTGGTCCTTGAGCTGGACTATCAGTCGTTGGGCGAGCTTTGCCTGTTCGAGAATTATTCCCTGTTGTCCTGCAAGTATGAGAAGGAGCCTATCTTGAACCATTTTACGGCACAATTGGAAAAGGAATACGATACCTTCTTTTTTGATGAGGAGCACACGGGCTTTACGCCTGATTCCCGCTTTTTCTCGATGCTGTGTAACGCCTGTCTGGAGGTGAAGCAGCCTTCCTCGGTGGGGGATAAGGAATGGCGGTTGGCCTCGCTGCAAGCTACGGACGAGGTGCTCTATCGTTATGAGCATGGAAACTTGATCCCATACGTTCCGGTATCGATGCCGGTAGACTGCCTGAAACGGGTTTATCTGGAAGATTTCCGGCGGCAGCCCTTATTATTCGGGACTTTGAACGGTTTCTTGAAAAGCAAGGGACTTCCCGCCGAACAATTACTAAACTTATCATAATGAAGACAGTATCAAATCAAGAACTAACGATCCGTGTCTCCGAACATGGAGCGGAGTTGAGTAGTATCGTGGCGAACGCTACGGGAAAGGAGTATCTCTGGCAAGCGGACCCCGCTTTCTGGAAACGTCATTCCCCGGTATTGTTCCCGATCGTCGGGAGCGTATGGAAGGCCGAGTATCGGAACGAGGGAACCGTGTATCCGCTGTCGCAGCACGGCTTTGCACGGGATATGGATTTTACGTTGATCGATGAGGCGGAGAACGAGTTGCGTTTCGCACTGGAAAGTACCCCGGACACGCTGAGAGCCTATCCGTTCCCTTTCCTTCTGGAGATCGGGTATCGTTTGGAGGGCAATAAGGTGGAGGTGCTTTGGCGTGTGAAGAATACGGGAGATAAGACGATGCATTTCCAGATCGGCGCTCATCCGGCTTTCCTGTACCCGAATTATGAGGTGGATCAACCGGATCGGGGGTATTTCGCTTTCGATGTGAAAAAAGAGCTCGTATACCGTGCGCTGGTGGAGAAAGGGTGCGTAGGGGACGTGGTTCGTCCGGTACCTTTGGATGCGGACGGGTTGCTGCCGTTGAATATCCATACGTTCGATATCGATACGTTTATCTTGGAGGACAGCCAGATTAAGCGGGTGGACTTATTGGATGTGGAGAAACATCCGTACCTTTCGCTAACCTTTACGGCTCCGGTGGTAGGCTTATGGTCTCCGCCTACGAGAAACGCTCCGTTTGTCTGTATCGAACCTTGGTATGGGCGTTGCGACCGGGTGGATTATACGGGTGAGTATAAAGACCGGGATTGGGTATGGCATTTGGAACCGGGAGAGGTCTTCGATGCCTCCTATACGATAGAGATAGCGGGGGCTTGATCGCTTCGTTGATATTTGCCGTAGGCAGACGACGCTGATTATATCGTGATCGTCTGCCTATGTTTTGTTTTAGATGTTGGCTATTTTATTCAATAGCTCCATCTTTCCGAATAAGATCAGCAGATCATCCGTCTCGATCATCAATTCCTCGGTGATACGGCTGATAACCTTGTATTCTGTCTGTGTGAGCCCGATCAGGTTCTTTTTCTCGTAAGGACGTTCGATCGCTACCAGATGGATGCCGAAATTCTCCTCGAAATCGATGTTCTTGATGGTTTGCCCGACAAGAGTGGCCGGTGTCTTGATCTTATAGAGATGTTCCGTGTCGGTTACTTTATACCAATGCCGGAACAGGCCGCCTAAAGAGGCTTGGGAGGTGTACATCGTAGAGAAATCCTTTTCCGGGGTAATAATCTCGCTTACCCCGATCGCACGGATCACCGTCTCATGGATCGAGGAGATCGCCCGCACGATCAGTTTGCCCGCATCCAGACTTTTCAATAAAGCGACGGTCTGAACGGAAGTCCCGAAATCCTTACCGAATGTTACGATAATGGCATCCATCTCACTCAATGGCAGGGTGCTCAATGCCTCTTTGTCCGTAGAGTCCAAGGCGACCGCCCCCGCTATGTCGTTCTTCAGCATATCGACACGATGCAGATTCATGTCTACGCCGATCACCTCATTGCCGACACGTGTCAAGTCTTTCGCTATCGCACGTCCTAAATTCCCTAATCCGATTACTAAATATTTCATGCTATCTTATTTTTACATTAATATATTTTCTTGTGGATATGTGTAGTTCTTTTTCGTGTATTCCTTGCAGAAACTTACGAGGAAGGCCAATACCCCGATACGTCCGACCAGCATCGTGCTGATAATGATGATTTTCCCGATAGGGGTGAGGTGAGGGGTATAATCGATGCTCAAGCCTACGGTACTCAAGGCGGAAACAACCTCGAACAATAGGGAGAACAGCGGCGCCCCTTTTTCCGTATAGGATAATACCCACGTAGCGATCGCCACCCACATGAAGTACATCATGATGATAGCGAATGCCCGGCGGATGGCGAATGGGGCGATCTCCCGTTTTCTCACTTCCACTTTATCTTTCTCACGTGCGGCGTTCAAGGTCGTAACCAGAGCTACGAAAACGGTGGTCACTTTCAATCCGCCGCCGGTGGACATAGGGGCGGCTCCGATTACCATAAGGATCAACGTCAGCATTAAGGTCGGAGGGGCCAATGTAGCCATATCCGCTACGTTGAATCCTGCCGTTCTAGGCGTGACGGCGCCTAAGAACGCATTTGCCAGTTTCCCCCGCAGGGGAAGGTCGCCCAAGGTATTGTCATACTCGAAAAAGAGGTAGAAAGCCGTTCCGGTAATTAACAGGATCAAGGTAGATATAACAACAATGTACGTATGTACATTAATAATACGGGGCGTATGGATATAATGCTTTTGCTTACCGATCAATATCTTGATACCATTCATCAGCAAGTGATGCAAGAGTTTCAGGTAATTGAAGACGATCGGGAAGCCCAAGCCTCCGAATATAATCAGCATGGCTATCCAGAAATGGAGGTTGTACTTATCCGCCACTAACGGATCGTACATATTGCCGCTCAAGGTAGAGATCCCTGCGTTACAAAAAGCGGACACGGCATGAAACATTGCGTAGAATAATTCCTGCTGCGTACCTCCCGGCAGGCTTCCCCGTACGTCCATATAAATAAAATAGGCGCCGATCCCCTCGATAAACAAGGTCACGAAAAGAATGTTTAAGATGACCCGGAACAACCCTCCCGTCCGATCCTCGTTCAACATATCTTTCAGCATCATCTTGCTCGTAAAAGAGGATTTTCCCATGAAGGAGAGGGCGAAGAAAGAGGTAAATGTCATGACCCCGATACCGCCGATCTGTATTAAAATCATGATGATAATATGCCCGATATGCGTGAAACTAGTGGCTACGTCGACGGTGGTTAGTCCGGTTACGCATACCGAGGTCGTGGAGATAAACAAAGCGTCGATAAACGGAATCCGGTGCGTAGTGGCGTTCGGCAACGATAGCAACCCGGCCCCGACCAATATCACGAACACGAAACTGAGCAAGAAAAGCAACGAGGGCTTGATCCGTGTCTGCATCAGCGTGAACGTCTGCCGGGATAAGTGAATCGTGCTAAGCAGCAATAATAAGACATATACGAAGAGAGGTTTCGTAAGGAAAGACAAATAAGGCAAAGAGTGCGCTATGGCATCCTTGAAAAATATCTTGCTGGATAATACGGCGAATAAAAGGAAATAGATGCTGATATCGAGATACAACATTTTCTCCTGTATGATTTCTTGGAACCTCACCACGTACCGGAGTGTTATGCCCGTGAAAAAAGCTAGCAGGATGAATGGGCGGGAGCGCTCTAGGATATGGACGGAATCGGGTGTCTGTACAAAGCCGAATTGGTAGATCAATACGAAGAAAGAGGCTAAGGAGGCGAGTAGGATAATCGCTTCCGCTATCCCGTTCAATAATCCCTTCATTTTACCCCAATAAATCAGCCAAGAGAAGTATATGTTTTTTAGATTCATGTCCGATGTTTTATAAATATAACAAATGTAGGAAATAAAAGTTAGAGGTACGTGAAAGCGCCTTCATTATTTGTTCTCATACTAATTGTTTTACTTACATTATGTGTTGTATAGCATATTGTATGATGTACGATACTGAAATATCAGAAAAATAATCAATTAGGAGATGCAAAAAAGACCTTTTGTAATTGCTTTGTTTAGAAAAATACTTATATTTGCGCAAATCTAATTACTGATATCATGGATACACAAAACGAGAATAGAGAGATGCTGTCCCCTTATGTTTCCGTAGACTGTGTTCTTCTCGGCATCAATGATGACAAGCTCACCGTGCTGTTGGCGGAGCGAAAAAGTGAGGAAGGCGAGTTGATTGGCTATAAATTACCCGGCAGCTTGATCTATGAGAACGAGGATTTAGATGACGCCGCCTATCGGATACTGAATGATTCGACCGGCTTGAAGCGTGTCCAATTGAAACAATTCCGTTGTTTCGGTTCCCCCGCCCGTACCTCGAACCGGTTGGACGTGATGTGGCTGGAGGCGACTTCCAAGGTGAAGATCGGACGGTTGATCACGGTCGCTTATCTCGCCTTGTGCAAGAATAGCAGGAAGACGTGTCCGGCCGATAAATCCGAGTCGATCCGTTGGTGCCCTATCGACGAGCTTCCTCGCTTGCCATTCGATCATAAAGAGATTATCGAGGCTGCCATACAGGAGATCCGTAATTGGGTAGAGAAGGAGCCCGCCATCATTTTCGACTATATGCCGATGAAGTTCACGGCGTTCCAGCTTAGGCGCACGTACGAGGTGATCTATAACCGTGAGATGGACGTGCGCAATTTTCATAAGAAGATGAATTCCTTGGATTACGTGGTGCCCACGGACGATATGCAAGATGGGGTCGCCCATCGTGCCGCCCGGTATTATCGGTTTGATAAGGTGAAATATAATCAACAACGTTCGAAGTTTAATAAGATATAAAACCATACGATTATGTGTCTGTTAGGATGTGATATTGGAAGTTCTTCCATCAAGGTCTCTATCGTCGATGAGGAGACCGGGTTAACAATAGGTGCGGATTTTTATCCCAAAGAAGAGGCCCCGATCAAGGCGTTGCGTCCGGGGTGGGCGGAGCAAAATCCGGAGGATTGGTGGTCGTACGTGAAGATCGCTATGAAAGGTGCCATGAGCAAGGCGAAGGTGAAAGGCGAGGATATCAAGGCGATCGGTATCTCGTACCAGATGCATGGCTTGGTGGTGGTGGACAAGAAGATGGAGGTGCTTCGTCCATCTATTATCTGGTGCGATAGCCGTGCCGTTCCTTATGGTGAGCGTGCGTTTAAGAATATAGGCGAGAAGCGATGCCTTTCCCACCTATTGAACTCGCTGGGTAATTTTACCGCTTCTAAGCTGGCTTGGATCAAGGAGTACGAGCCGGATATCTACGACCGTATCCATAAGATCATGTTGCCGGGAGATTTCATCGCTATGCGTCTGACGGGGGATATCGTGACTACGGTTTCCGGTTTGTCGGAGGGGATTTTCTGGGACTTCAAGAATAATGCCTTATCGGAGGATTTGATGAATTATTATGGATTCAGTAAGGATCTGATCGCCGATATCCGTCCGACGTTCGGTTTGCAGGGCGAGGTTACCGCCTCGGTCGCGGCCGAGTTGGGACTGAAGAAAGGTACGCCGGTTACCTATCGTGCGGGTGACCAACCGAATAACGCTTTATCATTGAATGTATTGAATCCGGGTGAGATAGCGGCTACCGGCGGGACTTCCGGAGTGGTGTATGGTGTGAACGGCAAGGTGAATTACGATACGCTTTCCCGTGTGAATACGTTCGCCCACGTGAACCATACGACGGAGCAGACCCGCTTGGGTGTCTTGTTGTGCATCAACGGGGTCGGTATCCTTAATTCTTGGATCAAACGGAATATAGCGCCGGAAGGCATCAACTATAATGAGTTGAATGATTTGGCGGCTACGGTTCCCATCGGCTGCGATGGTCTTTCGATCTTGCCGTTCGGAAACGGGGCGGAGCGTATGTTGCAGAATAAGCAGATCGATTGCTCGGTGCATGGATTGAACTTCAACATACATACCAAGGCCCATATGGCTAGGGCGGCGCAAGAAGGTATCGTGTTCGCCTTTAAATACGGTATGGATATCATGAATGAGATGGGGATCGATATTCAGGTAATCCGTGCGGGGAACGCGAACTTGTTCTTAAGCCCGATCTTCCGGGATGCCTTGGCGGGCGTGACGGGTACGGTGATCGAACTGTATGATACGAATGGCGCGGTAGGCGCGGCCAAGGGTGCCGGTATTGGTGCCGGTATCTACAAGAATGCGGAAGAAGCGTTCGCTTCCTTGAAGAAGATCAACGTGATCGAGCCGGACGGTTTCAAGGCGAATGCTTATTGCGGGGCGTTCGAGACGTGGAAAGAACGCTTGGAACAATCTATTTAACGGCTGAATTATTTACATTTTTAATATATATTATTATGAGTTACTTTAAAGGAGAGAAAGAATTTTTCCCGGGAATCGGACAGATTCAGTTTGAGGGACGTGAGTCAAAAAATCCGTTGGCATTTCATTATTATGACGCGGATAAGGTAGTTATGGGTAAAACACTAAAGGATCATTTGCGCTTCGCTATGGCTTATTGGCATACCTTATGTGCTGAGGGAGGTGATCAGTTTGGTGGTGGAACAAAATCATTCCCTTGGAATGACAGCACGGACGCTATCACCCGTGCGAAGTACAAGATGGACGCCGCTTTCGAGTTTATGACCAAATGTAATATTCCTTACTATTGCTTCCACGACGTGGACGTGGTGGACGAGGCTCCTACGCTGGGCGAGTTCGAGAAACGTTTGCAGACGATGGTGGAACATGCCAAGGAGCATCAAGCCGCTACCGGAAAGAAGCTTCTATGGTCTACCGCGAACGTCTTCAGCAATAAGCGTTATATGAACGGCGCCGCTACGAACCCTTATTTCCCGACCGTGGCATGCGCTGGCACGCAGATCAAGAACGCTATCGACGCTTGTATCGCTTTAGGGGGCGAGAACTATGTATTCTGGGGCGGCCGTGAGGGTTATATGAGCCTATTGAACACGAACATGAAACGAGAGAAGGATCATTTAGCCATGATGTTGACGATGGCCCGTGATTATGGCCGTAAGAACGGTTTCAAGGGTACGTTCCTGATCGAGCCGAAACCGATGGAACCGACGAAACATCAATATGACGTGGATTCGGAGACCGTGATCGGTTTCCTTCGCCATTATGGATTGGACAAGGATTTCGCCTTGAATATCGAGGTGAACCACGCTACCTTGGCCGGACATACATTCGAGCATGAGTTGCAAGCCGCCGCCGACGCCGGCATGTTGTGCAGTATCGACGCGAACCGTGGCGATTACCAGAATGGTTGGGATACGGATCAATTCCCGATGGATATCTATGAGCTGGCACAGGCTTGGCTGGTTATCCTTGAGGGAGGTGGCCTAACTACCGGAGGTACGAACTTCGACGCCAAGACCCGCCGTAATTCTACGGACTTGGAGGACATCTTCATCGCTCATATCGGTGGTATGGACGCTTTCGCCCGTGCCTTGATGATCGCCGCCGATATCCTTGAGAACTCAGACTACCGCAAGATGCGTGCCGAGCGTTACGCTAGTTTCGATGCCGGCGAGGGCAAGGCATTCGAGGATGGCAAGCTTACGCTGGAAGATCTTCGTACGATCGCTTTGCGTGACGGCGAGCCGAAACAGATCAGCGGTAAGCAGGAATTATACGAGATGATTGTAAATCTGCATATCTAAATAATTGAAGATCGAGAATTGGGAATTGAAAATTATCGTGCGTAAGCCCTAGTTTTCAGCTCTCAATTCTCAGTTTTTAATTAATAAATCTATTCCATGAAAAATAACAACACTTATATTTTCGCTCTTACCTTGGTCGCTACCTTGGGAGGTCTGCTGTTTGGGTATGACACGGCGGTGATCTCCGGTACGGTAGAGTCTTTGCGTAAGTTCTTCATCGAGCCGCAAGGGCTTCCGTTGGATCAAGCCAACGCCTTGGAGGGGTTCGTGGTAAGTAGTGCGTTGATCGGATGTATCCTCGGCGCCTCGTTCGCCGGGTGGATCAGCCAGCGTTACGGCAGGAAGCCTACGTTGATACTGGCCGCTATCCTTTTCTTGCTTTCCGCTATCGGCTCGGCTTGGCCGGAGCTGTTTATCGGCATGCCCGGAAGTGGCGATCATACGTTTATGTATGCGTTCGTGGCTTATCGTATTCTGGGAGGTATTGGCGTGGGGCTGGCCTCCATGGTATCGCCGATGTATATCGCCGAGGTGGCTCCGGCCGATCGCCGGGGGAATCTGGTGGCATGGAACCAGTTTGCCATTATCTTTGGTATGCTGGTGGTATATTTCGTGAATTATACGATCGCCCTTCAAGGAGATGCTGCTTGGCTGAATACGATCGGCTGGCGTTGGATGTTCGCTTCTGAGATTATTCCGGCGGTATTGTTCCTCTCGTTCTTGATGTTCGTGCCGGAGACGCCTCGTTACCTCGTGATGCGTGGGCGTACGGAGCAGGCGTTAGGCGTTTTGAGCCATTTGATGGATCGGGCGGACGCTGGCCGTGAGCTGGAGGACATACGGAATAGTTTCAAGGAGAAAGCTCCGTCGATGAAGCCTTACTTCCGGTTTATGGGGACTTGGCTGGCGCTGTTCTTGGCCGGCTACGGGTTGTTGTCGTGGGCAGGTAATACGAATGCGTTGGAGATCGCCTTGTTGGCTAGTTTCTGTATCGCCTTGCTGTTCCCGATCCGGTCGTTTGGCGTGCTGATCATCTTGGTGGGCGTGCTGCTCTCCGGTTTCCAGCAATTCGTGGGGATCAACGTGGTGCTTTACTATGCCCCGGAGATCTTCAAGACGATGGGAGCGGCCACGGACGCCGCCCTTTTGCAACAGATCGTGGTAGGGGCGGTGAACCTGTCGTTTACCGTATTGGCTATTTTCACGGTGGATAAGTTCGGACGCCGCCCGTTGATGATTATCGGGGCGCTCGTCATGGCGGTATCTATGTTGATCTTGGGAACTACTTTCTATACCCATTCGGTGGGTATGGGATCATTGGTCTGCATGCTGGTTTATACGGCGGGATTCGCTATGTCGTGGGGCCCGGTCTGCTGGGTGCTGCTGGCCGAGATCTTCCCGAACTCGATTCGCTCCACGGTGATGAGTATCGCCGTAGCGGCGCAATGGATTGCCAACTTCTTGGTATCATGGACATTCCCAATGCTGGATAAGAATCAATACTTGACCGATACGTTCAATCACGGTATGGCCTATTGGATCTATGGCGTGATGGGTATATTGGCGGCGTTGTTCATCTGGAAATTTGTCCCCGAGACGAAAGGAAAGACGCTGGAGGAGATGGAAGGTTATTGGAAACGGTAACCAAACCTGAGACAAGATAATATATGAGTAAAAAAGGACGGATCAATCTACCCGTCCTTTTTTCGTAATGAACCTTAATGCCCCAATTTAGACGCCGGATTCGCCATCGCCGCCCGATAGCTCTGGAAAGTAGCCGTAGATACGGTCAGTGTCATTATGATTACCAAAGCCACTAAAAATACCCATATGTAGATCGGCGTTTTATAAGCGAAGCTTCGTAGCCAAACATTCACCCCGTAATAAGCAAGCGGGATCGAGATAATAAAACAGACGAGCGTGATCCGGAGGAAAGACGAGTTCAGCATCCAAAGGATCTGCCGGACCGTGGACCCATGTACTTTCCGCACGGCTATCTCCTTTTCCCGTCCCTGTAGCTCAAAGATAACCAGTCCGAATACTCCCACGAGGGATAAAAAGACGGCCATCAGGCAAAGGGCGGTAATCAGCGCTCCCTGCCGCCCACTTTTACTGTAAAGCTCCTCCAGCGCCGTATCAAAGAAATGGATATCGGCCGGATAACCCGGGATCAATTCATCCGTTACCTTCCGGATATGCTCGATAGCCGTCCGGGGATTTCCGCCGGCGATCTTGACATAAGCGTATCTTTCCGGCACCGAACGGCGGTAATGATTCTTAGCCGAGGTCCAAAGTCCCATCGGGCGTAACTCTTTATACAGGGATTCATAATGGACATCCTCAAAGATACCGACAATCCGTACCGGTATATCATTATCCGTGATGCTTGTCCCTACCAAGTCCGATAGGTCGTCCAGTTTCTCGGGGGAAAGACCCGAGGCGATCTCCCTCGCTGCCGTCTCGCTAAGGAGGCAAACGACCTGCGTGTTATCCGCCGCCTCATCCGTCGGCCGGAACTTCCTTCCGGCGATCATCTTTACATCCATTAGCTCCGGGAAATTGGCGGATACTCCCAGCCAGCTCATATAATAATGTTGGCCTTTGTAATTATACCCGATGAAAGAACGTGATTCGTCCGAGACAAATTTGAACTCGCTAAAGGAAACATCACGGATAGCGGGGCTTTCCAAGAGACGTGCCTTGAACAATTCGCCCTTTTTCAAGGCCGCCCCCATGCTTAGTCTTACCTCCAGTACGTTTTCTTTGTTAAATCCCAAGTCCACGTTCCCTATATATCTGTTTTGCAAGGAGACGAACAACGCTCCGACAATCAGCGTGATCGAGATAACGAACTGGAACCCTATAAGTAACTTGCGAGTGTTCTTGGCCCGGTCGCTAAGGGTAAAAGACTTGTTCAGCGCCATGACAGGAGGAAACGAGGTAATATAGAAAGCAGGATACAAACCGGCCAGTATACCGCCGCCTGCGACAAGGAAGAATGTGTACGCCGGAATCTTCCAGTTGGCATACAGATCCAACGGATGCCCCACCATATTCGTGACCCATTGCACGTTATTCAAAAATAACAGGAAAAGCAAGGCGAGGAAGAAGGCGACAACCGAGATTCCCAAGGACTCCAAGACCAGATACTTCCGTAGCGTGGTGTCCGAGCTTCCCAGCACTTTCTGGATGGTGATCGACTTGGTACGTATCGGTGCCAAGGCTATCGACAGGTTGATATAATTGACCAAGGCGATACCTATGATCAGGATGGCGATAAAGAATAACATATTCGTCCGTAGCTTATTACCGATGGGAGCGGCGTCCGCTCGGACCGGCTGGCCGAAATAGAGATCAGACAAGGGCCGGAGGCGCATATCCTCGATCGTGAAACTTTTCAGGAAAGCCCGGCTATCGGCCATATAGGTCTCGGTAGTGACAGAGGCGGATTCCGGTGTCGACATCAGCAGATAACAATAGTAAAGGCCGGTATGCCAGTTTTCCATCATCTCTTTCTCCATGATCGGGATATACAGGGCATTCTTCACCCGGGTGTTTTCCGGGAAATCGCGAAAGACGCCTCCCACGATATATGCCGGCTCAAAACTAAGCCCATATATAATCGAGCCTTCGGCCCCGGCGAACTCCGACAGATAAACCGGCTTCCCGATAGGATTTTCCTCGCCGAAGAGTTTCCGGGCCATGCTCTCCGGGATCAGCGTCCCTTCCGGACGTTTCAGGCAATCCGTATCGCCGGCCACCAGCTCGAAGCCAAAGATCTTAGTATATCCCGGGGTGATCCGTTCCACCTGCTCCATATAGCTCCGTGCGTCGGGCCCTTCACTGGCTGATATCCCAAAACGTACGGAGGAGTAAACAAGGTTGTTTGTGATAGCGGCCGCTTCTATATAAGGGGAGGCGGCGATGAAACGCTCGAGTTGTGGACGTGCGAAATTAGCCTCCCATATCCCGTCATCCCGCTTGTTTTCTAACTGAAAAATCCTTTCCCTGTTCAAGAGGGAAGCGTCGAAGCTATATTCATGACCGACATGTATGCTTATCAGCATGAATAACAGGAAAGCGAAGCTAAGTCCTAAAAGATTAGTGACCGTCGCTAATTTATAATGTCTCAAGACATAAAGCAGGTTCTTGAATGTACTTTGCATGGTATAAGTTCTTTTAATTTTAAACCCTTTGATCTGGAAATACAAAGCAAAGCTATTCCTTTATTTACGTTCCTGTGTTATTTTTTTGACAAACGGTTACTTTCTGTTGATGAATTGTGATATTATCAATAATTTCCTTATTTTTGCCATCATACTTCAAAAAGAAACAAGCGCTATGTTACACAAAGGCTATCGGATGCTTTTCAACTGCCTGATGTTTTATCTCTAGCAGATACTCTCCCTATATAAACTCATGGGGGCGGGGATGCCCGTCCTGTGTAACAATAAAAAATAACCTTGATGAGGGCGGATAGATCCTACCTCTACGATAAAACATATAATTTTATGAATACAACCCATCACACACATTCATGCGTACATGATACCGTCTCTTCCGTAGGAGCGAACAATTTCGGGATGAACGACCGTATCAAACGTCTGCGCCGGCAGACCTTCGAGGCCCAACCTTCCCTCTCCATCGAGCGGGCCTTGATCGAGACCCGTTTCTATCAGGAGAATTACGGGAAGTATCCGATCCCTATCCTGCGTGCCCTGAACTTCCTTGAGATCTGCAAGCGGAAGACGATCTATATCGGCGAGGACGAGTTGATCGTTGGCGAGCGGGGGCCCCGCCCCAAAGCCGTGCCTACCTTCCCGGAACTTACCTGCCATAGCGTGGAGGACTTGCATATATTGAATACCCGGGAGCTGCAACGTTACACCATCAGTCAAGAAGATATCGATACCTACGAGCGGGAGGTGATCCCGTACTGGAAAGGCCGTACCCAGCGGGAACGCATCTTCAGCCACGTCCCCAAGGAATGGAAAGAGGCGTACGAGGTGGGTATGTTCACCGAGTTCATGGAGCAACGTGCCCCCGGGCATACCGCTTTGGACGGCAAGGTCTACCAATATGGCCTGCTGGACTTGAAGAAACGTATCGAGGGGGAACTAAGCGCCTTGGATTTCATGAACGACCCCGAGGCCACGGACAAGCAGGAGGAACTGACGGCCATGTCTATCTCCTGCGACGCCGCTATCCTGCTGGCCGAGCGACACGCGGACTTGGCTGACGAGATGTCTCTCACCGAGAAAGATCCCCGCCGTGCCGCCGAGCTGAGGAAGATCGCCGAGGTATGCCGCCGGGTTCCCGCCCACGCTCCCCGTACCTATTGGGAAGCGATCCAGATGTACTGGTTTGTCCACCTCGGTACGATCACGGAGCTGAATGGTTGGGATGCCATGAACCCCGGTCATTTCGACCAGCATCTGGCGCCTTTCTACGAGAAAGAAATCGCCGCCGGAACCTTGACCCGTGACGAGGCGAAAGAGTTGATGTCTTGCTTCTTCATCAAGGTAAACAATCATACCGCCCCGCCGAAAGTGGGTATCACGGCGAAGGAGAGCGGAACCTATAACGATTTCACGAACCTGAACATCGGCGGCATCCGGGCGGACGGTAGCGATGGCGTAAGCGAGGTCTCCTATATCATGTTGGAGACGATCGAGGAGCTGCATATCCTCCAGCCCGGCAGCGCCATCCACGTCAGTGCCCGTACGCCGGAGCGTTTCCTTCGTGCCGGGTGCAAGGTGATCCGCCAAGGCCATGGCTACCCGTCGGTATTCAACCCGGATGTGTACGTGCAGGAGTTGATGCGGCAAGGCAAGTCGCTGCGTGACGCCCGCGAGGGAGGTTGCAGCGGTTGCATCGAGGTGGGCGCTTTCGGGAAGGAGGCGTACGTGTTGACCGGTTATCTGAACGTGCCGAAGATATTGGAGGTGACGCTGCATAACGGCGTAGATCCGGTAAGCGGTCGCAAGGTCGGTCTGGAGACCGGCGATCCCCGTGGTTTCCGGACGTATGAGGAGCTTTACGCGGCATTCATGCGCCAGATCCATTATTTCGTGGACATGAAGGTGCGGGTCAGCAACTATATCGACCGCATGTTCGCCAAGTACGCCCCCGCCACGTTCCTCTCCCTGTTCATCGACGATTGTATCGCGAAGGGTAAGGATTACTACAATTGCGGGCCTCGTTACAACACCACTTATATCCAGTGTACCGGATTAGGCACGATAACCGATAGCCTTTCCGCTTTACGGAAACACGTCTTCGAGGATAAGACCTTCACGATGCAGGCCTTGTTGGATGCGATGGCGGATAATTTCGAGGGACATGAGCCAATGCGCCAAATGATCCTGAACCGTACGCCTTTCTTTGGCAACGATGATCCGTACGCCGACCAGATCGCCGTCCGTGTCTTCGACGATTTATATGACGCGATCGAGGGCAAGCCGAATACGAAAGGGGAGTGTTTCCATTTGAATATGTTATCCACCACTTGCCACGTCTACTTCGGCAAGGTGATGGGAGCCACCCCGAACGGCCGCTTGGCCGGGCGCGCCATCTCCGACGGTACCTCGCCCTCGCACGGAGCCGATACCCACGGGCCGTCCGCCGTTGTCAAGTCCCTCGGCAAGCTGGATCAGGTGAAGAGCGGCGGCACGCTGCTGAACCAACGCTTCCTGCCCAGCCTGCTCCAGAGGGAGGAGGATATCTCGAAGCTGGCCTCCTTGATCCGTAGCTACTTTGCCTTGGGTGGCCATCATATCCAATTCAATATCGTGGATACGGAAACGCTTTACGCCGCCCAGAAGTGTCCGGAGGACTACCGGGATCTGCTGGTCCGTGTAGCGGGCTATAGCGACTATTTCAACGATATGAACGCCGATTTGCAAGCGGACGTGATCGCACGTACGGAGCAAGAGACTTTCTAGGCCATGCTGTTATTCGATATCAAACGATACGCCATAAACGACGGGCCGGGCATTCGTGTCACGATCTTCATGAAAGGATGCCCGCTTGCCTGCGTATGGTGCCATAACCCGGAAGGCATCTCGCCCCGGGCGGAGAAGCTGTATACGAGAAAGAAGTGCATAGGTTGCGGGACCTGCGTGAATGCCTGCCCCGTCGGGGCGTTGACCTTGACGCAAGCGGGCATCGTCACGGATCGCTCTCTGTGCCGGACATGCGGTAGATGCGCCGAGGTTTGTCCCACCTTGGCGATGGAGATGTCCGGCCGTGAGTATTCTATCGACGAGGTCATGCGTGAGATCGAGAAAGAGACGGTCTTTATGGATCGCTCCGAGGGAGGCGTTACCTTCTGCGGGGGAGAGCCGTTGTCGCATCCATCGGATTTGGTTGCCCTGCTGGATCGTTGCGGAGCGTTGGGAATCCATCGTGCGGTGGATACGACCTTGTTCGCCTCGCCGGATACCGTCCGGAGCGTAATGGAGCGCACGGATCTTTTTCTGGTGGATTTAAAGCATATGGATTCCGGTAGCCATCGTCGTTTCACGGGTGTCCCGAACGAGCGTATCCTCTCCAATCTTCGGATGATCGCCGAGGCCGGCATAGACTTCCTCATCCGTATCCCGTTGATCGAGGGCGTCAATGCGGACGAGGAAAATATATCCCGTTCTGCCACCTTCCTAGCCTCCTTGCCGTGGGAGCGGAAAGTCGTTAATCTCCTCCCGTACCACGACATCGGAAAAGGTAAGCACGATAAGCGAGGAACCCTCTACAATCCCGGGCACCTTCCGCTATCCACCCCTTCCGAAGCAGTCCTGCAAAGGTGTATCGATCAATTCGCCTCTTGCGGGATAACTGCGTTGATCGGAGGATAGTTCTCTTTGGGAACTATTCTTCTTTCAATAATTGGTTGATTGTATGAATGAATAATTCGGCTTGCGGATATAAGTTATCCAACATTTCCTTATCACAATAAACAAAATCGTCATAATCTCCACTATGTCTTTTCTCAAATAAAGTCGAGAATATTTTCCCGATTTTTATAGGAAGCTTTCCGGTAGAGATAAAATGTAATCCAAGCATAGTCTTAACTCCATTATGTGTTTGTGGTTGGTGATCATATTTTAATAGCAGGGAAACCGCTGCGTAATAGCATGCATAATAGAGGCGATTAACAGCAGCATTATAGAAAGACTCACGCATCATCACTTGAGCTTCTTTCAATGTCTCATAAGCACGTTGGATTCGATAGTTAATCAATGCGTTCTTACTTTCTTCATCTAGGATCTCTTTCATAATATAATACCTTCGTTTATAACATTAATATAGAAAGGAGTTTTAAAGGGACGGTTTTCCCAGAGTTTTCTTAACATGACGATGGGGCTGATATTTACGCCAGTCTTTAGTTCCAGCTCATACAAGGGTAAAGTAATTTCTTCCTCTCGTTCCAAAGTCATTTTCTCTCCGTCTATCAAGATGAGTAAGTCGATATCGCTATCAATCCGAGCGTCTCCACGTGCTTCCGAACCGAATAAGATAGTTTGTGCCGTGGGAGCTATCCGGCGCATGATATCTTTTATCTGATCTATAATTTCTGTTCGTTTCATTTTATCTTTTCATTAAATGACTTCTGTCGTGAGACAAAGATAATTATTTTTCTGATTATTACCATTTCTTCCGATACTCCGTAGGCGATATCCCGACGTGTTGCTTGAAGTATTTACCGAAGAAGGATTGGTTGGCGAAGTTTAGCCGGTCTGATATCTCTTGGATGGAAAGGGTGGAGGAGGATAATAACGCCTTCGCCTCCAAGACAACGTAATTATCGATCCATTCCCCGGCCGTACGGTTGCTGACGTTCTTTACCAAAAGAGATAAATATTTGGGAGTCACACATAATTTCCCGGCGTAGAAAGCTACCGATCGTTCCTGCTTATGATGTAAGGCGAGCGTTTGTATGAACGCCGCGAACAACTCCTCTTGCCGGCTCTTCTTCACCTCGATCGGCATATGATTCTTAAACATGCCGTAAACCTCGTGGAATACCGCCAACAATAAGCTCTGGGCAATCTCTTTCCGGTAAGGATGCCCTTTCGCTTTCACTTTCTTCCAGAGAAAAGAATGATATTCCTTGATACAACCTATCTCCTCGGCATTCAACTCAGTGACCGGATGCTCCTTGATGTAGAAGAACGCCGGCAAGGTATTCTGTATATGAGGAATGATCTCCTCCATGAAATTCTTGGAGATGACGATGAAGATCCCGGCCACGTCCTCGCTACGTTCCACGTGTTGGATGATCTGATCAGGCAAGGACAATACGAGATGGTTTTCCCCTACGACATATTCCTCCATATTGATCCGTATACGCATGAAGCCTTTCGTACAAAGCGCGAATACGACGGCGTCTATTCGCATCGGATGGTCGAGCGAGGGAATATCGTCGATGTTATCGAATATGGCGAAATCCTCGTCGATAAAGTCTATGCCGGGTACGTTCTCGATAAGAGAGATACAAGCTTGAGGTAGATCTGTTACGTTCATAATTTATTCTTGTTTGGGCGATAAAATTAGTGAAATAATAGAATAATCCAATTGAAATGTGTCAAATAGGACAATTTGGTTGCAAAACGGAACTTCTTTGGAGTGGATAAACTCATCATCTTCGCGGTATAATAAATCATAGGATATGAAAAGGATGAAAGGCATTGTTTATGGAGGATTATTATCCGTCGTGTTCGTGATGTCCGGATGCTCGGGCAGTCAAAAAGAGGGACGGGATAGCAAAGAGATCCCGGTGGAGATCGTGAAGGTAGCGAAGACCGTTCCGGCGGATACAAGGAATTACGTGGGAACGGTAGAGGAGGTCGTATCCTCCTCGATTAGTTTTCAGGTGATGGGTAATGTAGAGCGAGTATTGGTGGGCGAGGGGCAGAAGGTCCGTGAGGGCCAACTACTAGCGGTGTTAGACAAGGCGACGCTGGAAAACGCCTATAACGCCTCGGCCGCTTCCTTGCGACAAGCGGAGGACGCCTATGCCCGCATGAGAACCTTGCACGAGAATAAGAGCCTGCCGGATATGAAATGGGTAGAGGTGGAGAGCAAATTGGAACAGGCCCGTTCCATGGAGCGAATCTCGAGGAAAAACCTTGAGGACCGGAACCTGTATGCCCCGTTCGGCGGCGTTATCGGCAAGCGCATGGTTGAGGCGGGAGAGAACGTGCAGCCCGGGCAACCGGTTTTCTCCTTGTTAAGGATAGAGACGGTAAACGTGAAGATCGCCGTTCCGGAGAATGAGGTCGCCACGCTCGGCGATCAAGCCGCTATGATAAAGGTAGCCGCTCTGGGCGGACAATGTTTTGAGGGGAAAGTGACGGAGAAAGGTATCGTGGCCAACCCTATCTCCCATACTTACGAGGCGAAGATCCGGCTGGAGAACCCGTCCGGCGCTTTGTTGCCCGGCATGGTTTGCGATGTACGCCTGTCGGGAGAGGAATCCGTGCCGGCTATCGCCTTGCCGAACAACGCCGTGCTGATAGCGAACGACGGGGGGCGTTTCGTCTGGAAGGTCGTAGACGGAGAGGCGAAAGCTACGCCCGTACGGACGGGCGACTTGACGGAGCAGGGCTTGTTTATTCTGGAAGGGTTGAACGAGGGGGATATCGTCGTGATAGGCGGTTACCAGAAAATCAGTGAGGGCATGAGAGTGCGTGCGTTATGAGAGAACGTAAAAACGGAGTGATCGAATGGACCATGCGTCATTACCAGATCACGTTGCTGGTGATTACCGTGCTGGTCGGGTTGGGTATTTGGGGTTTGGTGGACATGCCGAAACAGGAATTCCCGGAGTTCACCATCCGCCAAGGCGTGGTCGTGGGTGTTTACCCCGGGGCGACTTCCGGAGAGGTGGAGGAGCAGTTGGCCAAGCCTTTGGAGAGATACCTGTTTACCTTCAAGGAGGTAAAGAAGAAAAAGACGTACTCCATGTCAAGGGATGGAATGGTGTACGTGATGGTGGAGCTGAACGACGACGTGAACAATAAAGACGAGGTCTGGTCGAAGATCAAGCTCGGCTTGCAGAACTTCAAGTCGCAACTGCCCTCGGGCGTACTCGCCGTCATCGCGAATGATGATTTCGGCGATACTTCCGCCTTATTGATCACCTTGGAATCGGAAGACAAGACCTACCGGGAATTGCAGCGATACATGGAGACGCTGGAAGACCGCCTGCGCCGGATCGAGTCCGTATCCAACCTGCGCCGTTACGGGGTACAAAACGAGCAGATCTCGGTCTACTTGGATCCAGACAAGCTAGCCGCTTACGGCCTAGATACCCGTATGCTGATGACAACCTTGTTCACCCAAGGCTTTACCACCGCCTCCGGCTCCTTGGAGAATGGCGGCTTGGACATTCCCATCCACCTTTCCGTGACCTATCCCTCGGAGCGGGAGGTAGGCGAGCAGATCCTGCTGGCCGATGCCGACGGGCATATGATCCGCTTGAAAGACGTGGCCCGTATCGTGCGGGAATATCCCGAGCCGGATAGCTATATAACGAACAACGGCAAGAAAGCGATCATCCTTTCCATGGAGATGCGTGAGGGCCATAATATCGTACGATACGGAAAGGAGGTAGACGAGGTATTGCACGCTTTCGAGCGGGATCTTCCCGAGAGTGTCTCGATCCGCCGGATCGCCGACCAGCCGAAGGTGGTGGGAGACTCGGTAAGTTCCTTCGTGCGGGATTTGTTTGTGTCCATCGTGGTCGTGATCTTGGTGATGATGGTACTCTTCCCTTTCCGCTCGGCATTGGTTGCGGCTACTTCCATCCCGATCAGTGTCTTTATCTCGATCGGTGTCATGTACGCTTGCGGCATCCCGCTGAATACGGTGACGCTGGCCGCCTTGATCGTGGTATTGGGCATGATCGTGGATAACTCCATCATCGTGATAGACGCCTATCTGGAATATCTGGACAAGGGCTATTCCCGTTGGTACGCCGCCGTCTATAGCGCCAAGAACTATTTCAGCTCGATTTTGTTGGCTACGCTGTGTATTTGCGTGATCTTTTTCCCGTTGCTTTTCACGATGACGGGGCAGATGTTGGATTTCGTGACCTTCTTCCCTTGGACGCTTTCCATCTCCCTCATGGTGTCGCTGGCGGTGGCGATGGTCTTTATCCCGCTGCTGGAGCGGGTCTTGATCAAGAAGGGATTGAAGTCCGGGCGGGAGAATAAGGGAAAGAAGAGGTTCAATCTGCTGGATACCGTACAGGCCGTCTATACGAGGGCGCTGACGTGGACTTTCCGTTTCCCGAAAGCCACGATCGGTCTAGGCATCCTGACGGTTGCCTTGGCGATCCTGATGATCACTCAACTGAGCCAGCGTATGATGCCGATAGCCGACCGGGATCAGTTCGCCGTCGAGATCTATCTCCCGCAGGGAACCTCGCTGGACCGTACCGCCGCCGTGAGCGATAGTCTCTATAAGCTGTTGTCGGAAGATGAGCGCATCCTGTCCGTCACCTCCTTTATCGGAACTTCCTCGCCCCGTTTCCAAGCTACCTACGCCCCGAACTTGGCCGGGAAGAATTACGCCCAGTTCATTGTCAACACCGCCTCGGTAGAGGCCACCCGTAGCGTGTTGGATGATTATACGGACCGCTACGCCGATTATTTCCCCGACGCTTACGTGAAGTTCAAGCAACTGGATTACCAAAACGTATCCTCTCCTTTAGAGGTCCGTTTCATGGGAGACGATATCGCCCGGTTGAAGCAGGCCGGGGATTCCTTGATGGCCGTGTTGCGTGAGATGGACGGCTTGGTCTGGGTACACACCAATTATGAGGAGGCCTTACCCGACGTACGGGTTCGATTGGACCCAGTGGAAGCCTCCCGCCTCGGGATCACGAAGGCGATGGCCTCGGCCGATCTGGCGATCCGTTACGACGGCCTCTCGGTTGGCTCCCTCTGGGAAGGCGATTACGCTTTGCCGATCCAGCTGAGATCCGATAAGAAAGGGGAGGGTGACGCGTTCGATAAGGTCGGCGACCAGTATCTTCCCACCATCGTCCCCGGCGTGAGCGTCCCGCTCCGGCAAGTCTCCACGATCGAGGGAGGCTGGAATGAGGGGCAGATCGTCCGTCGCAACGGCGTGCGTACCTTGAGCGTCTTCGCCGAGGTAACCCGGGGGACCAACCAGAACGCTATGCAGAAACGGATCGAGCGAGTCATGGAAAGCCGTATTATCCCGACCTTGCCCGAGGGCGTGACGTACGAGTACGGTGGAGCCAAGGAGCTGGATTTCGAGACGATGAACCCGCTGATGCAGGGCTTGGCGATCGCCGTGATCATTGTTTTCTTCTTCCTGTTGGTCAATTTCAAGAAGATCGGCTTGGCGTTGGCGGCCCTGTCCTCGTTGCTGCTCACCTTGTTCGGGGCGGCGCTGGGCTTGTGGGCGTTCCATATCGATTTCAGCTTGACGTGCGTCTTGGGCGTTATCAGCTTGATTGGTATCGTGGTGCGAAACGCTATCTTGATATTCGAGCATGCGCAAGACTTGCGGCTTCATAAGCATTATAGCCCGAGGGATGCCGCCTTCGACGCCGGCCGGCGACGCATGCTCCCGATCTTCCTGACCTCGGCTACAACGGCCGTGGGCGTGGTTCCCATGATCATCAGCGGCAGTTCCCTTTGGATGCCGATGGGTGTGGTGATCTGCTCGGGAACGGTCTTCTCGATGATCTTGGCGGTCATCATCCTGCCTGTTTTCTATTGGAAGATATTCGGGAATAAATGAATGATACGGATGTGGATTAGGATATAATATAGGAATGAATATATGCGGAAAAAAGAGATGATAAAAAGATGGATATATGGCATCGTCGGTTCCCTCGTCTTATGCGTGGGGACCGTGAGCGCCCAGCGGACATTATCGCTGGAAGAATGCCGGGAAATGGCTTTGGAGAATAACGCGAAGATGAAGAACGCCCGTTTGGACGTAGAAGAGGCGAGGGAAGGAAAAAAGGAGGCCTTTACGAAATACTTCCCGAATGTCAGTGCCGTGGGAACGGCATTCAAGGCGAACCACGGGATGATGGATATGAGCGTGATACCGGGCCTTCTCGAGTTGTCGATGATGGATGACGGCTTGCTGGGTGGGGTGACCGCTATCCAGCCCGTGTTCGCCGGCGGACAGATCGTGAACGGCAATAAGCTGGCCGACTTGGCGCTCGAGGTGAGCCGTTACCAGATGCGCCAATCCGAGGATGAGGTAGCCCTGACGGTGGAGCGGTATTACTGGCAATGGATCTCCCTTCACGAGAAATTAAGGACGATCGAGATCGTGGAATCCTTGGTGGGGAGTCTTTATAAGGATGTGGAGGTAGCGGTCGGCGCCGGCGTGACGACTCGTAATGACCTACTGCAAGTCCAGTTGAAAAAGAACGGCGTGGCGAGCGACCGCCTGCGGGTGGAGAACGGCTTGCGCCTTTCCAAGATGGTGCTGGCTCAATATATCGGTATCGGGGAAGATGATTTCGAGATCGATTTCACGCTGCCCGCCGAGGTGCCCTCCCCGGAGCTTTACCGGGTGAGCCATGAGGAGGCGCTCCCTACGACACTCTCTTATAAATTGCTGGAGAAGAACGTGGAGGCCGCCCGTCTTCAACAAAAGCTGAAGGTTGGGCAATACTTGCCCACCGTGGGGATCGGAGCCGGGTATATGTATCACAACTTACTGGATAAGGACCGTCCGTTCGGCATGGTTTTCGCTACCGTAGCGATTCCGATCAGTGATTGGTGGGGCGGCTCGCACGCCATCCGGAAGCAAAAGCTTCAGGTGAAGGCGGCCGAGTATTCCCGCCAAAACGCCAATGAGCTTCTGTTGGTGCAAATGCGGAAGCTTTGGAACGAGCTGGAGGAGTCTTATAAGCAAGTCAAGCTCTCGGAGGAGTCCATAGCGACGGCCGAGGAGAATGTCCGCCTTAATACGGACTATTATAAGGCGGGCACGGTAACGCTGAGCGATCTTCTGGACGCCCAATCGCTCCTCCAGCAAAGCCGTGACCAGTATACGGGTGATTATACGGCTTATTTGATCAAACGTACGGAATATTTACAGGCGACAGGGCGTTAATTTATTTTTTTTTCCATATATTTGCTTATTAACAAATAATAAAACGAGAAGTGATGATGAGCTACGCCAATTATCTTTACATAGCGATCCGTGCCGCGGTAGACGCAGGCAAGTCGATCATGGATATTTATAACGACCCCGAATCAGACTTCGGGATAGAGAGAAAAGCAGACAACTCGCCGTTGACAAAGGCGGATAAGGCGGCCCATCGATTGATAACAAACGCTTTGTCCGTTACCCCGTTTCCGGTCTTAAGCGAGGAAGGAAAGGAGATCCCGTTCAAGGAGCGCTCCAAATGGGAGACGCTGTGGATCGTGGACCCGCTGGACGGTACCAAAGAGTTTATCAAGAAAAACGGCGAGTTTACCGTGAATATCGCCTTGGTGGAGAAGGGTGTGCCCGTGTTGGGCGTCATTTATGTGCCCGTCCGGAAGGAGTTGTATTTCGCCTCCTCCTCTGTGGGTGCTTATAAGTTTACGGGAATCGATAGCAGTAGCCAGCCCTCGATGGACGAGATGAAGCAGCGGGCGATACATTTGCCGATAGCGCTGGCGCATCAAGGAGTCGTGGTAGTGGCGTCCCGGTCTCACCAAACGGAGGAGACCACCGCTTTCATCGATAATCTCCGCAAGCAGGGAAAGCCCGTTACGTTGATCAGTAGCGGCAGCAGCCTGAAGATTTGTCTGGTAGCGGAAGGCTCGGCCGATATCTATCCCCGTTTCGCCCCGACGATGGAGTGGGATACCGCCGCCGGCCACGCCATCGCCAAGTCTGCCGGTTGCGACATATATCATATCGACGGCAAGACCCCGCTTCGCTATAACAAGGAAGATTTGCATAATCCGTGGTTTATCGTGAAGTGAGGGGGATGTGTATTTTAAGTTATTGTCAGCGGTGGGAGACGGAGCATGCTCCGTCTCTACAAGCCGTACAATGCATTCTTGTTTATTTGGTTATGAACGAAATTTAGAAGACTACCTTGTAAGAATATAAGTTGGCCCAGAATCAATCATTATTGGTCTATATCCCATATAATCCTAAAAATAGGTTAGCGAAAGGAGTGCGCACTTGAGTATTCTTATTATTTTTGCGCTCTTAAAAGTAAATACATGAATTTTGATATAGTGTTTGTGTTGCTGGCCCTGATCGGCATGATCGCAGCCTTGGTATGGGATAAGATGCGGCCGGGAATGGTTCTTCTGACAGTGGTCGTGTTTTTTCTCTGCGTAGGCATTCTTACTCCCAAGGAGATGCTGGAGGGCTTTAGCAATAAAGGGATGATAACCGTAGCCATGCTCTTCCTTGTCAGTGAGGGAGTGCGGCAGAGCGGGGCTTTAGGCCAATTGATCAAGAAACTGCTTCCCGAGGGGAAGACCACCGTCTTCAAGGCGCAGGCGAGGATGCTCCCGCCCGTGGCTTTCGTGTCGGCGTTCCTGAATAATACGCCGGTGGTGGTTATTTTTGCCCCGATCATCAAGCGATGGGCGGAGGCGGTGAGGCTTCCGGCCACGAAATTCTTGATCCCTCTCTCGTATGTCACGATATTGGGCGGTATATGTACCTTGATCGGTACTTCTACGAATCTGGTGGTGCACGGCATGATTCTGGAGGCGGGATATGAGGGCTTTACGATGTTTGAGCTGGGGAAAGTCGGTATTTTTATCGCTATCGCCGGTATTTTATATTTGTTCGCTTTCTCGAATAAACTGCTTCCGGACTCGAGGACGGATACGGTATCCGAAGACGGGGAGGATGAGAATCCCGGGAATTTCCACCGGGTGGAGGCCGTGCTGGGCGCACGCTTCCCGGGTATCAACAAGACCTTGGGAGAGTTTAACTTTACCCGCCATTACGGGGCGATCGTGAAAGAGGTGAAAAGCGGCGGACAGCGTTTTACCCGTAATCTGGATACGGTGGTATTGCATGAGGGCGATACCTTGGTGTTGTGGGCGGACGATTCTTTTATCCCTACATGGGGTGAGTCTAGTGTCTTCTTGATGTTGGCGAATGGTAATGAGGCAACGGAGCCGGTATCGAAGAAGAAACGTTGGCTGGCTTTAGGACTGTTGATCTTTATGATTACGGGGGCGACGGTAGGAGAGTTGCCAGTCGTGAAAGAGGCCGTTCCAAGTATGCGCTTGGATATGTTCTTCTTTGTCTGTATTACGACAATCATCATGGCGTGGACGAAGCTTTTCCCGCCTAAAAAATACACGAAATACATTTCTTGGGATATCTTGATAACGATCGCTTGCGCTTTCGCTATCAGCAAGGCCATGGAGAATTCCGGCTTTGCCTCCATGATAGCCCGCCATATAATCGGTATGGCCGACAATTTGGGGCCGTATGCGTTGCTGGCGATTCTATTTATTATTACCAATATATTTACGGAGTTGATCACGAATAACGCTGCGGCGGCATTGAGCTTCCCGATCGCTTTGTCGGTAGCTACGCAATTAGGCGTTGATCCGACCCCATTCTTTGTCGTGATCTGTATGGCGGCGTCGGCTAGTTTCAGTACGCCGATCGGCTACCAGACCAACCTGATCGTACAAGGCGTGGGAGGCTATAAGTTCACGGATTTCGTGAAGGTGGGCTTGCCCTTGAACTTGATCACGTTCTTGATCTCCGTGTTTGTAATACCTATGATATGGAAGTTTTAGAAAATAATATCTATCCGATTTTCGACCGTATGCTGGGTCGTGAGGATAAAGAGGCGCTTTTGGGGCAAAGGGGCGTGATGGTGTGGTTCACGGGTTTGAGTGGCTCGGGGAAAAGCACGATCGCTATCGCTTTGGAGCGTGAGTTGCATAAACGGGGATTGCTTTGCCGCATCCTCGACGGGGATAATATCCGTAGTGGTATCAACAATAATCTCGGGTTCTCGCCGGAGGACCGGGTGGAGAATATACGCCGGATCGCCGAGGTGGGTAAACTGTTTGTCGATACGGGTGTTATAACCATAGCGGCTTTTATCAGCCCGAACAATGAGTTGAGAGAGATGGCGTCCGCTATCATCGGTAAAGCGGATTTCTTGGAGGTTTACGTAAGTACGCCGCTCGCCGAGTGCGAACGCCGTGACGTGAAAGGCCTGTATGCCAAGGCCCGGAAAGGCGAGATCAAGGAGTTTACCGGGGTTTCCGCCCCGTTCGAGGCACCGGAGCGTCCGGACCTGTCCTTGGATACCTCCGTATTGAGCGTGGAGCAATCCGTGAACCGGTTGTTGGAGTTGATCGTACCGAAAGTAGAAATTAAACACTGAAAAAAGATATGTCTGATTACAAGTTAAGTCATTTACAGGAGCTGGAGGCCGAGTCTATCCACATCATCCGTGAGGTAGCCGCCGAGTTCGAGAATCCTGTTATGCTTTATTCCATCGGGAAGGATTCTTCCGTGATGGTCCGTCTGGCCGAGAAGGCTTTCGCTCCGGGTAAGGTTCCTTTCCCGTTGATGCACATCGATTCGAAATGGAAGTTTAAGGAGATGATAGAGTTCCGTGATTCTTACGCGAGGAAATTCGGCTGGAACTTGATCGTGGAGTCTAATATGGAGGCTTTCCACGCGGGCGTGGGCCCGTTCACGCATGGAAGCAAGGTGCATACGGACTTGATGAAGACGCAGGCTTTGCTTCATGCCTTGGATAAATATAAGTTCGACGCCGCTTTCGGCGGCGCCCGTCGTGACGAGGAGAAGAGCCGTGCGAAGGAACGTATCTTCTCGTTCCGCGATAAGTTCCATCAATGGGACCCGAAGAACCAGCGCCCGGAGTTGTGGGATATCTATAACGCCCGTGTGCATAAGGGCGAGAGCATCCGTGTATTTCCGCTATCGAACTGGACGGAGCTGGATATCTGGCAATATATCCGTCTGGAGAATATCCCGATCGTTCCCCTGTATTTCGCCAAGGAGCGTCCGTGCGTGGAGATCGACGGTAATTTGATCATGGCGGACGACGACCGCTTGCCGGAGCAATACCGGGACCAGATCCGTATGCGTATGGTCCGTTTCCGTACGTTGGGCTGCTGGCCGCTGACCGGCGCCGTGGAGAGCGAGGCGGATACGATCGAGAAAATCGTGGAGGAGATGATGACCACGACGAAGAGCGAGCGTACGACCCGTGTGATCGACTTCGATCAAGACGCTAGTATGGAGCAGAAGAAACGGGAAGGGTATTTTTAACACAGAAGAGACATGGCAGATACAAAATTAAATATAAAGGAATTCCTAGATAAGGACGAGCAGAAGGACCTGCTGAGATTCTTGACCGCCGGCTCGGTGGATGATGGCAAATCGACCTTGATAGGCCGATTGCTGTTTGATAGTAAGAAAATATACGAGGATCAGTTGGATGCCTTGGAGCGTGACAGCAAGCGTATGGGCAACGCCGGCGAGCATATCGACTACGCTTTGTTGCTGGATGGCTTGAAGGCCGAGCGTGAGCAAGGTATCACGATCGATGTGGCTTACCGTTATTTCAGCACGAACAACCGTAAGTTCATCATCGCCGACACCCCGGGGCACGAGCAGTACACCCGGAATATGATCACGGGTGGTTCCACGGCGAATCTGGCGATCATCTTGGTGGATGCCCGCACGGGCGTGATCACGCAAACTTGCCGTCACACCTATCTGGTATCTTTGCTGGGGATCAAGCATGTGGTACTGGCCGTGAATAAGATGGACTTGGTGGACTTCGACAAGGATACGTTCGACCGGATCGTGGCGGATTATAAACGTTTCGTGGAGCCGCTGGATATCCCGGATATCACGTATATCCCCTTATCGGCCTTGGATGGCGATAACGTGGTGGAGAAGAGTGATCGTACGCCTTGGTACGAGGGTACGTCTTTATTGGATTATCTGGAGAACGTGCCTATCGACTTGGATCGTAACTACGAGGACTTCCGTTATCCGGTGCAATACGTGTTGCGCCCGAATCTGGATTTCCGTGGGTTTAGCGGCAAGGTGGCTAGCGGTATCGTGCGTAAGGGAGATACGGTGATGGCGTTGCCTTCCGGGAAGACCTCGAAGGTAAAGAGCATCGTCACCTACGAGGGTGAGTTGGAGCAGGCTTTCCCGCCTCAATGTATTACGATCACCTTGGAGGACGAGATCGATATCTCCCGTGGGGAGATGCTGGTGCACCCGGATAACTTGCCGATCCGCGACCGTAATTTCGAGGCCATGCTGGTGTGGATGGATGAGGAAGCCATGGACGTGAACAAGCAGTTCTACATCAAGCAGACCACTCATACGACACGTGCCCGTGTGGATAGTATCCGCTATAAGGTGAACGTGAACACGATGGAGCAGTCTTCCGTGGATCATCTGGAGCTGAACGAGATCGGCCGTGTGGTATTTACTACCGGCAAGGAGTTGTTCTTCGATCCGTATAGGAGGAATAAGCAGACCGGCTCGTTTATCTTGATCGATCCGATTACGAATAATACGTCCGCCGTGGGTATGATCATCGACCGTGTGGACGCTAAAGATATGGTGACGGAAGACGCTTTGGCTACCTTGAACCTCCCGGAGATGGGAATCGGAGAGGAGCATTATGAGGCGATCCGTAAGGTTTGTGAGGAGTTGGGCCGGCAGGGCGTATCTGTGAAATGTATAACGGAAAAACGATAGGATATGGGATTGTTGGAGTTTGATAAGCTACCGATCAATACGTTGGTCGGGGCGGATTGGGATACGTTCAGGAAGGTGACGGCCCGGCAGCAGATAGACAAGGGCTTTAAGGGTAAGTATCGCCTTACGACCGGTGTTTGCCGCCTGTTGAGCGCCTTGAAGCCGATCGAGGATAGCCGGTTCAAGAAATTGGCCGATAAGCCGCTCGAGATGGACCCCTTGTTTATCTTGGGGCATTGGCGGAGTGGTACGACTTTTGTTCATAACATCTTCGCCTGCGATAAGCATTTCGGTTATACCACGACGTACCAGACGGTATTCCCGCACCTGATGCTCTGGGGGCAGCCTTTCTTCAAGAAGAACATGGCTTTCTTGATGCCGGATAAGCGTCCGACCGATAATATGGAGTTGAAGGTGGATCTTCCGCAAGAGGAGGAGTTCGCCTTGTCGAACATGATGCCTTATACATATTATAATTTCTGGTTCTTCCCGAAACGCTGGATGGAGTATTGCGATCGTTACTTATTGTTTAACGATATCACGGAGGAGGAGCGGCGGATCTTCATGGATACTTTCATGCGTCTGGTTAAGGTTTCCCTCTGGAATACGAACGGTACGCAGTATTTGAGCAAGAACCCACCGCATACGGGGCGTGTGAAGACATTGCTGGAGATGTTCCCGAACGCTAAGTTCATCTACTTGAAGCGAAATCCGTATACGGTATTCGAGAGTACCCGCAGTTTCTTTACGAATACGATCCAGCCATTGCGTTTGCAGGATATCACGAACGAGCAGATCGAGGCGAACTTCATCGAGGTATATCGCCGTCTTTTCTACAAGTACGAGGAAGAGAAGCACCTGATACCGGAAGGCAATCTGGTGGAAGTGAAGTTCGAGGATTTCGAGAAAGACGCTTTCGCCATGACGGAAAATATTTACGGGTCATTAAACTTACCCGGCTTTAAGGAGTCTAAGGCGGATATAGAGAAGTATCTGGGCAAGAAGAAGGGCTACAAGAAGAACCAATACAAGTACGAGGATCGTACGGTCCGGCTCGTAGAGGAAAATTGGGGCATGGCCTTGAAGGAATGGGGCTATAGCTTATAAATAAAAGGGTTAGATAGGTATTAAATTGATAGAGGGATGGGTTTGAGTTTAAGAAAGAAAGCGTTATTTTTGGCAATCGCTTGTATGCCTTTGTCCGTGGTTCTCGCGGACGGGGATGGGGTGACATCGGAGAATGTGGTGCCCTTCGCTTATGGAGACATGGATAATTGGATTGTCCGTGAGATTCATGAGTCTGGCATTATCGGGGGAAATACGAAATGGCTTTATGAGCTGGGGCCCTCGGATACGATTGTCGGTAATACGGCGTTTCGTAATATGGGCGGTTCTCCGTGGGCTACTTCCAACGTGATGGCGAAAGTGGCGGGAGTGGTGAAAACCAATACGTCTGTTTTCCCGGAGAAACGGGGGGATGGGATGTGCGCCCGCATGGAGACCCGTTATGAGAGCGTGAAGGTTTTCGGTTTGGTGGATATCGAGGTGATCGCCGCCGGCTCCGTTTTCTTGGGTACGGTGCATGAGCCGATCAAGGGAACAAAAAACCCTCAAGCGATGTTACAATCAGGAGTGCCTTTCTCCAAGAAGCCGAAAGCGTTGCGGTTTGATTATAAGGTGAAAGCCGCTCCCGAGAAGAATCGGGTACGTAGTACGGGGTTCAGCCGTAAGAGTACGGTGGCCGGGCAGGATTCCTTGGCGGTGATCTTGTTGTTGCAGAAACGATGGGAAGACGCGGAAGGGAATGTTTATTCCAAGCGGGTCGGTACGATGGTGCAACGCTATACGGAATCTACCCCTGATTGGGTAAATGACGCTACTTACCCGATCCTTTATGGAAATATAACATCCAAACCCGAATATAAACCGTATATGCGTATACAAGTAGAGGAACGTTATACGTTAAATAGTAAAGGAAAAAGCGTTCCTATCCAAGAGGTAGGCTGGGCGGAGCCGGGCGAGGCACCTACGCATATGGTGTTGCAGTTCACCTCCAGCCACGGAGGGGCCTATATCGGCTCTCCGGGAAATACGTTTTGGATAGACAACGTAGAATTAATATACTAATATGGTCGAAGCAAAGATAAAAGCCCTGCGTGATGAGCTGGAGCGGCATAATTATAATTATTATGTGCTTTCGGCACCGACAATATCAGACTTTGAGTTTGATAAGATGATGAAAGAGTTGCAGGAACTGGAGGCGGCGCATCCCGAGTTCGCCGATCCGGATTCCCCGACCCGGAGGGTGGGGAGCGACCTCTCGAAAGAGTTTGAGCAAGTGGTACATAAATATCCGATGCTTTCGTTGGGTAATACGTACTCCGAGGATGAGATCCGAGATTTTTATGATCGTACGGTCCGCTCCTTGAATGAGCCTTTCGAGATTGTGGCGGAGCTTAAATATGATGGCACTTCTATCTCTTTGACCTATGAGAAAGGACGCTTGACGCGTGCCGTGACCCGTGGCGACGGCACTCGTGGTGATGACGTGACGGCGAATATCAAGACCATCCGTTCGGTTCCATTAAGACTCCGGGGTTCTGATTTTCCGGAGGAGTTCGAGATCCGTGGCGAGGTATTGCTGCCTTGGGCGGAGTTCGATCGCTTGAATAAGGAGCGGGAGGAGCAGGAGGAACCCTTGTTCGCCAATCCTCGCAACGCCGCTTCCGGTACGTTGAAACAGCAGAATCCGGCTATCGTGGCCTCCCGTAAGCTGGATGCTTATTTCTATTATTTATTGGGTGAGAACCTGCCGGCCGAAGGGCATTATGAGAATTTGCAGGCGGCTCGCGCATGGGGTTTTAAGATTCCGGACGTGATCCGTAAATGCCAGAGCCTACAGGATATATTCGATTATATCGCTTATTGGGATGTGGAACGTAAGAACCTGCCCGTGGCGACGGATGGAATCGTGTTGAAGGTAAACTCGCTTCGTCAGCAGAGGAACTTAGGTTTTACGTCGAAAAGCCCTCGCTGGGCGATCGCTTATAAGTTTCAGGCGGAGCGTGCCGAGACTCGCTTGAACTCGGTCTCTTTCCAAGTGGGACGGACGGGGACGGTCACTCCGGTGGCGAACCTCGAGCCCGTATTGTTGGCGGGGACGGTGGTGAAGCGGGCTTCCTTGCATAACGCCGATATTATCGAGGGGCTTGACTTGCATATCGGCGACCAAGTGTATGTGGAGAAAGGCGGGGAGATCATCCCGAAGATCGTGGGAGTGAACGTGGAGGCTCGTTCGATGCTGATGGGGGATAAGGTCCGCTTTATCCGTGTGTGTCCGGAGTGCGGGACTCCTTTGGTGCGTCCGGAGGGAGAGGCGGCACATTACTGTCCGAACGAGTCGGGCTGTCCTCCTCAGATCAAGGGGCGTATAGAGCATTTCGTGACCCGGAAGGCGATGAATATCAATATAGGCCCGGAAACGGTGGAGGATTTGTACAACGCCGGTTATGTAAAAGACTCGGCGGACTTATATACGTTGACGGTTGCCGATTTATTGCGTCTGGAACGGTGGGCGGAGAAGAGCGCCCAGAATCTGATGTCGAGTCTGGAGGAATCCAAGCAAGTTCCTTTTGAGAGGGTCTTGTTCGGTCTGGGGATTCGTTTCGTGGGAGAGACGGTCGCTAAACGCTTGGTCTCGGCTTTCCACTCGATCGAGGCATTGGAGCAGGCGTCTTTAGAGGATTTGGTAGCCGTGGACGAGATCGGCGAGCGGATCGCCCAGAGTGTATTGAGTTATTTCTCGGACGAGAAGAACCGTACGTTGGTGAACCGATTAAAGGAACAGGGCTTGCGGATGACGGTTTCCGAAGAGCAATTGGCGAACCGTTCCGAGAAGTTGAAAGGATTGACGATCGTGATCAGCGGGACATTTTCCAAGCATTCACGTGACGAGTATAAGGCGATGATTGAGCAACATGGCGGCAAGAATAGCGGCTCCGTCTCGGGGAAGACCGATTATATCCTTGCCGGCGAGAATATGGGACCGGCCAAGCTGGAGAAAGCGGCGAAGCTGGGTGTGAAGATTATCAACGAGGATGCGTTCTTAAATATGCTGGAATAAATGTTTACGAATTATTTTATCAAGAAGAAGATACAGGCTTTAGTGTCGGATGCCGGGGGGCGTCCGCATCGTTCCCTTTCCTTGGATGAGGCACGTTCGCTTTTGGTCTTGTATAATATAGAGGATCACGAGGACGTCATGAGGGCCTTGGAGCCTTTGCGCAAGGCGAAGAAGGACATCAAGACGTGTGTATATGTGCCGTCCGGAGGAGCGGATATTCCTTTCGATGATTCCAATATTCCTGTACATATAAAGAACGATCTCAACGCGTGGGGATTCCCTTCCGATAGTGTCTTGAAAAAGGTGGGCGCTCTCAAGGCGGATATCTTGATCGATATCACCCGGCCGGGTTGTTATGCCTTGCAATACATCGCTCTCCGGCATCCATCCGCCTTCAAGGTCGGGATTAAGTATCCGGGCCAAGAATGGTACGACTTAGGCTTGACTGTAACAGATAAGGACGATATTCAGTATTTATTCGGACAGATATTATTTTATTTGCGTTCCATCCGTGCTAAATGATATAATTTCCTTATTTTTGCAGTGCTAAATAACAAAAAGGAATATTTTCCCCATGGCAGACATAAATTTAAAAGGAATGGGTGTGGCGTTGATCACGCCATTCAAGGAAGATGAGAGTGTAGATTACGAGGCGTTAGGCAAGCTGGTGGATTATCAGGTGCAGAACGGTACGGATTATTTGGTAGTGCTGGGAACTACAGCGGAAACCCCTACACTTACGGAAGAAGAAAAGAAAAACATTATAAGCTTGGTAGTGACTCGTGTACGGGGCCGTATCCCTATCGTATTAGGCGTGGGAGGTAATTGTACACGGTCGGTTGTCGAGAAATTGAAGACCGATAATTTCGAGGGTATCGACGCTATCCTCTCGGTCGTACCTTATTATAATAAGCCTTCCCAAGAAGGGATTTACCAGCATTACAAGGCGATCGCCAACGCTACTCATTTACCGATCGTACTCTATAACGTACCGGGGCGTACGGGTGTGAACATGACGGCCGAGACTACGCTTCGTATCGCCCGTGAGTTCGATAACGTGATCGCCGTGAAAGAGGCTTCCGGCAATATCACCCAGATGGATGATATCATCAAGAACAAGCCGGCCCGTTTCAACGTGATCTCCGGTGACGATGGTATTACTTTCCCTTTAATGACATTAGGTGCGGTGGGAGTGATCTCCGTGATCGGTAACGCCTTCCCTCGTGAGTTTAGCCGTATGGTACGTCTGGCCTTGGCGGGTGATTATGATAGCGCACGTACGATCCATCACAGCTTCACGGAGCTGTTCAGCCTGTTGTTCGTGGATGGAAATCCTGCCGGAGCGAAGAGTATGCTGAATATGATGGGCTTTATCGAGAATAAGCTTCGTTTGCCTTTGGTTCCTACACGTATCGTCACGTATGAGAAGATCCGTGAGGTGTTGCGACAGTTGAGCATTAAGTGCTGATCCGCTTTTAACGGCAACGATTCTTATTATTTATATAGGATAACAAAAGGGGCTTCATGTGTCATAGAGGGCATGTGAAGCCTTTTTCTATAGATATGCTCCAACTCCTCATACCGATACTTCAACCTTGATTTCGGTCACTTCATTATTTTATGTCGGGCAGGCAAACGCTTACCTTTTATTTTTGTAACTATTATATTAAATAAATGAAGTGATGTTTAAAGCGATTGTCCATTTTTCTATTCAGAAGAAACTATTCGTTGGGTTGACAACCTTGTTTCTGCTTCTGGGAGGAATCTATGCCATGATGACTTTACCGATAGATGCCGTACCGGATATAACGAACAATCAAGTGCAAATCGTGACGGTATCGCCAACCTTGGCCCCGCAAGAGGTAGAGCAATTGATCACCATGCCTATCGAGATAGCGATGAGTAATATCATGAACGTGGAAGAGATCCGCTCCGTTTCCCGCTTTGGCCTGTCATTGGTAACGGTCGTATTTAAGGAAAGCGTGCCTACCTTAGATGCCCGCCAACTTATAAACGAGCAGATACAAACCGTGGCGGGAGAAATCCCCACGGAACTGGGTACGCCGGAGCTGATGCCTATCACGACCGGCTTGGGCGAGATTTATCAATATGTATTGAGCGTGGAGCCCGGTTATGAGGAGAAATACGACGCCATGGAACTCCGTACCATTCAGGACTGGATCGTGAAACGGCAACTGAGCGGTATACCGGGTATCGTGGAGATCAATAGCTTTGGCGGCTATCTGAAACAGTATGAGGTGGCGGTAGATCCGGATGCCCTTTATTCCTTGAATATTACGATCGGCGAGGTGTTCGAGGCACTCAACCGGAATAACCAGAATACAGGGGGCAGTTATATCGAGAAAATCAATAAGGCTTACTACATCCGTAGCGAGGGAATGATCGGCAAGATAAAGGACATCGAGCGCATTGTGATCACGAACCGTGGAGGGATACCGATTCATATAAGCGATGTCGGTTCGGTTCGCTTTGGTTCCGCCAAGCGTTTTGGCGCCATGACAAAGGATGGCGAGGGAGAGTGCGTGGGCGGTATCGCCATGATGTTGAAGGGTGCGAACGCCAATGTCGTGACCAAGGAACTGGAGGCACGGGTCGAAAGGGTACAGAAAATGTTGCCGGAAGGTGTTCGTGTAGAACCTTATTTGAATCGTTCCGAATTGGTAGACCGAAATATATCCACCGTGATCCGTAACTTGATAGAGGGAGCGTTGATCGTCTTTATCGTATTGATCATCTTCTTGGGGAATGTGCGGGCCGGCTTGATCGTGGCTTCCGTGATCCCGTTGGCGATGCTTTTCGCTTTTATCTTGATGCGTGTTTTCGGGGTCTCCGCCAACCTGATGAGTTTGGGGGCCATCGATTTCGGTATCGTGGTCGATGGATCGATCGTTATATTGGAGGGGATATTGGCGCATATCTATTCGAGGCGGTTGATGGGGCGTACGCTCTCTGCCGAGGAGATGGACCGGGAGGTCGAGGCCGGAGCCGGTCATGTCGCCCGGAGCGCTACCTTTGCCGTATTGATCATTTTGATCGTCTTCTTCCCGCTACTTACGCTGACCGGGATAGAGGGCAAGTATTTTACCCCCATGGCGAAGACCTTGGTATTTTGTATTATCGGAGCTTTGATCCTTTCGCTCACCTACGTGCCGATGATGGCCTCCCTGTTCCTAAAGCGTACGATCTCTTCGAAGCCTACATTCGCCGATCGTTTCTTCGGGAAATTAAACGGGGTTTACAGGCGTACGCTTCATTTCTGCTTGCGTCATATCTGGGGAACGATCGCTTGTTCTTTCGCGGCTCTGGCTGTGTCCCTTTTCTTATTCACGAGGTTAGGGGCGGAGTTTATCCCTACGCTGGATGAGGGGGATTTCGCCATGCAGATGACGCTTCCCGCCGGTAGTTCCCTGACGCATAGTATCGAGCTATCGAAGCAAGCGGAAGAGACCTTGATGAAGAATTTCCCGGAGATCAAGCATGTGGTAGCCAAGATCGGAACGGCCGAGGTTCCGACCGACCCGATGGCGGTGGAAGACGCGGATATCATGATCGTGATGAAACCTTTCAAGGAATGGACCTCGGCCTCCAGCCGTGCGGAGATGGTGGAGAAGATGAAGGCCTCCTTGGAACCGATTACGGGGGCGGAGTTTAATTTCAGCCAGCCGATCCAGCTTCGCTTCAATGAATTGATGACGGGAGCCAAGGCGGATATCGCGATCAAGCTATATGGAGAGGATATGGCGGAGCTTTATAAGAAGGCGAAGGAAGCCTCTCTTTTCGTGGAGCAAGTACCGGGAGCCGCCGATGTGATCGTGGAGCAGGCGATGGGGCTACCGCAATTGGTCGTACACTACGATCGTGCCAAGATCGCCCGTTACGGGATGAATATAGAGGAGTTGAACACGATCATCCGTACGGCTTATGCGGGAGAGGCGGCGGGTGTCGTTTTCGAGAATGAGCGACGTTTCGACTTGGTGCTTCGTCTGGATAACGATAAAGTGGCGGATCTGAATTTGGATAAGCTCTTTGTACGGACTGCCGAGGGAATCCAGATCCCGGTTAGCGAGGTCGCTACGATCGAGCTGGTCAACGGGCCTCTACAGATTAACCGGGATGCCACGAAACGCCGTATCGTGATCGGGGTGAATGTCCGTGACGCTGATATCCAGAAAGTCGTGCGTACTATCCAAGAAACCCTTGACAAGCATATCAAGCTGGAACCGGGATACTACTTTGAGTATGGCGGCCAGTTCGAGAACTTGCAGAATGCGATCGATACGCTTACGATCGTGATACCGGTCGCCTTGTCATTGATCTTATTGCTATTGTTCTTTGCCTTTAAGAGTGTTACCTACTCGCTGGTGGTATTTTCTACCGTCCCGTTATCCTTGATCGGGGGTATTCTGGCCCTTTGGTTACGAGGGTTGCCTTTCAGTATATCGGCGGGGGTCGGCTTTATCGCCTTGTTTGGCGTAGCGGTTTTGAATGGTATATTAATGATTAATCATTTTAATAACTTACGAAAACAAACTAAATATCAAATGACAACGAATCGTATCCTCGCGAAAGGATGTCCGCATCTACTTCGCCCCGTATTCTTGACCGGCTTGGTAGCTTCTCTAGGATTCGTGCCGATGGCGATAGCGAAGTCCGCGGGCGCGGAGGTGCAACGTCCGTTAGCGACGGTCGTGATCGGAGGCTTGATTGTCTCCACGATCTTGACGTTGATTATTATCCCGGTATTTTATCGGTTGGTAAATAGCTCGGCCGCTTGGAAGCGCCAACGCTGGTTGAAGCGCCTATTGCCGTTTCTTCTTTTTTTAGGTATCTTATTCCCCACGCATGCCCAACAGACGGTGTCGTTGGAAGAAGCCGTGACGATCGCCTTGGAGAATCATCCTCGCCTGAAGACTGCCATGGCATCCATTGAACGTAGTCGTGCTTCACGGGGAGAGAGCTGGGAGGTGTCACCGACCACCTTTAATTATTCATGGGGGCAGATCAACGGTGAGACACGAAACGACAATCAGATGGAGATCACGCAATCCTTAGGCTCTCTATTGACCCCATTTTATAAGAACGCCTTGGTGAACCGTCAAGTCACCACGGGAGAATATTACCGGGACTTGGTGAAGAAGGAGATTACGGCCGAGGTAAAACGGGCATGGGCTTATTATCAATATGCCTTTCATCTATGTGCCTTGTATAAAGAGCAGATCGAGTGGGCCGGACGTTTGCGAAAGGCAAGTCAGTTGCGTTATGAGCAAGGGGATATCACGCTATTGGAGCGGAATATGTCATCTACCTTGGTAGCCGATCTGCAAACCCGTTTGTCGCAGGCGGAAGAGGAGTTGCAATTGGCTACCCGTCGTTTCTCTTGGACTTGTTATTCGGATTCCCCATTACTGCCTATGGATACGACATTGGTTTTATTCCCCGCTCGCGTAGCCGAGATCGCTCCGTCCGATATCCATCTGAATTATTTCCGGAGCGTGGCCGATGAGAAGAAAGCCATGCTTCGTATCGAACGAAGCCGTTTCTTCCCGGAACTATCGGTAGGATATGTGCGTCAGAAAATAGCCCCGTTGAGCGGTCTGGACTCTTGGATGGTCGGGATCTCGTTCCCGGTATTGTTCTTCCCGCAGCATAGCCGGGTAAGGCAAGCGAAGATCGATTCCTATATCGCCCGTACGGAAGCGGAGAGTAACATCCGTCAATTGAACAATAAGGTGGAGGAGTTGAGCGTCGCGCTTCGTAAGGAAGGAGAGCATATCCGCTATTATACGACCGGCGCTTTACCGGAAGCGGAGGCTTTGTTGAAGAGCGCGACGGTACAGTTCAAAGAGAACGAGACAGATATCACGCAGTTTGTTCAAAGCCTGAACGCCGCCCGGGAGATCCGGCGGGGATATATCGAGGCCGTATATGCCTATAATATATCGGCGCTTGAGTTGGAGTTGTATAGTAGATAACCAGAAAAATAGTATAAGATGAAAAAGATATGGATTCCTGCGGCTCTTATGGCATTGGCCGCATGCAGTATGACAAACAACGCGGAGAAAGGACAGGGCGATTCGCAAGACATAACTGCCCGGCCCGCTATTACTCAAGTAGCGGAAAGCGTACCGTCCGAACCATCCGTGGATAGCGTAGAGGTGGATGGGATTTCCTCGGCAACGGCCCTTCCGAATCACTCCTCTTTCAACGGGATCATGGTAGTTCCCCCGCAGCGGCAGGCTACGGTTACGTTGACGATGGGAGGCACGGTTCATGCTACTACGCTGCTTCCGGGCGATTATGTGAAGAAGGGCTCGGTGATCGTCAGCTTGGAGAATCCGGATTTTATCACGTTGCAACAGACCTATTTGGATGCCCATGCCCAAACGGAATACTTAGAGGCTGAGTATAAAAGGCAACAGCGTTTGAGTGAGCAAGAAGCGGCCTCGCAAAAACGTTTCCAGCAAAGCAAGGCGGATTATCTTTCCATGAAGAGCCGTCAAGATGCCGCCGCCGCGCAACTTGCTATCCTAGGTGTCTCCGCCGGCGATCTTCTGGAAGACGGTATCCAACCTTATTTGGAGGTAAAAGCGCCACTGAGCGGTTATGTCGCCGGGCTGTCCATTAATCTCGGTAAATACGTGAACGCGGGCGAACCGATCTGTGATGTGATCGATAAAGGCGAGACTCTTCTTTGCCTGACCGCTTATGAGAAGGATTTAGCGGACTTATCCATTGGGAACCAAGTGCAGTTCCGGGTGAATGGAATGGGGAAGGAGACCTTCCATGCGGTCTTGATCTCGATCGGACAGGAGGTGGACGAGACGAGCCGTTCCTTGGAAATGTACGCTCGGGTAAAAGAGACAAATCCTCGTTTTCGTCCCGGTATGTATGTTTCCGCACGGGTAGAGAAGAAATGACTATCTTTGCCTTCATGAAGAAAATGAATATAAAGAATAAATATGTGTTCTCGTTGGTCATCATATCGATCATGGTGGCCTTCTTGATCCATTTCCCGGAATTGGTGTCGTTGTTTGACGTTACCGGGCAGAACGCTCTTTTCCCGGATATGTCGGTATTGGATGTAGCGAATGAGGTCTTTCTCACCTTCGTGTCCCTCTTACTGTTATTTGCGATGAACACGTATGTCTTTGGTTTCAATCGGCAGAAAGCGCGTATCTCTTGGCAGAAGGTCCTTCTCTCGTTCGTAATGACTTGGTGCGTGAATAATTTATTAGGAAAAGGTTTCGTGTTCTTGCACCATCAGTTTGATATTCCGGCGATCGACGCCTTGGTACATCATTATCTGCATCCGTTGAGGGATTTTATCATGTCGTGTGTCGTTACGGGGAGTTGCTATATGATTTACCTGATTCGTCAAAGCCAGCAAGTACAGGTCGAGAACCAGCAATTGCGGGCGGAGAATCTATTGAACCAATATGAGGCGTTGAAGAGTCAGCTTAATCCTCATATGTTATTTAATTCCTTAAATACGCTCCGTTCCTTGATCCGGGAGACTCCCGGGAAGGCACAAGAATATTTGCAGGAGTTATCCCGTGTCTTACGTTATACCTTGCAAGAGAATGAGTGCCGTAGTGTTACTTTACGGGAGGAGATGGATTTCGTGAACGCTTATATCTTCCTTTTGAAAATGCGCTATGAGGATAATCTAGTCTTCGATATAGACTTAGGGAAGGAGCACGAGTCTAAGCAACTGCCTCCTATGTCGGTGCAGCTTTTGATCGAGAACGCCGTGAAGCATAACGAGATCAGCAACCGCCATTCATTGACCATATCCGTTCGTTCAGACCATGATTCCTTGACGGTTAGCAATCCCATCCAACCGAAATTGACACATAGCGGAGGCACCGGTATTGGCTTGGTGAACCTGAGTAAACGTTATAACCTCTTGTATAAGAAAGATATTTCCATAAAAGAAGATGCTAGTATATTCAGCGTAACAATCCCTTTGGTATGAAAGCTTTGATAATAGAAGACGAGAAAGCGGCTGTCCGTAATTTGATGGCATTGCTGGGAGAGGTTGATCCGGATATCGAGGTGATCGATGTCCTAGATAGTATTACGGATAGTGTTGAATGGTTTCAATCGCATCCAATGCCGGAACTTATCTTTCTGGATATCCATTTGGCGGATGGTTCGGCTTTCGAGATCTTCGGTCATGTAGATATCTCTTGCCCGATCATTTTCACGACAGCCTATGATGAATATGCGCTGAAAGCGTTTAAAGTGAATAGCGTAGATTATCTGCTGAAACCGATCGACGCGGATGATATACGGAAAGCTTTGGATAAGTTGTCACGGTTACAATCGACGGCTGTGGAGAAAGAAGCGATCGATTATTCCGCTGTCATGCAAGCCTTGAAGCGGGTGGAAGGATATAAAACGCATTTCTTGATCCCTGTGAAAGGGGATAAGCTGCTACCTGTTTCCGTGGATATGATCTTATTTTTCTATATAGCGGACGGAAATGTAAAGGCGGTGATGACGGACGGGAAGGAATACCTTTTCACGCAGACCTTGGATGAGCTCGCCGATAGCCTTGATCCCGCCTTGTTCTTCCGGATCAATCGTCAATACTTGATATCCAGAAAGGCGGTGCAAGATATCGATCTCTGGTTTAACGGACGCCTTGCGATCAATTTGATCGTACCGACCTTGGACCGTATATTGGTTAGCAAGGCGAGAGTGCCGGATTTCAAGACGTGGTTTACGTCATGATGGATTATCAAGAGGGTTGTAGGGATGGAGTACGATGAACCGGGCTCCATGCTTATACGTCGGGTCTAATTGAATGGAGCCACCTAAATGCTCGATAATTGTTTGGCTGATGGATAACCCTAAGCCTGTACCCTGCGCGTATTCATCTACCTTTTCGAAACGCTCGAATATGGCTTTCTGCTTATCCTCCGGTATTCCACATCCGGTATCGGTTACGGTGATACGTACATGCTGCTTGTCCTCATCTATTTGATAAGATAGGTTGATCTCTCCTTCTTTCGTGAACTTGCAGGCATTGGTCAATAAGTTTATCAATAATTGTTGGAGACGTATCGAATCTGTCTGGATATGTAAGGGGTCTTCAGAAGGTGTATAGGTCAATTGAACACCCGGAAAGACCCGGTGCTCTACACTTGCTAAAGCGTTCCGGCAACAATCCGATAAGTTTGTCTTCTCTATAATGAACTTCATATTCCCGGATTCTAGGCGAGAAAGGTCAAGAATGTCATTTATCAGATTAAGTAATAAATAAGAGTTATTGTTGATAATGGAGAAAAACTCTTTCTTTTCGCCAGCGGAAATAGATTCATCGGATATTAATTCCGAAAAGCCGACAATCGCGTTAAGCGGCGTACGGATCTCATGGCTGATATTGGCGATAAACGTGCTTTTCATCTGGTTGGCGTGTTCCGCTATCTCTTTGGCTGTACGAAGTTGACGCTCGGACTCTACTAAGGCTTCCTTGTCTTCCATAAGTTCTCGTTGGTAGCGGCGTGCGGAGCGATAGGACTTGTATACGATGTATAGCATCACTAAAAGAACGATCGATACTACGAGTAGAATAATCATTAACAACCTTTGGGTATGCAGTTGTTGTTCACGTAGCTGTAGCTCGTATGCCTGCATCTCTTGATTGTTTAGATCATGTAATGTCCGGAGCTGATTGATCTGCCGGTTGAAGGCCTCGTCATGCAACATCTTGGTATGTTCTACAACTTCTCTACTAAATGCGAGCGCTTCTTTATAACGTCCCAATGCTTCGAGTATCTCGACTTTCAGCTCCGAGGTTCGTATATCTTCTTCTGTTAATTTATTTGTGTCTATGATATTCAGCGCCTTTCCATACTTACCTATTAAATAGTAATACTTGGCGAAAACGAAGTTGTAGCAGAATTCCGTATAATCATCTCCGGTTTTCTCTACGATCGGTGTCGCCTTCAACAAGGTCTCCAATGCTTTCTTGGGCTTGTCTTGAAGGACATACATATCCGCATAAAAAACATACATTAGCGCACGGCAACGATCCACGGGGAATGCGGTGCCTTGTTCTTCATTCTCTCTTTCCCTATCTTGGATCATTTCATCGTAACGGGTTAATAATTCCTCGGCCTCGGTGAAATGATCGGTTCGTAGATAAGATTCGATGAGGTTTCCCATGTATTGCATCTCGAATTTCGGATTGTCACCTCGTTTCTGTAATAAATCGAGACCTTCCCGATAAGCTACTATCGCGTCACTATCCCGATGTATTTCTTGATAGATTAAACCTAAGTTCTCATTGCAACAAATCAATCCATATTCACTCTTTGTATCACGGGCATAGTTGTATAGGCTGATCGCCCCGTTCATCGCTAACTCATAATTGCCGTCCCATAGATCCATTTGGCAAATGAATCCTCGCGCATCGAATAATGCGTCCGGAACCTCATTCTTGGCCGCGGCCAATGAATCTATCTTATGCGACCAGTAAATCAGGCTATCCCTGTTTTGTATATTGTAATAATGGCGGGATAAATTGGCCCATGCGTAATATAAGGAAGCATGACCTTTCGAAGTGGAGCTTGCCACATCTGCCATTTTGTTTAGGTAAACAATCTCCTTGGGCATTTGCCTGTACATTGTCGCTAAATCCTTATATAACTCGATCTGTTCATTTATGGCTGGCGAGGACTTTAATAGGGATAAAAGGCTGTCTTCCCTTTGTTGGGTAGTATAGGTGTTTTCCCCTAAAGAAAACATTGGGATCATTAAATAGATAAATAATACTAAATAGGTATTTCTCATGATATTGTATGATGTTCAATACAAAAATACATTTTAATATTAAATATCAAGCGTATGTTATGGAATTTTAGAGGTCTGCCTTATAGTTTCTTTTTCAAAGTGAAGAAAAAAGTAACCCCTTTTCCCGGACTGCTCTTCGCCGATATTTGTCCTTTATGAAAATTAACCCCGTTTTTAACGATGGATAATCCTAATCCGGTTCCTCCGATCTTACGACTGCGTCCCTTGTCTACCCGGTAGAAGCGCTCGAATATGCGATTGATATGTTCTTCCGGGATACCCACTCCATTATCGGAGAAGCTAAAGTAATAATATTTAGGATCTTCTTTATAGCAGTTGACGGTAATCCTTATGTTTTCTCCCGCATAAGCGATCGCATTGTCATATAGATTCCGGAATATGGAATAGAGTAGGGAGTTATTCCCGAACACGGTCGGATCTCCCGGGAGGATAATTTCCGACGTGATGTGTTTTTCTTCCATATCTTGGGAGCATTCTTTTTGTATCTCGGCGATAAGCTTCGTGATATTTACTTCCGTGAGGTCGAACATCTCGGATGCCTCGTCAAGTCTGTTTAATACGGAAATATCTCGTAATAATCCTGTAAGGCGGGTACTTTGGGAATAACAGCGTTCCAAGAAAAATTGACGTTTGTCCGAACTCAAATCTGGGTTGGATAGGATTGTTTCCAAATACCCTTGAATGCTGCTGACCGGTGTTTTCAGCTCGTGAGAGACGTTCTGCGTAAGCTGTCGTTTCATCCGGCTTTCTTCTTCTTGACGGGATATATCATTAATAGAGATCTCATAACTATTATCGAGGAATAAAATACATTCGATCAAGAATATTTTACCGTTCTTGTCAATAGTCACGGACTCTCTTAATACTTTCTTTTTCCGATTCAGATTCCGGATATTCTTATTCAAGAAGGTACGGATTGGTTCTAATTCGGCTATATCAGTAACGTCTTCCACTTGGTGGATCTGGGTGTCGGATATGACATTTATGAATTGAATGAATAGGATGTTAGAAAGAATCTCCCGCCCTTCACTTGTAAACATAGCGAAGCCTTCCTTGGAATATTGGAAATGTTTGATAAGCTTTTCCCGTTCCATGGATAACTCGTTTTTCGCTTTCTGTTGCCGATGGTATAAGGTTACGATATTCTGTGAGATATCACCTAGCTCATCATTCGGGAAAACATAATCGACCGCAGGCATTCGATCTTTCTCTACGTTTAAGGCGAAATCCCTTAGTTTGGATATCGTTTTACCTATGCTGAAAGTAAAACGGGAAAGGACAAAGAAGAAAATCAAGGTCATCAATGCCATGAAATAAATGAAGTCCTTGTTTACCGTCAATATCCCTCTTACATATGGATCATAGGGCAGGGCTGAGCGGTAAATATAACCTCCTATATTTGATGCCGAATAGAAATACCTTTTTCCCGTAGATTCCGAGGAACGGATAGCGAACCCTTCATTATATAATCGGGCTTTGCGTACCTCGCTCCGGTCGTTATGGTTATTAAACTCGTCCGTCCCGCTATTATCAAACAATACGTCGCCGGATGGATCTATAATGGTTACCCGCAAATCCTTTTGAGGGATATCGTCCATGAAACTTATTACGGTCTTGTTGATGTCCGTACTTTGTTGGCATTTGCGGAATAATTGGTAATTATAGTTACTCAACACATTGTTCAACTTTTCTTGCGCGAACTCCCTTTCCCGCTGATATTGGAATAGCAGGAAACAGACCGTAAAGCCCAAGAACATAAAAAAGACCGACCAGAAAAGCCGTTGGCTAAACGGTATCCGGTGTCTTTTCTCACCATCTATCTTTACCATGATTCACGACAATATTAGCATTCAAAACAATAACCGAAACCTAAGCGAGTTACGATGTTCTTTCCATAAGGACCTATTTTCTTACGTAACCGGGTGATGTTGACATCGATGGTACGGTCTAGAACATATACCTCGTCTTTCCAGATGCGAGATAGTATTTCCTCTCTGGAGAAGACGTTCCCTTTATTTTCCAATAGAAGTTTTAGTATCTCAAACTCTTTTTTGGTCAATGGAACTTCCACCCCGTCTACCGTAGCCTTGATGCGTTTCGTATCAAGAGCTAATGTCTCATACTCGAGTTTCTCAATCTCTTTTTCTTTTGATTTCTCGGAAGTTCTTCTTAGTACGGCCTTAACACGCGCTATCACTTGGCGGATGGAGAAAGGCTTGGAGATATAGTCATCCGCCCCGAGATTGAACCCTGTGAGCATATCGTTCTCCGTATCTTTGGCCGTGAGGAAGATGATAGGGGTATTGGCCGTCTTCTCATCTTGTCGCAGGATACGTGCCATCTTGAAACCGGAGATTTCTCCCATCATGACATCCAACAATAATAAATTGTAAACGGTCAGATCCTTTTTTAATGCCTCTTCCGCACTATAGGCGGTATCTACTTCATAACCTTCTATTTCTAAGTTGAATTTAAGGATCTCACACAAATCCTCTTCATCATCCACTACAAGAATACGAGTTGTTGCCATAAGCTGTTCTGTTTTTAAAAGAGTGCCTTACGGCTCTCCATATACAAATATAATTATTTTTGGCAAAGAACGGATATTCTTATTTCGGAGAAATGAAATATATGTTACATTGCTGTTAAGATCGCTCATATAACATTTCTGCCGCAGGATATGTGTTAGTATAATAGATCATTAGGGATGCTACTTCCTATAATAATTATAATCCGTGACAAAACCTTCGCAAAGCCAGTTGGCCAAGGCTTGCCGATTGTTGCTGAGGATGATCCGTTGTTGGTCGTATTGGTTTTGTATGTTGCCCAATTCGACGAATACGGAGGTCGGGGTCGTGTGACGTAATACATATAAGTTACGATCGTCTACCGTGCCCGAGAATCCCCGGCCCGGCTGGTGGCGGTTGTATTTGCGCGAGAAAGTGGATTTCATCGTTTTAGCCAAGCGCTTGCTCGCTTGATCCTTGGGCTTATGATAGAAAAAGACATCGGTCCTTTGATGCCGGCTCCGGCTGTCCACATGGATGAATATCGCTCTCTTATAAGTTTCTTTATCTTTCCGGCTCAAGCTGTTTATCTTGGCGCAACGCTGATCCAGACGGCTTACTTGGCTGAGGGGGATCGGACTACCCATACAAGTTTCCCGTTTGCTGTTATTGAGAAATTGCTGGTCACGTATTCCGTCCTTTGCGTCTTGGATGATAATATGTACCTTTGCGCCTCGCGTTAAAAGATTGCGTGCCAGACGTAGCATGATGTCGTAAGCGTATTCATCCTCATGCAATTCATGGGAGCCCATTTTACCGATCGCTCCGGGGTCCGGACCGCCATGACCGCTGACCAGATAAAAGCAAGCTCCCTTTAAATCGGAAGAGGTTACTTTGTAACTGGCTAGCGACTTGCCGAATAGGGGCTGATAATTCTTCTTCTGAGGGGCGGAGGCGAGCGGAGGCAAGGTATATTTTACGCCCATGCGCAGAGTGTTATTTTTACCCAACTTCCCTTTATTAAGCTCGATAAACTCTTTCTGATACGTCCCGCCGGTACGGTTGAAGCGTTTGAGAAAAAGAGTGATGCCCTCTCCGTTTTTCGGATACGCCTTTTCTTGGGCAGTCAAGGAACCTGTATATACGAGAGCGATAATAAAGAAGAAAATACGGATACTATGTTTCACAGACATCTTAAAAATTGATTCTACGCCGTAAAGATAATTAAATCAACCTATAGTCAAAAACGATAATTTATAAAAAGAATCAATCAACCCATAAATGAGAGGGAGGATATCCTATTATAAATTTCTTTGGTTAATTGAATATCATAGGATGCGTCATGCAATTTAGCGGAATCTATTTGTATGCCTAAAGCCCTTGCCACTGTTTCCTGCTTGAAATCTGTCATCTCATGCCGTTTGCGCATCAAATGCTGGGTAGACAATACCATTACGTCGATCGAGTTCACCCAGAACCATGAGTAGAAATAATTATCTCCGTTCTGTACGAAGAAGGCTTTCAAGAAGTGATTATCGAAAGAGGCGTTGTTGTATCCTACGAGAAAGAACTTGTCTTTTTTATCAAACTTGTCCACGTATTTGGACAGCATGTTCACGAATTTAACGTACACCTCTCGCATGGGAGGATAAGCTTGTATCTGTTCCTTGGACACGTTGCAAATGCGAAGCGCTTCTTCCTCTATCTCACATTGGGGATGTGGGCAGACATTGAAATTAAAAGATTCCTTCGTAACCCCATCAATTACGATCTCCCCACTTATTTGGTGGACGCCATTTCTCCAGTATTTTATGCCGGTAGTCTCTAAATCAAAAAAAAGTAGTTTCATAAATGCTTTTTGGTATAGGATGCAAAAGTAAGTTTTTTTATTCTTAAATGAGAGGATCTATAAGGTTTTCTCCGTTTATTTTATTATCTTTGCGAAAGTTTGAGTCTAGAATCATTATCGACATAGTTCTTCTTTTTATATTATTATTAAGCGGATCTCACCTTTAATCATCAATTCTCACGCTAAGTTAGTATAAACAACGCTTCACGGAACGTGAGGCCCTAGTATAAATTAAAATCGACTGTATGGCAAAATACGCATCATTTGGTAAACGTGAAAACGAGAAAAAGAAACAAGCCCGCCGAGTAGAGAAACAGAACAGGAAAGAGGAAAGAAAATCATCCGGTAAGGCGACTAGCTTTGAGGATATGATCGCTTATGTGGATGAAAATGGGATGATCACCTCTGTCCCTCCCGAACTTCGTCAAAAAGAAGAGATAAATCAGGAAGATATCTTGATCTCGACTCCTAAGAAAGAGGATGTGGCTCCCGTTATCTTAAGGGGCAGGGTAGACTATTTTAATGAGGCAAAAGGGTTCGGGTTTATCCGTGACTTGTCGGGGACGGAAAAGTATTTCTTTCACGTGAACAATGTTGTGGATGATATCTCCGTGAACGATATCGTGACGTTCGACCTTGAACGTGGCGACAGAGGCTTAAGTGCCGTGAATGTTTGTCTTGAAAATAAATAATAATACTTACCTTTGCGGCCGAAACAATTAATAAAAAAATATAATATGTCTGTCGCAAAAGTAGATGATAATAGAAAGGTGACCACGCATCGCCTGATAGAGATGAAGCAGCGTGGCGAGAAAATATCCATGCTTACCGCCTATGATTATTCGATGGCGAAATTGATCGATCAAGCAGGAATGGATGTGATCTTGGTGGGAGACTCCGCTTCTAACGTAATGGCTGGAAACGTGACCACTTTGCCGATTACGCTCGACCAGATGATTTACCATGGTAAATCGGTCATGAAAGCGGTGAATCGTGCGCTGGTGGTGGTAGACCTGCCTTTCGGTACGTACCAAGGAAACTCTAAAGAAGCCTTGGCCTCCGCTATCCGGGTGATGAAAGAGACGCATGCCGATTGTATCAAGTTGGAAGGCGGGGCTGAGGTTCGGGAATCTATCGAACGTATCTTGTGTGCCGGTATTCCAATTATGGGACATTTAGGATTGACGCCGCAATCGATCAATAAATTCGGTACGTATACGGTACGTGCCCGTGAAGAGGCCGAGGCTAATAAACTGATCGAGGATGCCCATTTGCTAGAGGAGATAGGTTGTTTCGCCTTGGTGTTGGAGAAGATCCCGGCGGAGTTGGCGGCTCGTGTCGCTTCGGAGCTTACGATCCCGGTTATCGGCATTGGCGCCGGTGGAGGCGTAGATGGTCAAGTGTTGGTTATGCATGATATGCTCGGTATCAATCAAGGCTTTTCTCCCCGTTTCTTACGTCGCTACGCTAATTTAGGGGAGGAGATTACCCGTGCCGTACAAGCGTACATCGAGGACGTGAAATCTCAAGATTTCCCGAACGAGAAGGAGCAATATTGATTTTTAAATCTACCAAAGCATGATATTTACCGATGCTCCGAGCGTCAAGGCCTGTAAGGTCTTATGATGCTCGAAGCGATCGGTTTCTTTTTTGGGGTTGGCTATGTATGATACGAATCGTGAGGGGATAAAAGTATAATCGAGAAATACCCGCACATTTAGATTAGGATGCAATATGTATGAGAAAGAGGAGTTTGTGCTATATCCTATATTAAACGCTTTATTCGTGTTTACGATCTCTTTCTCAATCGTTTCCGGTTTGCCTTCCTCCACGCCCAATGCTGATATTCGGGAGGCTGGGCTGTAATTACATCCGATTAGCAGTTTCGTGCCCAAGAGAAATCGATTGGTCACCGGATACGATAGGTAGGAGCCGATGTATCCGCCGATCATGTCGAGAGGATCGGATTTTAGGGCGTTCACTTGATAGGTCGTACCGGGAACTGTCGGATTCGCTAAGGGTTTCGTAAGGGATAAAGGCATGCTTGTCGCCGAGATGCGTCCGCCGAAGCCTATATAACGATTCATGAACCAAGCGCCTTCAAATCCGGCCGTACTTCCCGGCGATGCTTTTAATCGCACATCCGGAGCCAGATTAAACTTTGTCGGCATCAAGCTAAACCCCATATAGATTCCGAAAAAAGAGGGATTTCGCTGGTATTTGAATGTCTCGAATCCCAGATAGCTATGGGTGATACCTTTGTCCTTGAAGATCAGATCCGTTAGAAAATATCCGACCTCGGTCGATAAGATCCCGATTCCGGCACCAACCATTACATCCGATAGCCAGTGCTTGTTATTGAGCATACGGGATACGGCCGTGGCGGTCGCTACCGTATAGCCTCCTATACTATACCAAGGGCTACGGGTCGTCCCGTATTCTTTATGCAACATGGTGGCGGCCATAAATGCCATGGCCGTGTGCCCGGAAGGGAAAGAATGATTGTTCGAACCATCCGGACGGGTGACATTTGCCGTATGTTTCACCGTATTGATGGTTGCTCCCATGATACTGGCGGTGATGGCTTCGGATACGAGCATTCGGGACCAAGAGCTTCTTCCTTGTACACCGCCTATTTTTAAGCCAAGCATCGCTACGGCAGGTAGATATTGCAGGTAATCGTCGTAATGGTATCGGAAATTTGGAATATATGTATTGCGCAAACTCTGAAAATGATCGTCCTCATTTTTGATAATCAAACCGCTAACGATCAACGGTACCCCGATATAGGTCATTTGGAAAACATTGCTGGTAATTATCTTGTCGGTTTGTCTTTGGATTCTTCCCCAAGTAGATAAAGGCGCTAGACTGGAACTGTCGTTCCGGTGGGTAAAAGTGCTTGTTTGGGAAAAAGTCGTGCCCTGAAACATTGATATGCAACAAATACTATATAATATGGTTAATCTTGTTTTCACTAACTACTTATTCTTTTTGTTTCATGCAGCGAATATAATAGGATCGATTTATAGTATAACAAGAATTTATGTTATTTCTATGTTACATTTACGAGTTGGTTTCATATCTTTGTTTCCCAGATATATTAGAAACAGAATACATGAGATCTCATTTGCTAATAGGTGCCGCTTCGTCGGGAAGCGGGAAGACTACTTTTACCTTAGGATTGCTTCGTGCCTTGAGAAATCGTTCTTTACGGGTGCAGCCTTTTAAGTGTGGGCCGGATTATATAGATACTCGTCATCATAAAATGGCGGCTGGTTGCGCTTCCGTGAATTTGGATGGTTTCATGATGTCGGAAGGGCATATCAAGGATTTATATGCCCGGTATACCTCGAATGCGGATGTAGCCGTGACCGAAGGGGTGATGGGGCTGTTCGATGGCTACGATGCCATGCGAGGGAGTAGTGCGGAGATCTCCGGTTTATTGCGGATACCGATCGTATTGGTGGTGAACGCTAAAAGTACGGCTTATTCGGTAGCTCCCTTGCTTTATGGCTTCCGGAATTTTCGGAAAGATCTGAATGTCGTGGGGGCGGTATTTAATTTCGTGGCGTCGGAGAGTCATTATTCTTTCTTGAGACAAGCGTGTGAGGATGCGGGTGTGGAAGCGTTAGGCTATCTACCGAAGTGTGCGGATGTAGAGATCCCGAGCCGGCATTTGGGGTTGTCGTTGGATGAGGATTTTTGCTTTGAGGAGTTTGCGGACCGGGTTGCTTGCTTGGTGGAGGAGCATGTGGATATAGACCGCCTGTTGGCAATCACGGCTTTGCCAGAGCGACAGCCAGTTCCTCGGGTTAAGGAAGTCATGAGGACTGTTTCAAAGGCAAACTTAAATATAGCCATCGCCCGTGATCCCGCTTTTAATTTCTCATATGAGGAAAATATACATTTCTTATCTACTCTAGGCAAGATTACCTATTTCAGTCCATTGAGGGATGATTGTTTACCGGAGGCCGATTTTGTCTATTTGCCGGGTGGATATCCCGAGTTATATTTATCGGAGTTGAGCATGAATTCCGGGATGCGTGAATCGATTCATTCCTTTGTGGAAGTGGGGGGCAAGTTGCTGGCGGAATGTGGGGGGATGATGTATCTCTGTAAAGAGATTATCGGTACGGATGGGATTGCCTATCCAATGGCCGGTGTATTACCGCAATCCACCACGATGGAGAACATGAAGTTACGTTTAGGGTATCGGACTTTATGCTATAAGAATGATGTCCTACGAGGGCATGAGTTCCATTATTCCCGGATCGTGCCTATGGAAAGCCCGCTGCCTTCGGTAGCGAAAGCCTTTACGGCGAAAGGAGGTCAAACGGATACCCCGCTATATCGCTACAAGAACGTATTGGCGGGGTACACGCATTTATATTGGGGAGATCCCTGTCGGAACGATTGGTTTATTGATTTTCTGTATGGGGAAGCCCCAGATTGTTCTCGATAAACATTTTCAATATATTGATGGCGATCTGGTTGCTTCCTCCTTCGGGTATAATTAGGTCGGCATATCGTTTGCTAGGCTCTATAAATTGCAGGTGCATAGGCTTTAGTACCCGGGTATAGCGTTCCATTACCGCTTCCGCCGTGCGTCCTCTCTCGATCATATCCCGTTGGATCACACGGATAAGACGTTCGTCCGAATCTGTATCGACAAATACTTTCAAGTCCATCAAGTCTCGTAATTGAGGGTCGCATAAAGCGAGGATCCCTTCGATGATGACAACATCACGAGGCTCGATATGAATGGTCTCGGGCAATCGGCAGCAGGTAAGATAAGAATAAGTCGGCTGCTCGATGCATTTCCCCTCTTTCAGCAAGGTGACTTGCTCTGAGAGGAGCGGCCAATCAAATGCGTCGGGATGGTCGAAATTAATATATTGACGTTTCTCTACCGGCACATGGCTGTTATCTTTGTAATAAGAATCTTGAGGGAGTAATACGACCTCACCGGGAGGTAAACTTTCTATGATCTTTTTTACCACTGTAGTTTTCCCGGAACCAGTCCCGCCCGCTATACCTATAATTAGCATGATTTCTTATATTAATCCATATTTATGTTTATAAATGCAAAGGTAAGAAATATTTATAGTGGTAGTATTTCGCTGTTAATAGAAAAAACGAGATAAAAAGAGCTGAATTCTATGTTGTATAGCATGTTTATCTTAAATAAAGTTAATGAGTAGGCTTTTCTTGTTGGAAAATTATGCTGCATAACATAAAGTCTCTATATTTGCACTGTGTTTTTCATGGTATTAGATTTAAGGTTAACAATGAGATTGGCTGTCCGTGACGGATGGCCTTTTCTTTTATAGTAGGTCACCTCAACAATAATGATAGTTAGATGCGTTCCCCATTGTATTCATGATTTATTACTGTAGAACCTTCCTGTTGGATAAAGGTATTATCGGAAGTAGCTTGTACGCCTGTATCCAAAGATCTTTTCACGGATGTGAAATGATCTTTTCACAAGGGTGAAACGATCGTATCACGAGCGTGAAAAGATCTCTTCACATTCGTGAAAAGATCAGATCGTCCGGTGCTTGGCTATATTATCCACCGTTCTTATCCCGTGAGTGGGATTACTTGCGGCACAGATCTTCAATTGATTGTTACGATATCACGAGTCCATCCCCTTTATTTACTAAAGATGGGAATCAGATAGGTTAGTTTCGCGGATATTATTTGGCTGGAAGATTTAGAGAAAGTGTCTCCTTTACGGCTATTGAACATATCGCCCAGTGCATAGTAATAACGACCTTCCAACAGGAAAGAGCCTATTCCGGTGCGGAGCTCGATTCCCGGTCCGCCGCAAAGCCCCCAATCGAACTTCTTTTGGACTTCCATTGTATGTTGTTCGTCCGGACGGTTCGCGTTCGGGTTCTCGCCATTAAGGTTCGACTCCGTGCTTTCGCTCAGCGCATAACCGATTTTAGGCCCTAGATTGACGAATACACGCACTCGCTTGCTTCCGAAATGGATGTGAGTCAAGAACGGAAGCTCCATATAGTTTACCGTACGGCTATATTTATATTGAGGTTTCTCCTCAAACTTCTCTTCCCATCCATGTTGGGTAAAGTTCAATTCCGCCTGTATGCCTAAATTGGGTTCCGTATTCCAACGTATCGTCGCTCCCCCGTTAAACCCAAGTTTCATCTTCGTAGGGACTTTTGGGGCAAAACTTACGCTAGAGAAATTTAATCCGAAGGACGCTCCAACCGCAAGCTCTTGCTTAAAAGTACTTTTCTGCGCATAGCAAATCGATAAGCTTGCCATGCACAGAAATATCGCTACAAATATCTTTTTCGTCATCATATCAATTATCTTACCTCACTGCGGGTTACCGTATAATCATTCTTGTAATGTACAATAAACAAGTTCGTATTGATAAAACCGCCCCAATTATTCACTCTATGGAAATCGAATCCGGTCTGGATGCTCTTATAATGGATCTTGTCTAAATTATTCTCGAAGTTCGAGCCATATTTATTGATGGCGCCTAGGAAATACATACCCGTGTCAAAGCCTAGGATTCCATATTTCGGGAATGTGTTGATTAAATTCTTGCTATACCAGTTTTTATAATCGGAATAAAAGCTATGGACTTCCGGAGATAAGTTGTCCGCATAGAAATTACTATAGATATAGGTGTTCAATGCGTAGAAGTCCTCCAGACACTCTCTTGTATAGGTCTGCCATTCCGGATAACCGAATAGGTTGACCATATAAGGCTCTTTCTCCTCCTCTTTTAACTCGGAAAGCATACGGAGCGGTGCCTTGATCTTATTCACCGCATCTAAGGAGGCGGAGGTTGGCAATACCACATTCCGCTTGTCCCTTACCATGGCTGCCTCTATATCCGTGGCGAAAGTATCCCCTTTATAAGTTACTTCCTTGAACGGGATATCGCGTTGCTGCATCTCCGTCTTGAAGGCTTTGATAAATTCCGGCTTTTCTTCTTTATCCTTTATATTGACAAGTATGATATTGTAATCCGAGAATAAATCGCATCCGGCTTGTGCCGCCTTGGAGTATAAATAGGAATGAGGTGTGTTTACTTGATAAACATTCGCGTTTGACAAGACATCATCATTCTTGGAGGTGAAAGGGATCACGTATTTGATATTATGCTTTTGGGCAAAATCAGCGATCAATCCGATTTGGTCGTTCTGTACGGCGCCAATGATCAAATTAGCGTTTGATAACGCATCTTCTTTCAATATCTCCTTGACTTTCTTCGTACCGTTTCCAGTATCATATACCGATAGCTCGATAGAGGTTCCCATATTTCGCAAGCTGTCGACCGCCAATAGCAATCCCTCGTAATATTCCACGAAACGGGAGGTCGCGGATGATTGCGTTGTCTCGTTCGTCATGAACGGCAACAATAAGGCGACTTGGATACGGTTCACCTTCTTTATATCTTTAGGAGTAGAGAGGAGGGCGTTCACCTCACGCTCTTCCGGCTGTCTTATGTTTTGGGTGATCACTTCTTCACTGGCTACCGGTATCTTGATAACCATGCCCGCTTTTACTCCGTTTTTCAGCTCGGGGTTGAGTCTTAAAAGCTCCGCGCTGGAAATATCGAACTTCCGGCAGATACGGTACATGGTCTCTTTTTTCTGTATGGTATATTCCATTTCCTTCTGTACGGTCTTTTTTTCCGTAGTAGGCAAGGTTTCCAGTCGTGTCGGCGGGATCCGGATATTCTTGCCAATCGTAAAGGTCGATGTGGAGAGACCCGGATTGGCGGCGATAATATCCGTGGCGGGCACTGAATATTTAATGGATAAAGAGTACAAGGTCTCTTTCGGCTGGATCGTATGGTATGTATAGTTATCTGCTTTGCCGGAAGGTGCGATAGCGGAGTCCTTCTGCGGGATTCTTAACGTAGAACCGGCCTTGATCCCTTCTTTACTTTCCGGATTCAACCGATAAATATCCTCTACGCTTACGCCATACATGGTCGCTATGGCGTATACGGTTTGTCCGCGTTCGATGGTATGATAAAATATATCGCTCCCTTGTTCGTTAGTAAAAATAACTTGCTTATTATTCTTTTGGGAATAAACGGTTACGCTCGATAAACTTAAAAAGAACGTCAATGCGTATATACTAATCTTGTTCATTTGCTGTTCGGAGTATTTTGTGACAAAGATAGTGAATTTTGCTTATCATGCTACGTATGTCCTTTTATTTCCCTAATTTTGGAACCGTAATTTTTAGACTATATATGCTAAAGAAGGAATTAAGAAAGATACTGTTATCGCTAAGTTTTGTGTTTGTAGCGGCTGTCTCGTGTGCCCAGTATGTGGTGACGGGAGGAAGTGGTAGCCCGATGAAAGCCACGCAGAGTTCCGGCGATTCCGCCGAGCGACTTGAGGTCTACTTGGTGTATGGAATGGATAACGTGACGATTAGTTATACCTCATCATCTTCTTCTTCGCATCAATGGTATCGTTATAAAACCAAGCGATTGGAGGCCGAGAAGGTGGCCTCCACCCAAAATGGAACTACTTCCACCATTCGGAATGTAGAGGAGGGATATGGCTATTTTGTCGAGGAAGGAGCCGTATCTCGTTACGTCTGGATCGTTGATTACAGCAAATACACCTTAAACATATCCAACCTGCATGTCTCCGATAATAGCGATCCATGTAGCGGATTGGTCTTGGCTGGGACAGGTACGATCCAACCTATTTATTATTATTGGCCGAATACGGGAACAAGACGTGAACTGTCTCGCCAATTTGATGTTATTTATAATACATTGGAATATAATTCGGATAAAAAAGAATATACCTCTAAACAAGAGACGGCGGTCATCGAGGGCAATTTGTTCGGTAAATCCATTCCCGCTCCTTGGTGTGATACGGAGATCTGTGTGAAAGGCGATTATTTCGCTCGTCATTTTGGAAAGGAGGTTACGCTTTGTATCGATGAATATCAGGCCGCTGCGGTAGATGCTCATATAGACACGTTGCTGATTGAGCAAGAGGCCCCGAATATGAATACGACGAAGAGCGGTTATTGCGCTCCCGCCACTGTTCAATTTTCGGCTATCGCGAATACGCCGACAGCCGCCCTGTTTAATTGGAAAATCTATCGGCAAGGGGAAGAAGATAATCCGGTTGTTCGTTTTACGGGTGAGGAGGTGGATTATACGTTCAACCAATCCGGGACTTTTATCATCAAGTTGGAAGTAAGCGACCAAAGCACTACTTGCAGCACGGAAGATGAGGTTCAGATTGATATCTCGGAGTCTTATCTGATGATACCGAACGCATTCTCCCCGGGTACCACGCCCGGAATTAATGATGAGTTCCGGGTTGCCTATAAGTCGTTGGTGAAATTTAAGGCATGGATATTTAATCGCTGGGGCCTACAGATGTATTACTGGACAGATCCGGCCCAAGGATGGGATGGAAAGAAGGGCGGTAAATACGTTCAGCCGGGTGTGTATTTTTATGTGATAGAAGCCGAAGGTTCCGATGGCATTAAGTACAAGGAAAAAGGCGATATAAACATTCTTAGACCTAAAACAATTCAAGATGAAAATGAGAATATCCAAGAATAATTTAGCTAGTTTTTTATGTGGAGGCGTCGTTTGCTTGACCGCATGTATCTCGATGAGTTCGAATGACGTGGAAAAAGTGATAGAGAGCCGTCCGGTTGTCTCGTCCATGACCCTGTCTCCGGATGTTCCGTCCTCGGTTCCTTTTTGTGGGAAACTAATCGATATTACCCGCTATGATATGCGGGAAGCCTATGACCGTGAATTGAGTAGCTTTACTTATTTCCATTCTACGACGATGCTTCTGATCAAGCGGGCGAACCGTTATTTCCCGGTGATCGAGCCGATCTTGAAGGCGAACGGCATTCCCGATGATTTCAAATATCTAGCGGTGATAGAAAGCCATTTGGACCCCCGTGTATCCTCTCCGGCTCGTGCTGTCGGGATGTGGCAATTACTGGAGGGCACGGCAAGGGAGTATGGTTTGACAATCACCCCGACGGTCGACGAGCGTTGCCATGTGGAGAAAGCTACTGGGGCCGCTTGCCGCTATTTGAAAGCCGCCTATAAGAAATATGGAGATTGGGCGGCGGTAGCCGCTTCTTATAATGGCGGCATGGGACGTATATCCGGTGAGCTGGTCAAACAAGATGCGGATTCCTCCTTTGATCTCTGGCTGGTGGAGGAGACTACCCGTTATATTTATCGAATCATGGCGATCAAGCAAATTTTCGAGAATCCGTCGAAATACGGTTTTGTGCTTCGTGCCCGTGACCTGTATAAGCCGATCCCTACCGTAGACGTGGCTGTAAGCCAAGATATACAGAATCTGTCGGCTTTCGCTAAAGAGCATGGGATCACTTATGCGGACTTGAAACGTTTTAATCCTTGGCTCCGTGATCGGAAGTTGGTGACAGGTGGGAAGACCTATAAATTAAGCATTCCTCAAGAAAAGGATATGTATTATAAGACCCCGAATACGGAAGTATACGATTCGGCTTGGGTCGTGTCGGAGAATTGATCCGATTTTTATTGATACAAAAAATAAAGTGTTTCATTTAGATGGTATAACTGCCCATCGTAATGAAACACTTTTTCTATACTATTTCTCGTTTAAACTGATTCAGTCTATTAGTCAACGATCGTCACACGGTGCCCGTTGAACACGTTCAATCCGAGTTTATTCATTACATACTTAATAGCAAGCTGTGCCTTTACAGAGTTACCAGCTTGGTCAATAGGAGGAGCGAATGCGGAAATACCGAATTGTCCGGGAAGTACACCCATGACGCCACCGCCTACGCCAGTTTTTGCGGGAATACCGGAAGTGTACAACCAATCACCGGTGTGTTCATAAAAACCTACGGTAGAGATCATGGAAGTGATCTTCGGAGATAACTCTGCATCGAATACTTGTTTCTTTGTCACAGGATTAAGACCTAAATTTGCGACCGTAGCGGCAGCGACAGATAGTTGCTTAGCCGTGATACCCAAAGAACATTGACGGGTATACAGATCCAAAGACATATCCGGATCGTCATAAATGCGATTGTAATTCTTTAGCAACCAAGCGATGGAGCGGTTATTGAAGTTCGTTGCGGACTCGGATTTATAGAGTTCGTCGATCAACTGCGGTGCGCTTCCGCACAAATCCGTGATATTGGCTACGATAGCATCCCACTTCTGTTTGGAATCACCGACAGGCTTCACCATACTACAAGCCGTGATAGCGCCGGCATTTACCAATGGGGTAGAAGGATGGTCGTTTTCCAATAAGATAGCGATGATGGAGTTAAATGGCAATCCGGTAGCGTCGGCACCAATCTTCTCCAATAATTCTTTCGCTCCGTATTGGCGCAGTACCAAGATAGCGGTGTGTACTTTCGATACGGATTCAATACCGAAACGATATTCGGAATCTCCCACCTCGATGGTTTGTCCGTTTAAAAGACAAATACTGATTCCGAATAGATTTTTATTGATATTCGCCAGATAAGGAATGTAATCGGCATTCTTACCATCCGTATTTGTCTTGTAAAGATCGTAAGCCTGTTGAGCTACTTCCTTTATTTGGGCGATCGTTATTTTTTTGTCCATATATGAATTGGATTAAAGAAGGCGTGTATGAAAACACTGATAGTCCTTTCATGCACGCCTTGATGAATTTTGTTTTTATTTCTTAGCGTTGCTCATTGCGGTGTGAGTAAATACCTTACCCTTAACCGGAACGTTCTTGTCTTGAGCGATGCGAGTAGGAGTCGGATATTCAAGTTTCTCCAATGCAGCTACAGCGTTCTTGATATCACCTAATAACATATCGGCCATATCACGGCTGAAACCTTGACGAACTACGACACGCATAACCACGTAGTTATCCAGCTTCTTCGGTAGTGTATACGCTGGAACCATCCAACCGCTTTGTTGCAATTTATCTTGCAAATCGTAAAGTGTCCATTTGGCGTTCTTAGCGTAATCCGGTTTCATGTACCAAATAAACAATGGATTCACAACCTCGTTGCTGTAATTAACGAATGGGGCCATCTTACCGATTTCTTGGTGGATGTATTTCGTGATTTCCATACTGTTATATTGGATTTGTTTGTAGCCCTCGAATCCGAGACGGATAAACTGATAGTATTGTCCGAGGATTTGTGCGGCAGGACGAGAGAAGTTCAAACCAACCTGAGTGATATTCGCTCCAAGATAGTTTACGCTGAATGCCATTTCTTCCGGCAAATATTTCTTGTCTTTCCAAACAACCCAACCCAATCCCGGGTAAACCAATCCGAATTTATGTCCGGATGTGCTGATAGAAAGAACCCATTTCAAACGGAAGTCCCATTTTGTCTCCGGGCTTAAGAACGGAAGGATAAAACCACCGCTGGCGGCATCTACGTGGATAGGTATATCATAACCGGTCTTGGCATTGTATGCGTCGAGCGCTTTGTCCAAGGCTTCTACGTCATCGTTCAGTCCTGTCCATGTTACACCTTGGATAGGAACGATACAAATCGTGTTCTCGTCACACATCTTAAGCGCTTCTTCCGGATCAAGTGTCGTCTTGTCTAAAGTCAAGGGAACTTCACGCATTTCGATTTGCCATAGCTGGGCGAATTTCTCCCATACGACTTGGAAGCCAGTAGAGATCACGAAATTAGGCTTGTCAGTTGGTTTACCTTGTGCTTGTCTCTTTTTGCGCCAACGTAACCAAGCGGCTACACCACCTAGCATACAAGCCTCTGAAGAACCGATAGCCAAGGCTCCGGTTTTCCATTTTTCTTGCTCGGGAGAATTCCAAAGACTCGCCATGATATTAATACATTTGGCGTTCATAACAGCGATTCTCGGATACTCTGTTTCGTCAATATAGTTGATGTTGATAGCTTCGTTCATCAATTTTGTCGCGTACTCGTCCATATACGTAGTAACGAATGTAGCTAGGTTCAAGCGAGGCTGTGTTTGTGCGAAAGTCTCGTCTTTAACCATTTGATAAGCGATCTCCGGGGTTGTAGGGCCATCAGGAATCTTATCTACTGGAGAGGGTGTCAACATCACTTCTGAGCCAAAAATCGCTGTTTTGGCATCGCCATTTCTGAAATTTGAGTCTTTCATTTTTCTTTAGTTTTTTTGTTAATAAAATGATTTGAGTCAATGGAATACTGCTTCCACTGAGCGTTTATGCCAAAACAGATTATGGATTGGAATGTTTTTTGGATTTACATTATTTGGGGTTTATTAGCGATACAAGTCCAGTCCTCTTGGAAAGAGCGAAAATAATGAACTTTCACATAAAATGTTTGTTTTGATTAGATAAAAACGTAAAACTAAATCTTTATGAGAATACAGACAGGCCGGGGCACAATTCCCCTTATAACTCTGGTAGGGATATGGTCTATCTCCGCTTTAAATGCATTACCGGGTTTAGCGGTTTCTCCGATATTAGGGAAACTTTCCGTTATTTTTCCTCATTCTACGGAACTGGATATTCAGATGCTTTCCTCTTTGCCATCGTTATTGATAATTCCATTTATTATATTGTCGGGTAAATTAACGGAGAAAGTAAATGAGATACGTCTATTGCAATTAGGCTTAGTGATCTTTGCCCTAAGTGGTATTCTATACTTACTCTCTAATAAGATGTGGCAGTTGATAGCGGTGAGCGCCTTAATGGGAATCGGATCTGGCTTGATCGTACCCTTATCGACCGGTTTGATTTCTCGTTTCTTTATCGGGAAATACCGGACGAAGCAATTTGGTTTAAGTTCTGCTATTACAAATGTAACGTTGGTATTAGCCACGATCTTAACGGGATATCTGGCGGAGGTGAATTGGCATTTACCGTTTGCCGTTTATCTATTGCCCTTGATTTCCATCGTACTTTCCGTATACTTGAAAAGGAGTATGGAGAATGAGCCGGCGATCGTATCGAAATCAGAAGTGAAAGCCCCTGTTGCGGCAGATCCCGTCACGGTTCCGGGTAAATATGGTGTGGATATAAAGCATCTGGTACAAATCATGTGTTTTTATGGATTGGCTACGTATTTAGTGATTATAGTCAGCTTTAACTTACCGTTTTTAATGAAGGAATATAAGTTTACAAGCGGTAATTCCGGATTAATGATTTCATTGTTTTTCTTGGCTATTATGGCTCCCGGTTTTATCTTGAATCAGATCGTTGATTTATTTAAGCAAAAGACAAAATTTGTCAGTCTATTGGCGATCGCTTTAGGGATGGCCTTGATTTTGATATCTCGTACGGAATGGCTAATTGGATTGGGATGTATTTTTATCGGTTTTGGATATGGTGTTATCCAGCCAATCGCTTATGATAAAACGACTCGTACGGCCATTCCTGAGAAAGTTACATTGGCATTAGCTTTCGTGATGGCGATGAATTATTTGGCGATATTACTTTGTCCGTTTATTATCGATTTCTTCCAGTCTATACTCCATGTCAAGAGCCAGCAATTCGCGTTTATTTTTAACCTCTGTATTGCGCTGGTCGCTACGATCTGGGCTTATGTAAAACGAGACTCGTTCCTTTTCAACGATAAAATTTGATTTACGAATATAAAACTAAAAAATGATAGACAGTGAAAAATAAGAAAACAGAAGCTAATATTAGCATGGTGGTCTCAAAAACTTTCAGTGGATTGAATATGAACGCCTTGAAATACTTGCTTCCCTTATGGATGAGCCCGTTGACGGGCGCTTCTTTCCGATGCGTGTTTGCGGCCGTGGCGTTTTGGGTGATCGGCTGGTTTATGAAACCGGAGGTTTCTACGACGAAAGATAAGGTGTGGCTATTCTTACTAGGCGCTATCGGTATCTATGGTTTTATGTTTCTTTATTTAGTGGGGCTTAGCAAGACAACGCCGGTCTCGAGTTCTATTTTCACGAGCTTGCAACCGATCTGGGTATTTTTGATTATGGTATTCTTTTATAAGGAAAAGGCTACTTGGATGAAAATACTCGGTATCTTGATTGGTTTATCTGGGGCCTTGGTTTGCATCTTGACCCAGCAAAGCGACGATTTAGCGGCGGACGCTTTTAATGGAAATATGCTATGTCTGGCTAGCTCCGTGTTTTATGCCGTGTATCTGGTATTAAGCCAGCGGATCTTACAAAAAGTAGGGACGATGACGATGCTTCGATATACATTCACGGGCGCCGCTTTTTCCAGTCTATTGATTTTGCCGATAGAGGGCTTTCATGCTCCTTTATTCTCGGAGCCATTTCATTGGTGGCCTTTTGCCGTATTGATGTTTGTGCTTATTTTCCCTACGGTAATTAGTTATCTGTTGATTCCTATCGGATTGAAGTATTTGAAAACTACGTTGGTGGCTATTTATGGCTATCTGATCTTGATCGTGGCAACGATTACATCCCTATTGATCGGGCAAGACCGTTTCAGTTGGACACAGACGTTCGCCATTATCTGTATTTGCGCCGGGGTTTATCTGGTTGAGATAGCGGAAGGAAAAGAGAAAAAGACAGTCAAGGTTTGACTTATTAAATATGAACTATTAAATTGTAGCGTTATGGATAAAAAACAAGAAAAGAAAATCTGGAACTCTCAACTTGCGATTGAGAATCCGAAGAATGATAGGATCGCTGTTATTTACTCTGTAAAAGTTAGTAGTGTACGAATCCTAGAGAAACCTCGTAATCCGAAAAGAGGGAAGACCCGTTGACAATCATCATCCCCTATTCTATATATAAATATATGAATAGGGGATGACTGTCTATTTATTCTCCACTTCCATGCTCATGATATAATCGTTCATGAAATAGCCGTTTCCTATATGATGGTCCCGTGTGCCTATTTCCCGTAATCCCATATGTCTGTAGAAGCCTATGGCGGGATTGTAACGGTTTACGTATAATTCTATAGTGAAAGGCCCGGTATGTACCTCCTTCAAATAATTAATACCTTGTTCGATGATAAAACGCCCGATTCCCGTGCCATGCATTTCCGGTAGGGAATAGATCTTTTGAAAATTGTACGTGTTTTCACCTGTTTTCTCTATGGATAAATAGCCTGCCGGCATATCGTCCACCAATATAATAAAATATTGATGATGTAACTCTTCCATTTGTTTAAGAATGTTATCCGGAGCGTACATCATATCGAACATATAATCCAATTGCTCTTTAGAAAGTATCTTTCCATACGTGTTCTCCCAAATGCGTGAGGCAAGATCATGAATAAGAGAACGATCATCAATAGTCGCTTTTCTAATCGTAAACATGTTAATTTTGTATTTTGACTCACAAAGATACAAATAGACGAACAAAAATACAATATAGACGAATGTAAATAGAATTTTACTTGACTAGTGTTATTTTTTAGCTTGATTTCACACTTATTTTGATGTTAATCCGCGAAAAATAATAACTTTGTGGGCGTTTACTATTGAAAAATACAATTCAAATACATAATAGGAAATGGATACAAAGATTCAGGAACTAACAGACAAGATCTACAAGGAAGGTGTAGAGAAGGGGAACGAAGAAGCGGGGCGTATAATCGCCGAGGCCAATGCTCAAAAGGATACGATTCTTAAAGATGCGGAAGCGGAAGCGAAACGTATCGTAGCGGCTGCTGAGAAACAAGCTGCCGAGTTGAAGAAGAATACGGAAGCCGAATTGAAATTGTTCGCCACCCAGTCTGTCGAGGCATTAAAGAGCGAGGTGACAAACCTTATCACTGGTGATATCGCTAGTTCGAATGTGAAAGCGGCGTTGATGGATCCCGCCTATATGCAGAAAGTGATCCTTGAGCTTGTGAAAAGCTGGCCCGCTAATGAGTTCTTGACTATCCAAGCTTCTGATTCCGATGGCTTGAAGGCGTATTTTGAGGCCAATGCCAAAGGCTTGCTAGAGAAAGGGTATAAGATCGAGAAGGTAAGCGGAAAGAAAGCGTCTTTCTCTATTATCCCGGCGGATGGGTCTTATAAAGTGACGTTTGGCGAAGACGAGTTCATCGAGTTCTTTAAAGAGTTCTTGCGTCCGCAATTAGTAGAAATGCTGTTCTGATATGAGTAAGTATTACTACTTAATCTCCGGACTTCCTAACATAGCGTTGGATGATAGTAAACTAGCCTATTCGGTCTGTGAGTTCCGGACGGAAATAGAGGATATGCTATCTTCTAAGGATAAAAAGCTGATTGATTTATTTTATTTGAAATATGATAATATAAATCTGCTGGCTCACGCTAAAAGACCGGACTCCGATCCGGATCAAAGAGGAAGAATAACGTATGATGAGTTCAATACTTTATATAAAGCGTTGAAGGATGAGGAAAAAATTCCCAAAAATGATAATCTCCCGCCTTATTTCGTGGACTTTTTTAAACTGTATCTAGCCGAAGAGGCTAAGGACACCAAAAGTGAGAAAGAATATATATCATGGGAAGACCGCTTGGCTGCGTTATATTATGAATATGCCATGAAATGTGGGAATAAGTTCGTGGCCGATTGGTTCGAGCTTAACTTGAATATCAACAATGTTCTTACTGCGATCACTTGCCGTAAATATGGATTTGATAAGGCCAATTATATCGTGGGGCATAATGAGATAGCAGAAAATATCCGTACGTCGAACGCCCGTGATTTCGGCTTGGGCGATTCCGTGGAATATTTGCCCGAGTTACAACGCATCGCCGAAGAGACCGATCTGATCGTTCGTGAGAAGAAAATCGATCTTTTGAAATGGAAATGGCTGGACGATAATACCTTCTTCAAGACGTTCGACATAGAGAGTGTATTCGCTTATTTATTGAAATTGGAGATGATAGAGCGCTGGGTAACCTTGGATAAGGCGAGAGGCGAGAAGACTTTCCGTGAATTGGTAGGCGCCATGAAGATGGGTAGTGAGAATGCGTTGGAAGAATTTAAAAGAAACAATATAAAATAAATTATGGCTACGAAAGGAATTGTAAAAGGAATCGTATCCAACCTAGTAACCGTAGAGGTGGATGGTCCGGTTTCTCAGAATGAGATCTGTTACATTTCTGTCGGAGGCGTGAAGCTGATGTCGGAAGTAATCAAGGTGATAGGTAAGAATGCCTTTGTACAAGTATTTGAGAGCACACGTGGTATGCGTGTCGGTGACGAGGCTGAATTCCAAGGGCATATGTTGGAAGTTACGCTGGGTCCGGGTATGTTGTCCCGCAACTATGACGGTTTGCAGAATGACTTGGATAAGATGGAAGGTGTATTCTTGAAACGTGGCGATTATACGTTTGCGTTGGACAATGATAAGAAGTGGGATTTCAAGCCTCTGGCTAAAGCGGGCGATACCGTGAGCGCCGGTGATTGGCTGGGAGAGGTGGACGAGAATTTCCAACCTCATAAGATTATGGTCCCCTTTAAGTTCGAGGGATCTTATACTGTGAAATCGGTGGTTCCAGCCGGACAATATACCATCAATGATACGATGGCTGTCCTTACGGACGAAAATGGCACGGACGTAAACGTGACGATGATCCAGAAATGGCCGGTAAAGAAAGCCATCACTTGTTATAAGGAAAAGCCCCGTCCATTCAAATTGCTGGAGACGGGCGTTCGTACGATCGATACCGTGAACCCGATCGTTGAGGGTGGTACCGGATTTATCCCCGGTCCGTTCGGTACGGGCAAGACGGTGCTTCAGCACGCTATCTCTAAACAAGCGGAAGCGGATATCGTGATTATCGCCGCCTGCGGTGAGCGTGCGAATGAAGTAGTGGAGGTCTTTACGGAGTTTCCGGAATTGGTAGACCCGCATACGGGACGTAAATTGATGGAACGTACGATCATTATCGCCAATACATCCAACATGCCGGTAGCCGCTCGTGAGGCATCCGTATATACGGCGATGACCATCGCCGAGTATTATCGCAGCATGGGCTTGAAGGTTCTGTTGATGGCCGACTCTACTTCCCGCTGGGCACAGGCTTTGCGTGAGATGTCCAACCGTTTGGAGGAGTTGCCCGGACCGGATGCCTTCCCGATGGACTTGTCCGCTATCGTGGCGAACTTCTACGCTCGTGCGGGATTCGTCCATTTGAAAAACAACGCTACAGGTTCCGTCACTTTCATCGGTACGGTATCGCCGGCCGGTGGTAACTTGAAGGAGCCGGTGACCGAGAATACGAAGAAGGTGGCCCGTTGTTTCTATGCCTTGGAGCAGGAGCGTGCCGACCGTAAACGTTATCCGGCCGTAAACCCGATCGAGAGTTATTCCAAGTATATCGAGTATCCGGAGTTTCAGGAATACATCGCTAAACATATCTCCCCGGAATGGATCGAGAAAGTAAACGAGATCAAGACCCGTATGTTGCGTGGTAAGGAGATCTCCGAGCAAATCAATATCTTGGGTGATGATGGTGTGCCTGTCGAGTATCACGTTACATTCTGGAAGTCCGAGTTGATCGACTTCGTGATCTTGCAACAGGATGCTTTCGATGCCATCGATGCGGTTACTCCGTTGCAACGTCAGGAATTTATGCTGGATAGAGTCGTAAATGTTTGCCGTTCAGAGTTTAAGTTTGATAACTTCCTTGAGGTTATGGACTACTTTAAGAAGATGATCAACATCTTTAAGCAGATGAACTATTCGGAATATGAGAGTGACCAATTCAAGAAGTTTAATACGGAACTGGATGAACTTTTGAAGGAGAGAATCGAAAATTAAAAGAGTTATGGCAACAAAAGCATTTCAAAAAATATATACGAAGATTACCCAGATCACAAAAGCTACCTGTTCGCTGAAAGCAACGGGAGTTGGGTATGATGAGTTGGCCTCTGTAGACGGAAAGCTGGCTCAGGTGGTAAAGATTATCGGCGACGAGGTGACGTTGCAGGTATTCTCCGGAACGGAAGGTATCCGTACGAATGCCGAGGTGGTATTCATGGGGAAGGCCCCTTCCTTGAAAGTAGGTGACCAGTTAGCCGGACGTTTCTTCAACGCTTATGGCGAGCCTATCGATGGCGGTCCGATCCCCGAGGGACGTGAGGTCGAGATCGGTGGTCCGTCCGTGAACCCGGTACGTCGTAAACAACCCTCTGAATTAATCGCTACGGGTATCGCCGGTATCGACTTGAATAATACCTTGGTAACCGGTCAGAAGATCCCGTTCTTCGCCGACCCCGACCAGCCTTTTAACCAAGTTATGGCGATGGTAGCCTTGCGTGCAAAGTCCGATAAGATTATCTTGGGAGGTATGGGTATGACGAACGACGACTACCTGTTCTTTAAGAATACATTTAGTAACGCCGGTGCCCTAGACCGTATCGTTAGTTTTATCAACACGACCGAGGACCCGTCCGTAGAGCGTATCTTGATCCCGGATATGGCGTTGAGCGCCGCTGAGTATTTCGCCGTGGAGAAGAACGAGAAGGTCTTGGTATTGCTTACCGATATGACCAACTACGCCGATGCCTTGGCGATCGTATCAAACCGTATGGACCAGATCCCGTCTAAGGACTCTATGCCGGGTTCCTTGTATTCGGATTTGGCGAAGATTTACGAGAAAGCCGTTCAATTCCCGGCGGGAGGTTCCATCACGATTATCGCCGTAACGACCTTATCCGGTGGTGATATCACGCATGCCGTACCTGATAATACGGGTTATATCACGGAAGGTCAGTTGTATTTGCGTCGTGATAGCGATGTGGGTAAGGTAATCGTCGATCCGTTCCGAAGCTTGTCTCGTTTGAAACAGCTGGTAACCGGAAAGAAGACCCGTGAGGATCATCCACAGGTAATGAACGCCGCCGTACGTTTGTATGCCGATGCCGCCAACGCTAAGACCAAGCTGGAGAACGGTTTCGACTTGACCGACTACGACAACCGTACCTTGTCTTTCGCCAAGGATTATTCTTCTAAGCTGTTGGCTATCGACGTAAACTTGGATACGACGGAGATGCTGGACGTAGCTTGGGGATTGTTCGCTAGATATTTCAGCCCGGAGGAGGTAAATATCAAACAAGGATTGGTTGATAAGTACTGGAAGTAAATTAAATAAACATGGCAATAAAGTTTCAATATAATAAAACCTCTCTTCAGCAATTGGAAAAGCAACTGAAGATGCGTGAACGCTCCCTGCCTACGATCAAGAGCAAGGAGAGCGCCCTGCGTATCGAGGTGAAGCGGACCAAGGACGAAGTGAATAAATTGGAACTTCAGCTAGAACGAGAGATTCAGAGTTACGAGAATATGGTGGCTTTGTGGAACGAGTTCAATCCGGAGCTGATCTCCGTGAAGGACGTTACGCTCTCCACGAAGAAGATCGCCGGCGTGATCGTCCCGTTATTGGACGAGATTAAGTTCGAGATCGGACACTATAGTCTCTTTAATGCCCCCGCATGGTATACGGATGGTATCGAGTTGCTGAAAAAGCTGGCTCGTACCGGTATCGAGGCGGAGTTCTCGGGCATGAAGCTGGAGTTGTTGGAGCATGCTAGGAAAAAGACCACTCAGAAGGTGAACCTGTTTGAGAAGGTACAGATTCCGGGTTATAAGGATGCGATCCGTAAGGTGAAACGGTTTATGGAAGACGAGGAGAGTCTTTCTAAGTCCTCACAGAAGATCATGAGAGCCAATCAGGAGAAACGTAAGGCAAAAGAAGAAAAAGAGGAGGCCGAGGTATGATAGTAAAGATGAGTAAATATGCCTTTATGGTGTACCATAAGGAGTATGATACGTTCCTTTCTACGCTTCGTGACTTAGGTGTCGTCCATATCAAGGAGACAAACTCCGTGATGGATAACGAGAGGTTGCAAGAGCTTCTGGCTGAGCGTAAACAGATCAATACGCTGATGCGTTACTTTAAGAACCTCCATGCGGCGGAGAAAGACGTTAAGTTTGCCCCGGCCCGTGAGTTGACGAAAGAGGAAGGCTTGAAGTTGGTGCGTAAGATAGAGGAATTGCAAGATAAGAAAGCGCAATTGATCGCTTCCAAGCAATCGATCGAGAAGGATCTGGCTTATATGGAAATATGGGGTGAGTTCAGTTATCAGAATATCAACCGTCTGAAAAGAGCGGGATACGATGTTACGTTCTTTACCTGTCCTACCGCTAAGTACGAGCCGGAATGGGGCGTGCTGTATAACGCCATTCTGATCAATAACTTCCAATCGGTGACGTATTTTATCACGATTACCAAGGAAGGTACCTTGATCGATATAGACGCTGAACGTCCGAAGATGCCGGTTCAAGGATTGGCGAAGTTGCGTGCCCGTCTGGATCAACGTACCAAGGATATCCAGAATGTGGAGGATGAGCTAAAACATCGTGCCGTGGAGGATTATAAGACGTTGGAGGAATTCGATAAGAACCTGCAGGACGAGTTTAATCTTTCTAATGCGTTAGTGCAGACAGACCGGCAAGCGGGTGATAAGCTCATGCTGTTGGAAGGTTGGGTGCCGACGGAAAACGCTCCGGCCTTGGAGCACGAGCTGGATAAGCAAGGTTATTTCTTCCAGCAATTAGAGATCGAGGATGGGGATAAGGTGCCTATCAAGTTACGGAATAATAAATTCAGTAAGCTGTACGAGCCTATCACGAAGATGTTCTCCTTGCCTAATTACGGTGAACTTGATCCGACCCCGTTGTTCGCCCCGTTCTTTATGCTGTTCTTCGGACTTTGTTTCGGCGATGGCGGATACGGTTTGCTGGTCATGATCGCTTGTACGATCTTGAAGAAGAAGGTGAACCCGGATTTCAAGCCTTATTTGACCTTGTTCCAGTATTTAGGTTTCGCCGCCTTATTGGTGGGTACTTGTACGGGATCTTTCTTCGGAGTGGCCTTGGCGGATATCCCGGCTTTGTCAAAGATCAAGAACTACTTTGTGAATAGCGACAACTTGATGACATTCTCTATTGTCATCGGTTTGGTACAGATCATATTCGGTAAATGTGTCGCTGCTTACAAGATCAAGATACAGAAAGGAACGAAACACAGTATCGCTCCGTTCGCTTGGGTGTTCGTGATCATATCCTTGGCATTGGCGTTCGGACTTCCGATGTTAAACGTTCACTTGCCGAACGCTGTCGTTATGGTATGTTACGGAATCGCCATCTTGGGTCTGGTTGTCGCTTATCTGTACAATACACCGGGCAAGAACGTATTCTTGAACTTTGGTACCGGACTTTGGAACACGTACAATATGGCCTCCGGATTGCTGGGTGATACGTTATCATACATTCGTTTGTTCGCTATCGGTCTGACCGGTTCCATCTTGGGTGGCGTATTTAATACGTTGGCGGTTACGATGACAGACGGTATGAATATCGTGGCACGTGCGATTTGTATGTTGTTGATCTTGTTAGTGGGTCACTCCATCAATATCGCTCTTTGTACGATCAGCTCCTTGGTACACCCGCTTCGTTTGATCTTCGTGGAATATTACAAGAACGCAGAGTTCGAAGGTGGAGGTAAGGCTTATGAGCCATTCAGAAAAGCATAACAATTAAACGAGAAAATAAAACAATAAAAGAATAATTTAAAAACACATTTTATTATGGAACCAATTTTATTAGCTTATGTAGGTATTGCGTTGATGACAGGTTTAACTTTTATCGGCAGTAGTTATGGTGTTACGATCGCAGGTAATGCGGTGGTAGGTGCGATGAAGAAAAATCCGGATGCTCTGGGTACGTACATCGCTTTAAGTGCGTTGCCTTCTTCACAGGGTTTGTATGGATTCGTGGGCTACTTTATGATGCAGAAGTTCTTGGTCGCTGATATTTCCATGTTGGCCGCTACGGCTGTTTTCGGCGCTGGTTTAGTGTTAGGTTTCGCTGGTTTTTACTCTTCAATCCGCCAAGCTCAAGTTTGTGCGAATGGTATCGCTGGTGTTGGTGCCGGACACAACGTATTCGGTGCTACGATGGTAATGGCCGTATTCCCTGAGTTATACGCTATCTTGGCCTTATTGGTTGTGATCTTGATTGGCGGAACGATTCCTGTCGCCTAATCATTCAAACATCTGGATATAATAAAGGCCGTCCCGGACATTCCCGGGGCGGCTTTTTTGATTGGATCAATGAATAAACTATCTCTTTTAGTTTATTAACTATACGAATTAGTTTGGCAACTAAAAGTTTTAGTTACTTTGTCGCAAACAAGATAAGGTTATGAAACGACTTACGGCGAAAGAAGAAGAAATCATGGGCTGGTTCTGGCAGAAAGGCCCATTGTTCGTGAAGGAGCTACTTGAATATTACGAGGAGCCTAAACCTCATTTCAATACCCTTTCTACGATTGTCCGAGGCTTGGAGGAGAAAGGTTTCCTCGCCCATAAAAATTTCGGGAATAGCTATCAATATTATGCGGTCTTAACAGAAAAGGAGTATAGCAACGGTACGTTGAAAAATGTGATCGCTAAGTATTTCAATAATTCTTATCTGGGGGTTGTCTCTACGCTGATCAAGGAAGAGGATATCTCTGTGGATGATCTGCGAAAACTAATAGATGATGTAGAACAAGGGAATCGTAAATAAGAACGAATATGGGAATCTTCTTTGTATATATCCTTAAATCATCCGTGTGCTTGACGATATTTTATCTGTTTTATAAGCTATTGTTGAGCCGTGATACCTTCCATCGTTTCAACCGGATCGCTTTATTAAGCTTGATCATGCTTTCGGTTATCATCCCATTTTGTGAGATTACTTTGGAGGAAGCGACGGCCATTCAGCGTCCGGTCATGGATTTGGAGAATTTGCTAGCGGCGGTTTCCATGAGAACGTCGGCAGAATCCGCTAGCCAACCTGTATGGTTACGAGTTATGGTGATAGCCTATATAATTGGAGGGATATTAACGCTTTGTCAATTCGCATATTCATTTTATGCCTTGTTTCGGTTGATGAGACAAGGTACACCGAAGCTGGTGGACGGAATCCATCTGATTCTTACGGACCAACCAGTCGTCCCGTTCAGTTGGATGCGAACGATCGTAATAAGCCGGAAGGATTTTGAGGAAAGTGGGATAGAGATCATGACGCATGAGATGGCGCATATAAAAGCCCGTCATTCCATTGATCTGCTGATCTCCGAGATTTGTATCCTGTTCCATTGGTTCAACCCATCTGTCTGGTTGTTGAGACAGGAATTGCAAAATATCCATGAATACGAGGCCGACGAGAGCGTATTAAATCAAGGCGTCGACGCAAAAAGATATCAATTATTATTAATCAAAAAAGCTGTTGGTGCACAGCGCTTCACTTCTATGGCCAACAGCTTTAATCACAGTTCACTTAAAAAGCGAATAGCTATGATGTTAAAACAAAAATCAAGTCCATGGGCACGGTTGAAGTATCTGTATGTACTCCCGTTGGCAGCCTTAACGGTGGTAGCCTTTGCCCGTCCGGAAATCTCTCACGAATTGGAGAAGATTTCGAGTGTCAAAATTAGCGAAATTATTCCGGTTCAGGAAAAAAAAGAGCCTAAAAGAAATGTAGAGGTTGAGACCCTCGCGAGGGATTCGGTCGTTTCTGAAAAAGATATGCAAGCGATACAGGAAAAGGTCTCGGCCGTGATGGAGAAATACCAGCCGGAGATTGACAAGGCGGTCGAAGAGGCTGTGAAAGCGGCGAATATCGACGAGATCGTTTCTGCGGAAATGGCGAAACACCAAGTTGAGATCGACAAGGCTGTGCAAGCGGCGATAGAGGCAGCCAAGATAGATGAGACTATTGCCGCCGAAATGGAGAAGATCCAACCGGAGATCAACCGAACCATAGAGGAGGCCATGAAAGCCATAGATATCAATGAGAAGGCTGTTAAGGAGGCATCAAAGGTAAAATCCTCTTTCTCCGGTATTGTTTACATCGATGGAGTGGAATCATCTAAAGAGAGGATGGACAATTTGAATCCCGATCATATTGCGTCTATGAATGTGTACAAAGGAAACGAGGCGATCGCTAAATTTGGAGAGAAAGGTCGTAATGGTGTTATCGAGATAAAATTGAAGAAATAACTTTAGTCTTCCCCCTTTACTATTCTCATTCGTGAGATAGGGTAAAGGGGATCTCTTTTTAAATACATTTGTTCATTCATTTACAAAACAGTATTTAAAATAGGGATATGGATGAGAAAGGATTTGTAGAAGGTATGAGGGAGTATATAGCCCAGTTGAATCGAGAAAAGCGATATTCCTCGGCTAAGAGTTATCAAGACGCATTAAACTCCTTTATAAGGTATAGCGGAACCGACTGTATAGCTTACTCGGCTATTAATAAGGATAATCTTCGCCGGTACGAGGCTTATTTATTGGAGAACGGCTGTATGCGCAATACGATTTCCACTTATATGCGGCGTTTGCGTTGTATCTATAACAAAGCGGTGGAGAACGGTAAGGCGGAATTTATTCCCACTTTATTCAAGGGGATTTTTACGGGTGTGGAAAGTAAGCGTAAGAAGTCCTTGCCTATCGAGGATTTACACCGTTTGATGACAGTCCCGGTGGAGGATGGGAAGCAGAGAAAGACACAGTTGGCGCTTTGCTTGATGTTTCTGTTTGGGGGTATGTCTTTCGTTGACTTTGCCCACTTGAAGACCGGTAATATCAAAAACGGTATATTAGATTACAACCGTCAGAAGACCGGGACACCGATGAGACTGGAGATCTTGGAGACAGCCGAGACAATGTATAAGGAATTGTCAGGAGAGAAAGTGCGAGATTCCGGATATTTATTTCCCTTTCTGAGTGGCACCAGAGAGGGGCGTGAGGAATACCTCGAATACAATGCGGCACTATTTCGATTTAACCGGAATTTAAAAGCGTTGAAAGAATTTGCGGGAATTACCTCGGATGTCACCTCTTATACGATTCGCCATTCTTTTGCCATGACATTAAAAGAACAAAATGTCCCGATTGAAATGATCAGCGAACTATTGGGGCATAAATCTATCAAGACAACACAAATTTATTTAAGGAGTTTCTCTTTAGGGAAAATGACGGAGGTTAATAGCGCCTGCTTTGGCGGTGTCTATAATTATGAATCTCAAGCGGGGTGAGGCTACTTGGAGAGTAGCGTATTCTTTCACGGCGCAAATGTAATAAAAAATAGCTAAAAACAAGCGAATAGATCCGCTTGTTTGTTCATTATTGGTGTTTGACCCTCTCTATTCTTTGATTTTTCCATTTTTTCCTAGACGTATAGACACGGTGATGCGGGCGAAACGACTCCTTGTTTTCGGTATCATTCCGCCATGTCTCATAACCTGTGTGTATCCCTGTAGAGATGGGGCGTGCCCCGTCTCATCCCTTCAAAATGGTATTTAAAATTACTCCCAGACGGTGGGAGACGGGGCATGCCCCGTCTCTACAACCGGGTAATAACCATTCTCCTACCTTTTTACGCTACTCTCCAAGTAGCCTAAGATTTCGAGAGATGGTAATTTTCAGTAATGCCATATTTGAAAATATAAAACGCTGTTTATCAAGATTATATAAATGATTCTTGGTAGGGCTCTGAATTGCCGTGGGGTCTGTTTTCGGGCCACGGGATAACCACTGGAAAAGATAATCATAGAGATGGATATATTGACAGGCAAGTGCTCGGATAGGTTCATGGCGCATGTTCTGAAGCGACGTGA
>NZ_QTMG01000059.1:0-2961 GCF_003635435.1 Parabacteroides sp. AF21-43 | reverse complement strand
TTTTTCATAGCCCCATCTGAGACCCTTTGTTTTTGAACGGCAAATTTATTTCGGTGGATGGATACGAAAGAGTTCCGGTCTTCGCCCTTTGTCCCGAAAAAAATAACGCCGGACGGCTTCGCTGTCCCCAACATTTTTTGTCGTCCAAAACTTTTCTTAATCCCTCCTTCCTTATTGTTGTGTGCCGTAAAAAAAAGGCTCATAAACTCAGATGGGGCATGAAAGCTCAAAAAAAAAGTCGGCAGAAAGAAAAGGCCATCCCGGAAAGGGGTTTTAAAAAAAGGTCTTTAAATCTAGCTGAAGCATAAAATTAGAAGTTTAACAATCCCAAAAAACAACGAGTTATGTCACGAGTACACTATTTAGAAGGAGATTATGAACAGTTAGTTATTAATGAAACGATAGACGGTCTTTTTTCCAGTTATCGTATAGACCGCAATTCATTGCCAAAAGGATTTTTCCTTTATGAGATTAGATGGGATGACAGCTTATCTTCATTGGCAGAGATTAGCCCCTCTGTGGTGGTGAATCATGCAGGTTCATTCATTACAAAGTCACCCCTTGAATTTGATGCAAACAATAGCATACGGATAACCTATACCAATTTTATCGAGTTCTGCCAGTTTGGTGAGTGGGCTTATGAGAAACTGGCTGTATTGGATTGTAATTCCGGTAATGTTGCGGTGATAAGCCCAGACAGGAGATTGCAGACCACTGAAGAGATTGAGATTTTTTTGAGTGGGCATTGTGGCTATCATCTGAGTGAGATTAATTGGATGGTGATGAAAGGCGATGTGCTGTTTTTGAACGAGAACGATTTTTAATGAGTATAACCGTAACTGCCTCTTGGAATGGGGCAATTACATAAAATATTATAAGTATGAAGTGGATAGATAAGATGGTAGAACGCATTACCCGAAAAGAAACTGCTTTAAATGACCACTTTTGTGTAAATCGGCATACGGTTGTATGTCAGAGTGGTATGACTGATTATGTTTCTGTAACGATTGATAATACCGATGGTTTTGATTTCGATTTTTGGACAAAACAACTTTGTTTTGAGAAGGACTGTAAATATCGCTCGGAGATAAAAGCGGCTTTTGATAAAATCTATGGCACAAGGAATATAGAATGTTGTGAATAATGAAGTCAGAAAAGTATGATACCAAAGGAGATAATGAAACTTTATGAAAAGCTTGCTTTCAGTCGGGGATATGAAGAAGCCTTTCGGGATTTTTTGGATGTTTGTCTTTACTATTTGTCTGTCGGGATGTTGGCGGAGGATTATCGTAGAGTGGAAAAAAGATATAAGCCATATGAAATGGAACTTTTTGTTCAAATGTTTTATAGGGTGTCTGAATATTCGGAAGGATTTTGCGATGTCTTGGGAGATATGTTCATGGAGTGTGTCAGTCATGGGAATAACGGACAGTTCTTTACCCCGATACACGTTGCTGATTTGATGGCATGTATGGGGGGAAATAGGCTGAAACCTAAACAGTCGGTCTGTGATTCGTGCTGTGGTTCCGGCAGGATGCTACTTTCCGCTGTAAAAAAATGTGCGGAAGAGAATGATGGAGGAAGGCTTTTTTGTTATGGCTCGGATATAGATTTGATTTGTGTAAAGATGACCGTTGTCAATCTGATGATGAATAGCGTACCCGGTGAAGTCGCATGGATGAATACATTGACAATGCAGCATTGGAGAAGTTATCATATAGATTTACAGCTGATAGCCGGAGTATGGTTGCCTATTTTAAAGATAACGGAAGCAGGTGACACTTCTTTTATTAGGAAACTTGAAAATGCAATGGAGGATAATTCTGAATTGAAGAGGTCGATTCAGAGCAACGCAAGGGCTACGCAGCTGACTTTTGATTTTTGACAAGATAAATATGTAAAAAGGATTTTGGTATGAAAGCAATAAGAACAAAAGAGGTGAATGAGAACGTCAAAGCGGCGAACAGTTGTTTGCGTAAAGCGAAATGGCAGGCTAAGGAATTGGCTGTTTTTACAGGTGAAGTAGTGCGTCTGATGGATAAGGAAGGGCATTCTCTACAAGGGTTCTTTAATCGGGTGGAGTTTGTTCTGGTGGACGGCACTATTAAATTCCGTGTAGTTATAAATCCTATTCTTGAATGTGAGAACTGTATAATGGCTTCTTGCCATGAAGACTATCTTTATGAGGTGGTCTCGGTGGAAAAGTTTACCTATAAAAATTATAGGTATCATTTGTAATGATATTGTATTTTAATGATTATAAACTGATTTATATTATAACAATGATGGGCAAAATTAATAATATTCCCGTTTTGAATGAAGATGTTATTCGTTTGGTTGTACTCAATGAGGAAATTATTGGGTATATCTATCCACGAAGGACTTCTTATGTGGTGGCATTGGAGATAAAGCCGGGACGTACTACCTCTTTGGCTACATCTGTCAATAAACAATGCATGGTTTTGTTGAGTGATAAGGTTCGTTTGGCCACGGAACAGGATTTCGATGATTTTCATATATGCTTTGATGGTTTCAGAAATAACACTATGTATTGTTATAATCAGGGAACGGAACCTATATACCTTCAATGAAGCACATTCTCCCTTCTTTTGGATTAGGGAAGGGAGGGTATTTTGCTGTCCGCTACTTTTTGGCAAGCACCCCAAAAAAGTAGCAAAAAACGCTTGGAGTTACTGGTAATCCCATTAATTTGCGTTCACGCAGTATTCTTTCCCACCCTCCCCTTCATCGGAATGACTGTTCTCATTTCCGGTTTACCCGTAGTCATCCGCTATGCGGCTGATTATGGGCAAACCAGAAAAGAGAAGTTCCAAACGTGGGCGGGATTGCAATGGTCATCATCCGGAGCTTCGGCATTGCCGAAACAACCTCCTTCTTCCGTATTGCAGTCCCTTCCTTTTACCGTTTGTCCCGGCAGTCCGTTGCTAACCCGTTCCCCCC
>NZ_QTMG01000058.1:0-3269 GCF_003635435.1 Parabacteroides sp. AF21-43 | reverse complement strand
CGCTTCTGCAACAGCATGACGTACAACGTGGCCTTGATCTCCTGCTGCCGGGAGATCGTCATGAACTCCTTCTCCTGCCTCGGGGCGTCGCTGATGCGGCTCTCGAACTTGCTCGCCTGACGGTCGATGTCCGCCTTGGCGATCTGGAGACCCCTCAAGACACTGTTCACCGTCGTCTTCACGTTGCGGCGCATAGCCTCGATGCCGGCGTTCATGTTGATGATCGCCGGGTTGCTGTCCGAAGAGGTGCGCAACAGGCGCTTGCGCTCGATGATCATCGTGTTGTACTGGTCGATGACAGAGGTGAGGTTTTGATCCCGCAGGCCCACGTTGGCAGGGATCACCTCGTCCATGTTCGCAGGATCGTCGATATAATTGCGGAGATACTGCACCAAGTTGATCTGCGTGGCGTTCTCCGTACGTTGTTGCTCATACCTCGAGCTTTCCTGCAACGCCATCTGGGCGTCGCTCGTCAAATTCGTCAGGCCGGAGCGTTGCTTGAAGGCAGCGAGCTCGCTCTCCGTAGTGCCCAGCTCGCCGTTGATGATGCCGATGCGCTCCTCGATGAACTCAGCCGTCTTCTGCGCCACCTCGTTCTTCTCGTCGTTGGCGTCCTGGTTGTAGAACGACACAAGGCGATTGATGAAGTCCACGCCTCGTCGCCTCACCGTGTTCCTCAAGGATACCTTGGCGATCGTCGTCGTCTTGGACGAGGGCGTCACGCTCAACTCCTTGCCGTAAGCCTCGGCAGTGGACGTGGGGGTATGGACGTGGGCGACCAGCTCGATCTCCCCGCCCTCCAACTCCGGTATGGAATCCATGCACGTGAAACTGAAAACCCCCACGGGGGTGGGCAATATGGCGGGGAGCCTGTCGAAGCCCTGCTCCATCGTCTCCTCGTCACCCTCCTTGTCGATCTTGTACTCCGCTCTCACCGTTAGCTGACCCTCCTTCGTGTAGCGCATGCGCAGCTCGACGGGGGCCACCAGACGGTCCGCCTCCTCGGGGGTGATGAACACGTTAACGGGGGAGTTCTTATATAACGGGGGGTTGAAGCCCAAGGCGTTCGACTCCTCCATGTCGATATACAGGCCCATGTCGTTCACCACCTTCTTGATCAACGTGCGGGACCTCAGGATCTCGACCTCGTTGTCGAAGTTGCTCGTCATCGAGAGCATGCCGAGGTCCTGTATCGCAGCCAAGCCGCTGGCGGCGTTAGCCCCCTTCTTCTCGTCCTCCTTGATCAGCACCGACGACGTGACGTTATACACCGGCGTCTGGTAACGCAGGAAGACGTACATCCCGATGCAGCAGGCCAGTACGCTCGCCACGAACCAAGGCCAATAAACCATATACTTGAAAAACACGGCGTAAAGATTGATCTCACGATCCTCCCCCTCCGGATTGTTATTGTTATTATTATTATTGCTTGTATTTATACCATCGTCCACCATCTCTCTAAATTTTCAATTCTCAATTCTCTATTTTCAATTATTTAAGTATGTTCACCAACAGGCCGGCGATCGAGACCAAGATCGAGATCGAGCTCACCCACAACGTCGTGCTGTTACCGATATCGGAGTTCTTCGCCTTCGTCTCGTTCGGCGTGACATAAAGGATGTCGTTCTGTTTCAAATAATAATACGGGGAGGTCACGATTCCGGCGTTGTTCAGGTCCAGGTTGATGATCTCGCGCTTCCCGCTCTCGTCCTCGCGGATCAGCTTCACGTTGTCACGTACGCCGTAGATCGTCATGTCGCCGGCCATCGCCAACGCCTCCAGAACGTTCACCTTCTCGTTGCCGATCGTGAAGCTGCCCGGACGGGCCACCTCGCCCAAGACCGAGATCTTGTAGTTCGCCATGCGCACCGTCACGATGGGCGCCTCCTTCAAGTAAGGCCTCAATCTCTCACGGATCAGGCTCTCCGCCTCGTTCTTCGTCAAGCCGCCGACCCTCAGCGTACCGATCACAGGGAAGTCGATCTCGCCGGAGTTGTTCACGAGGTATTGCTGCAACGTGGGTTGCGTCGTCGTGTTGATGTTCGTCAGGGCCGCGTTCAACGGGGTCTGCACCGTCAGGTTGAACGGGGCCGCCGCCTGCGGGTCCGTCGTGTTGACCGTGATGCTCAACAGGTCCTTGGGCATGATCTTGGCGTCATACAGGGGAAGCGTCCCCTCGAGATCGTTCACCGCCTCCGGGTTCTGGAGGTAGGGCACGTTCTTGTAAGACGTACACGCCGCCAGCAAAAGGGGCAGCGAGAATAGGAACAGTAGTCTTTTGATCTTCATATTATTTTGTTATCGTTTTTATTTCTTTAAACACGGATCACACGGACTTAACGGAAAAGGCGGGACAGGAAACCTTTGGGTTTCTCCGGCTCGTACTCCGACTCGTATTTACGCGTCAGGTCCTCATAGGACAGTCTCTTGGTCACCATCTCGTAGATCGTGCCCCAGTCCGGGAGGCCGCCGAGGTTGCGGTCGTCGATGAAAACGTCCGCCTTCAGCTTGCGGGAGAAGTGGTTGTTCCGGTCTCTCTCCTCCTCCGGGTAGTCACGGTTCACCGCGTAGAACTCCAAGCCACGCTCACGGCAGAAGGACAACGCCTCCTCCAAGAGCCCGCCCTCACGGACCGTCCAAAGGATCAGCTTATGCCGATCCGATTGCAATTTCCTCAACGTCTCGATGGCGAAAGGAAGCTCACGCCCGATCGCCGGATACTTGTGCTCGACGATCGTACCGTCGAAATCTACCGCTATTATCATCTCTTTAATTCTCAATTTTCAATTCTCAATTATAAAAGGGCCGGACCACCGGACGGCCGGAGTGGTATATGTTAAAGCGGGGTCAGCCTATCGGCCAAAGCCAAGGGGTCTCCTAGCCGCTAGAGACGGCCATTGCCATCCGGGGGATCCGACCGTTTCTTTTCTGCCCTTATCTAATTCTCGCTTAACCGGGGCAATCCCTCCACCTCGCCGGCGTGCCATTCACGGTAGTCCGCCAAGGGAAACCCGGGGACGGTCAATAGCTTGTAATCCGACCCGTCTCTTCTCAATATATGTTTACGGGCGTACGAGCGGAGCGAGCGATCCGTAACGGACACCATCACGATCGGGAACGGGTAGGCGAACAGGCGCAGCGGCGTGGTCTCGCTATCCGGGAACGCACGATGCAGCTGGTAGGCCGAACGCTCGAACGCTACCCAGTAGGGACCCGTGCAATACAGGTGTATTGAGTTTCGGTTCGCACGCTCACGATCCATGATCTCT
>NZ_QTMG01000057.1:0-3876 GCF_003635435.1 Parabacteroides sp. AF21-43 | reverse complement strand
CAATTCAAAGCTTAAATGAAAAAGCCGTGACTTCTTACGACTACAGACAAAAATACAAATAAAAATACAACGGCTTGTCAAATTGGATAAAAAACGTCTATATCGCAAATCTTAATTCCCTGTATCGCAAAGACAACATTAACTTATTCTTCTGATTATCAATCATAATAATATTCAAAATAGATACTCTACATTTTTCTTTTTGGGGATCTTCTTCAAATTTGGCGGTATCCCCCTCCTGATCCGCTTCTCTTTTGGGGATATAATGATACTAGATAACAGGCGGAACACCTTTAAATCCCCTGTCATGTATTATATTATCATGGATAGCCAGTTTTTGTTATCGCGGAGGGGCGGTGAAAAGAAAAAATGATTGCGGAAGGAGGCCGTGAAACCAGTCTCCGGAAAACAGGATACGACGGAGATCAGATACTGTGAAAAAAGAAAAAAATCCCCACCGGAGATGAATGAACCGGCAGGGAACGTAACAATAAAGGAACGGGCTCTCTCAACCCTTGATGTAACCGTACTTTTTCAGGTCGTCCATGAAATGCTCCGGCGTGTCGGTCCTCACCGTCACCCCGTGCAGTTCATGGTAACGGTTAGAGAAATTCACCATGTACTCCTTATCGGTGCACCCGCTGTCAAACCAGCTGCCCTCACGCAGGAGACGTACAAACTCGGAAGGGTCGGAGGCGGTAATCCTGCCGCCATCCGCCAAAATATACATATGCCTGTTCATGCCGATAATTTTTTAGTTCTCAGTTTATAATATAGTTTCTGTTCACCATCCAGGAAGGGGATGTCCTGGAGCGCGGTGGCCGCAGGCACCTGCCCCTTTGTGGCAAAGGTAACCAATTTGTGGAGAAACAGCACCCAGTTACGCATTTTTGTGAAGTTGGTCGTTCCCGAATGCTGGCGGAACTCGACCGTCTTGTGCCGTGAGTAGGCCTCGAGATTCACCTTATGGTAACGGTTGCCGATCCTGCTTTTCAGATCGTCCACCGTCCGGGCGGAACGTATCATCCCGTCAGAGACATGGCCCAGTCCACGGCAATAGTAGTTATCCCTGCGGGATGCCGGCATGAACTTGTCGATGACCGGTTCCAGATGTTTGTAACTCAGGGCCAGGTTACGCCAGGTCTCCATGCTGAAACCGGCGGCATCGATATGCACGTGAAGCCCGCAGCTCCCGTTCACTTTCATGTCACACAGGTCGAGCACCCAGCAGACCTTCTCCAGCTCCCGCAACCCTGCTTCGCCGACAAGGATCGGACTGACCAGCTCGAAGGTGTCGTTTCCGTTTATACTGCTGTCCGTCACGAGTTTCCAATGCGGACGGGTGGTATGGTTGTAACTTTCCACCGTAACCTCGATATCGGCCTCCCTGAGCTCGCGTGCGAGCCGTTCACGGGAGCAGTTGTAAGCCTCGATCTCGATACCGAACTTGCGGTTGAAAGTGTAATCCGGTGCGGCTGCCAACGGTTGAACGTTCGGACCGCCCTCACGTTCCCTCATCCGGCGCAGGGCATTCACTACAAAGCCGTAGTTTCCGTTGGTCACCATTCTCGCGATTTCCGCACGGGGAACACCCAGAAGATACAGTTGCCGGATCTTGCTCGTCTTTGTCGTTTCTTGTACTAAAATGTTTCTGATTTGCTCGTTCATTACTTGTTTCCTCCTTTATTTTTCGCTTTACTAAAGTAATGCTTTTACAGGAGAAGTCGTAATTATAAGAACCTTATTATCATGCCATTAGCTTACTTTATCTTAGGCTAAAACTCCTTATTTAAGGTGTCTATACCCTGACATCCGCTACCGGTCGGTATCGGATTCCTCCAGGCCGATGGTACGGCATATCTCCTCCACCAGTTCAGGAAGGCCGGAGCTTTTCTCCTGACGGGGATCGGGTGGAAACAGCGTGGAGCGGAAGACACCCTTGCAGACAGGGTCCGCCTCCCTGTTGTAGCGGAGGGTGTTCGGAATGTGTGAGGACAGCAGCCGCAGCCCCATCTTGTCGATGACCCGGTTCCAGGCGTCATACAAATCCTTCCGCCCCCGCCTGTCCACCATGTTCCAGAACAGCCAGGTCCCTTTCAGGTTGCAGTTCTTCCTGGAGACCAACTCCTCTTCCAGAGCCTTGGTAAACTGCAGGGAACTCTGCATGACGATGTTGTCCGCCTTGATCGGGATGAAAATGTAGTCCATCGCAGCAACAGTATAGACCACCCCCTCGCTGCGGAGCGTTCCGGGAAGGTCGAAAAGCACGATATCGAAAGTTTCCCCCTTTTCGTCCATATAACGACGCAGGTCCTCCACCGCCTTTTCCGGATCGCTTTTGATGACCGGATAGGCAAGCTTCCGGATTCTCTCGTGCTGCCGGTAAAGGCTCACCTTCAGGTCGTCATTTTTCATGACACTCTCCATGTCCCTCTCACGCATCAGGGCGATGCTGTGCTGCGGGTAGTCACAGTCCACAACCGCCACACGCAGGCCTTTGCGGTAATGCAGCACACTGGCCAGCAGTACCGTAAAGACGGATTTTCCCACGCCACCCTTCTGGCTGGCGACGGCAACCAACAACTCTTTTTCTTTTTTCATCATACTTCTTGCATTAAATGTTAAACACTATTATGACCGGCCGGGCAGGGACTCTTCCAGAATCATCTCCACCGTTTCCCTGTATTCTTCCAGATGCCGCGAGACAAGGTGGTTGATGAACCCCTCCAGCGTGACCTTCCCATTTCTCGAGGCTCCCGCCAGGATGGACAGTTTCCGGTGCAGGGCGGCAGGAATATGCAGTGACCGGCGCTGCACGCCCGCAATGCCACGCAGGTATTCCTCCCCATAGACGGACGGCTGCATGGGGCCGCTTTTCCTTGCGGGACGCATTATGTCGTTACCGGACATTCCACGTCCCTTCCGGGGACAGGCAGGTGCTTCCCCCATGATCTCACGGATGCGGTCCGCGTCCATCCCGCCGGGACCAATCCGGTCTTTTACGTTCTTTCCTGTCATGATATATCTTCTTGGACAATGACAACATTTTATCGGCGGGCCGTTCCTCCACGCTGTCCGTCCTCATCCCAGGGACGGTAGACCTCACCGAGCAGGGCGGCGATATCCTCCCTGTGCTCCTCCATATGGAGCTCCAGCAGCCGGATGATAAACCCGGAGATGCTGCCGCAACCGGCGGCCCTGACCAGCATGGCGATCCGGCGGTGCAGCCTCCCGTCAATATACGCGGTCTTCCACTCCACAGACTTGGGAGCGGGAACAAGAAACCTCCTCTTGTATTCTTCCGGGGCTGTCACTTTCCCTGCACGGACCTGCCTTTCATGCCCCGGCATACCCACCGCCGGTTCCGGGGATGGGGAAACGGGAGCTGACAGAAGGTTTCCCGTGAGTCCGACCCTCTCGAGAACGATATCGGAAAGCTGGTTCTTTTCCTTTTCTGAATCCATTGTCTTAAAATCTTAATTTATTAAATTACACAACTGGCATTGTTTCGGAATACAAAATAAAGAAAGAAGAGGACAGGACGGAACCACCTGTCGCTTATAGTCATCCAAAGTCGTTTATTGTCATGATACACATGATGGTGGGGACGAACATATGGTTCCATCCGGATGCTTCTTCCCATGCGGGAGTGACGTCAGAATCCTGCTGTCCGTAGCGGCGTGGAAAAGTGGCGGGATTCCGTTCCTTGTCCACCGCCCCTTTCAAATCCTTATGGGCAGGTGTGGGAGCATGCATCCGTCCTGATACGGATTCTTGGATTATCGGTCTGTGGAAGTGTAAAAATATCAATCCGTTAATGGAGACAAGGAAGAAAAAACATAAGGCGTACACGGCTACCTGCACGTTCTCCATTTG
>NZ_QTMG01000056.1:598-4928 GCF_003635435.1 Parabacteroides sp. AF21-43 | reverse complement strand
AAAGGTCTTTAAATCTAGCTGAAGCATAAGTTTAATTTTAATAGATAAAAGACTATGGCACATCAGAGTAAATATCCTAGTTTAGACAGACAATGGCATAAGATGATGTTTTCTTTCTTTGAGTATCTTCCTATGCAATATCGGCAGGCAACGGAAAGAGAATGGCAAATTCGTAAGATGATATGGAGTTTTAAGGATGGAAAAGCTTATTTGAATATAGCTTGGATGATAGCGAATAAGTTACATCAAGTTTTTGGTGATGATGTTAAGAATATTGTTTTTGCTTGTGTTCCGGCTTCTTCCGCTGATAAGAATGAACTTCGTTATAAGGGGTTTGCTTCGGCTGTGTGTAAGTTTTCAGGTGCTATCAATGCGTATGAACATATACGTGTCAGTGGAGATCGTTTGGCTATTCACGAGAAATTTGACAGCAAGTCGCTTCAAAAAGTACAAGTGATAGAATTTGACAAGGACTTTTTTCGGGGTAAGAAAATCTTGGTATTTGACGATATTTTAACAAAAGGGTTTTCGTATGCTCGTTTCGCATGTCAGTTGGAAAAAATAGGAGGTGAGGTTTTGGGAGGTTTCTTTTTAGGTAAAACAGTTGTCCGTATGTTATAAGATGAAAGAAAAAGAGAGTTATATAGAGAAGCAGAAGGATATCTTTGGAGATACTACTTGGTTCACTTATCGTTATGAGGTGAATGGAATGGTGTATGAAACTTCGGCAGGTTCGTTGGATATATGTAGAAAGGCACGTGATAAATGGATGAAAATGATGTCCGTTGCTTTTACCGGTCATAGAACGATACGAACAAATAAATATGCTTTGTCCGTATCGTTGAATGAAGAGGTACGTTTCTGCTATGAGAATGGAATCCGTTTTTTCTATATTGGTTGTGCGGTTGGATTTGACATGATGGCTGCTCATACCGTACTTGAACAAAGGAAACAATATCCCGATATGGTTTTGGTGGCGGTTGTTCCTTATGTCGGGCAAGATGTGTATTTCAACAAAGAGGACAAACAGAGGTATGCTGATATTTTGCGCCAAGCCGACAAGGTGGTAGTTCTATCCGAATATTATTATGCCCAATGCTATGCCCACCGTAATGATTACATGATTTCACACGCCTGTAGGCTGATTGCCTATTGGGATGGAAAATCTGCCGGAGGAACTTCTTATACGTTTAACAAGGCACAAAAAAAGAAATTGGTGATATACAATCTGTTTTGATTCAGATTGTATATCGTTGTTTTCCAGCGGTATGATCAAACGTGGCGATGTCATACTGTCTGGTTGCTGTAAGTGCTAATACTTCCGATGCAAAAGAGAAAGACACAATAAATATGAAAAGCAATGATAGATGAATTTTACTTAATTGTTTTACCTTTGTAAAACATTAGTGTCCCATTAAAATTGGGACGAATTAAAAATTAAATAAACTTGGCCCATTTGGTCCGAATCGTTCTTTGTCATTTTGAAATTTAGTTTTATCAAAGAGGTCTCTCAGATGAGTCTTATCAGTCAATGAGATGCTCAGTATTTGTAACACTTCATATGTACTTCTGTTCAGTTGCATATCGTGTTGAATGATTGCCACCAAACAGTAAGCGCATATAGCAGCATATATCTGTATTCGAACAGCATTCTCTGTAGTTCCCCAAAATCTTTTGATTTTAAGGTGCTGCTTGAGCCATTTGAAAAACAGCTCTACCTGCCAGCGATTTTTATAAAGTTCAGCAACTTGAAGCGCAGATATATGCATCGCATTGGTTATGAATGTAAATTCTCGTTCTTGTTCTTCATCCCAATATTTAACCAATCTAAGTGGCTCTGGATAATATTGTTTAGGATAGAATCCTGTCAGAAATACACTTGCGTCTGAAAGCACATTCTTAGGCAGCCTACGTTTCCATTGGATGGATTTGTACCCGAGATTCTTTTTTGCTCTGACAACAAAGTAGGCTTCAATTTGATGAATTTTATACAGTATTTTGAAGTTGTTATAACCGCGGTCAAAGATGTAATAAGAGCTTGGTTCATAAGGAATTTCAATCATAACTTTAGAATCGTGTACGGATGCTTCCGTGATATGAAAGAATGCAGGAATCTGTGTTTCCACATCATATAATGTATGCACTTTGATACCACCTTTCTTTTTGCGGAATTTTGCCCACCAAAAGACTGAAAGGCACAGGTCAATAGTAGTCGAATCGAAAGCATAAACGTTACCGCCAAGTTTGAAAATATGATTAGCACACTTTTGTCGTGCTTCGCTAACCAGGTAGTAAGCATATTCTTCAAAGATGTGATAGTCTCTATCTTGATTTGCTCTTGCCAGCGATGACTTTGATACATTTTTACCCATTCCTAAATGATAACATTTGGAATGATGAGCTTCAAGAGCAACTATCAAATCTCGCAGACTTTCACGATTAGAAAGTTGACCAAACATCAAAGCAAGTAGTTGATTCCAGCAGGTGAAGTGCTTCACATATTTATCACCATCATACTTGGTGACTATGCGGTTAAACTTACTTCGATTCAGAAATGAAGCCAATTGAGCGAAAACGTATTTGTCTTGGAACATATGCCATCGGATTAATCTGATGCAAAGCTACAAATTCAAGTCCGTTCGCTCGGAAAATCGCTGTAACTAACTAAATTTCAAATATTTCAAAGAACTCTTTTAGATTTTAATGGGACAACAATGTTTGTAAAAGGTAAAACAATATGCGTTTTTCAGATACAGAGAACAATATGACCTTTTGCATAGGTGTGTGTTGGTTAGGAACTCCAAATATGGAGTCGTTGCAGAAAATAATGATGAACTTGAATATTATTGATAAGGATGGAAACAATGGAAGCTAATGAACTGATGCGATATGCCTATGAATTACTGCAAGGGCATTCGAATGAAGAATGTGCCCGAATATTAAGAGAAGTGGTGGCCGAGTGTCAGGTGTGTATAAAGAACTGTGAAGAAGGTGTTTTCGAAAATATGCTAAAGTAATAACAACAAGAATATGGAAATTACTCATAAAAATCAAGGAGAACTTGACTCAACCATGCTCCCATTCGTGATGAGAGAGCTGGTAGAACTGGTCATGAAGAAAAAGGCATTGCCTTTAGGCGATGCACTGTATTATATATATTCTTCCAAGTTGTATAAATCTTTGCTGGATAAGAGTACCAAGTTATGGTATTCAAGTACATTGTCGCTTTATGAAACATTGGAGAAGGAAAAAACAGAAGAAAAACGACGGTATAACGGTGACACGAAGATCCTGCTTTTCAAGATGTTCTGCATTGAGAATTATAGGGAGGAAAAGAAACAAAGTGCGGAAGAAACCTTGTTGTTGTTTTCGGACTATGGGGTTTTTGATTTTTTGGATGAGACTTTTGAAATGCTTCATACCCAAGACCCCGAATATATATTAGATACTATAACGACTTATATCAATAAAAGAAAATGAGACTATTTCATGGATCTACAGTTACCGTGAAACGCCCTAATATACAGAAAGGACGGAAGGCTACGGACTTTGGGAAGGGATTTTATACGACAACCAACTTTGAACAAGCAAAAAAATGGGCTTTGTTGAAGAAGAACAGGGAACAGAGCGAAAAAGCAATCGTCTCTGTTTATGAAGTTCCCGATGATATTCTTGATAGGGAATATCCGGTTCTTCGGTTTATGGGTGCGACAAAAGAATGGCTGGAGTTTGTTGTCAACAACCGCAGAGGAAGAGAAAACGGTGACTATGACCTAATAATGGGGCCTGTCGCAAATGACCAGTTATATGCGACAATTCGGCTTTATGAACAGAGAGTTGTTACGGCTGAAGCCGCTATTGAGATGCTGAAAGCGCATAAGTTGTTCAATCAGCTTTCATTTCATACGGTAACAGTCGCTTTGTTGTTGAAGTTTGTTGAATCAATTGAAGTGGGGTAAAGAATATGTGAAGTGAAAATAGGGGGAAGTTTATCCCCCAATGGTAAGGTTGTTTTTTGCGTCCACTTAGTTTTTTCCCACCCACCCTTTCAGCGGAGTGACTGCCCGGCAGTCTGTTGCTTACCCATATGTCCTAGCCTTTTAGGGCTGTAGATAGGTAGTTGGATATTTCGCTGCCAAATCGGCAGTCCGCTTCAATCGTTTGCTTGCTTTTCTCCGAGTGGAGCCTTTCTGCTTTTCCGGTGGTGTAATCTTCTTTTATTGGAAACAGGTGTAGTGGCTGTATGCCTGTGTGGTTATGTTCTCCCGCAGAATCCGCAAGTCAGTTCTTCCGTTGCAGCTTTTCATTTTATCGTGCAGTCACTTTTTTC
>NZ_QTMG01000056.1:0-588 GCF_003635435.1 Parabacteroides sp. AF21-43 | reverse complement strand
AGTCAGTTCTTCCGTTGCAGCTTTTCATTTTATCGTGCAGTCACTTTTTTCGATACGTGGAATATGATATGCTTCATTCTTCGGCTTCATTTTTTTAAAAGGAATTGCAGATGTTTCTTCCGGTGTGTCGATAGGCGGCTGACCATCTTTTCGGGATGTGCCATGCTTGCTGTCTAACCGGTTGTTTTTTGCATCCTTTCCAAACCTGTTACTGATTTTCAAGTTTTGTCTTTTTCATATCATTTTTTAGGGAAGTCAAATCATTTTCCGTTGCAAATATAGATTGTTGCTAACCCCTTTTACGGGGATAAGGGGACGATTCACAAACACCACGTTGTTATTCGTCTGAAATCTTCCTTTTTTTGCCTTGCACAAAAAGCGTATTTAACCCGAATTATTCGTTGCCATCTTCACCAATAAAAAAGTTACAAATCTTCCTTTTTCCGGCCAGCATAAAAAGAGTATTTATATCTTTTTTCATGGTGTCCCCCAAAGCCAACAATCAGTTATTGCACTGTAAAATTGATTAATTAACTTCTAAAAAATCAGAGATATGAAAAAGATTGAAAATTCATTCGCAGTAACAGG
>NZ_QTMG01000055.1:0-5015 GCF_003635435.1 Parabacteroides sp. AF21-43 | reverse complement strand
CCTGGCTCAGGATGAACGCTAGCGACAGGCTTAACACATGCAAGTCGAGGGGCAGCACAGGTAGCAATACCGGGTGGCGACCGGCGCACGGGTGAGTAACGCGTATGCAACTTACCTATCAGAGGGGGATAACCCGGCGAAAGTCGGACTAATACCGCATGAAGCAGGGGCCCCGCATGGGGATATTTGCTAAAGATTCATCGCTGATAGATAGGCATGCGTTCCATTAGGCAGTTGGCGGGGTAACGGCCCACCAAACCGACGATGGATAGGGGTTCTGAGAGGAAGGTCCCCCACATTGGTACTGAGACACGGACCAAACTCCTACGGGAGGCAGCAGTGAGGAATATTGGTCAATGGGCGTAAGCCTGAACCAGCCAAGTCGCGTGAGGGATGAAGGTTCTATGGATCGTAAACCTCTTTTATAAGGGAATAAAGTGCGGGACGTGTCCCGTTTTGTATGTACCTTATGAATAAGGATCGGCTAACTCCGTGCCAGCAGCCGCGGTAATACGGAGGATCCGAGCGTTATCCGGATTTATTGGGTTTAAAGGGTGCGTAGGCGGCCTTTTAAGTCAGCGGTGAAAGTCTGTGGCTCAACCATAGAATTGCCGTTGAAACTGGGGGGCTTGAGTATGTTTGAGGCAGGCGGAATGCGTGGTGTAGCGGTGAAATGCTTAGATATCACGCAGAACCCCGATTGCGAAGGCAGCCTGCCAAGCCATGACTGACGCTGATGCACGAAAGCGTGGGGATCAAACAGGATTAGATACCCTGGTAGTCCACGCAGTAAACGATGATCACTAGCTGTTTGCGATACAGTGTAAGCGGCACAGCGAAAGCGTTAAGTGATCCACCTGGGGAGTACGCCGGCAACGGTGAAACTCAAAGGAATTGACGGGGGCCCGCACAAGCGGAGGAACATGTGGTTTAATTCGATGATACGCGAGGAACCTTACCCGGGTTTGAACGCATTTCGACCGCTCTGGAAACAGAGCCTCTAGCAATAGCGATTTGCGAGGTGCTGCATGGTTGTCGTCAGCTCGTGCCGTGAGGTGTCGGCTTAAGTGCCATAACGAGCGCAACCCTTGCCACTAGTTACTAACAGGTAAAGCTGAGGACTCTGGTGGGACTGCCAGCGTAAGCTGCGAGGAAGGCGGGGATGACGTCAAATCAGCACGGCCCTTACATCCGGGGCGACACACGTGTTACAATGGCGTGGACAAAGGGAGGCCACCTGGCGACAGGGAGCGAATCCCCAAACCACGTCTCAGTTCGGATCGGAGTCTGCAACCCGACTCCGTGAAGCTGGATTCGCTAGTAATCGCGCATCAGCCATGGCGCGGTGAATACGTTCCCGGGCCTTGTACACACCGCCCGTCAAGCCATGGGAGCCGGGGGTACCTGAAGTCCGTAACCGAAAGGATCGGCCTAGGGTAAAACTGGTGACTGGGGCTAAGTCGTAACAAGGTAGCCGTACCGGAAGGTGCGGCTGGAACACCTCCTTTCTGGAGCGAAGGATTCCGTCGCTGGCCAAGTGTCGGCGATGTCCGGTTATACGAGGTATCGATCGTCTTGTGCTGCTGTTGAGATTAAGTTTATATATAGATCTTACGTACCGGGAGGCCAGTCTAAAGAGAGAAAAATGACGCTGGGACGTAAGTCTTGGCAAAGTTGACAGTCCTATAGCTCAGTTGGTTAGAGCGCTACACTGATAATGTAGAGGTCGGCAGTTCAACTCTGCCTGGGACTACTCCGAATGAGGGGGATTAGCTCAGCTGGCTAGAGCATCTGCCTTGCACGCAGAGGGTCAACGGTTCGAATCCGTTATTCTCCACACATCCCGCGAGGGAAAGAGGATCTTTGACATATTGGACATCAAAAAGAAGAAACAAGTAGAGCGAGCTTAAGATATATCAACCCGTACGTATGTACGAGGTGAGAGAAAGTAAGCAAGGGCAGACGGTGGATGCCTTGGCTCTCGGAGGCGACGAAGGACGTGATAAGCTGCGAAAAGCCCGGGGGAGGCGCAAATAGCCCTTGATCCCGGGATATCCGAATGGGGCAACCCGGCAGGCTGAAGGCCTGCCATCCCGTAAGGGAGGCGAACGTGGGGAACTGAAACATCTAAGTACCCATAGGAGGAGAAAATAAACAATGATTCCGTAAGTAGTGGCGAGCGAACACGGAAGAGCCCAAACCCGTGCCGTCTAGGGGACACGGGGGGTGTAGGACCACGACGGGGCAAGAAAGCAGGGAAATGGAAGCGCTTGGAAAAGCGCGCCATAGACGGTGAAAGCCCGGTACATGACTCCCTGCCGAAGCCTAGTGGCATCCTGAGTAGCGCGGGGCACGAGAAATCTTGCGTGAAACTGCGGGGCCCATCCCGTAAGGCTAAATACTCCCGAGAGACCGATAGCGAACCAGTACCGTGAGGGAAAGGTGAAAAGAACCCCGAGCAGGGGAGTGAAATAGACCCTGAACCCGTCTGCCTACAAGCGGTCGGAGCGTCGTAATGACGTGACGGCGTGCCTTTTGCATAATGAACCTACGAGTTACCTTCCCCGGCAAGGTTAAGTACCTAAGGTACGGAGCCGAAGCGAAAGCGAGTCTGAACAGGGCGCCAAGTCGGGGGGGGTAGACGCGAAACCGAGTGATCTACCCTTGGCCAGGTTGAAGGTTGGGTAACACCAACTGGAGGACCGGATGGGTAAGCGTTGAAAAGCTTTCCAATGAGCTGAGGGTAGGGGTGAAAGGCTAATCAAACTCGGAGATAGCTCGTACTCCCCGAAATGCATTTAGGTGCAGCCTCTTTATAGTATATCGTGAGGTAGAGCGACTGATTGGATGCGAGGGCTTCACCGCCTATCAAGTCCAGATAAACTCCGAATGCGCGATATATATTTAAAGGGAGTGAGGGCGCGGGTGCTAAGGTCCGTGTCCGAGAGGAGAAGAATCCAGACCACCGGCTAAGGCCCCCAAATGATCGTTGAGTTGAACTAACGAGGTCGGATCGCAGAGACAGCTAGGATGTTGGCTTGGAAGCAGCCATTCATTTAAAGAGTGCGTAACAGCTCACTAGTCGAGCGATCTGGCGTGGATAATAATCGGGCATAAACGATCTGCCGAAGCCGTGGATGTCGCAAGACATGGTAGGGGAGCATTCCATGCGGCGTCGAAGATGAGGGATGACCCTTGTTGGAGCGCATGGAAAAGCAAATGTAGGTATGAGTAACGATAAGGGGGGCGAGAACCCCCCCCGCCGAAAGACCAAGGTTTCCTGATCAACGCTAATCGGATCAGGGTGAGTCGGGACCTAAGGCTAAGCCGAACGGCGACGCCGATGGAAGAATGGGTTAATATTCCCATACTGCCTCATGGAGTGACGTGGAGACGGAGAAGTGACAGTCCTGCCGGCTGACGGAATAGCCGGTTGAAGGGTGTAGATATTGATTCCCGTAGGCAAATCCGCGGGGAGAGTCGAACCTGAGAGTATACGGAGCGCTTGCGCGACGTAATATGGACGTAACCATGCTCCCAAGAAAATCCGCTAAACTTATCCATGCGGCACCCGTACCGTAAACGGACACACGTGGTCGGGTTGAGAATACTGAGGCGCTCGAGTGACTCACGGTTAAGGAACTAGGCAAATTGACCCTGTAACTTCGGGATAAAGGGTCCTCGTCGTAAGGCGAGGCGCAGAGAATAGGTCCAGGCAACTGTTTAACAAAAACACATGGCTGTGCTAAATGGAAACATGACGTATACAGCCTGACACCTGCCCGGTGCTGGAAGGTTAAGAGGAGATGTCATCGCGAGAGAAGCGTTGAATTGAAGCCCCAGTAAACGGCGGCCGTAACTATAACGGTCCTAAGGTAGCGAAATTCCTTGTCGGGTAAGTTCCGACCTGCACGAATGGTGTAATGATCTGGACACTGTCTCAACCGTGAGCTCGGTGAAATTGTAGTATCGGTGAAGATGCCGATTACCCGCGATGGGACGAAAAGACCCCGTGAACCTTTACTATAGCTTTACATTGAATTTGGGCAGACGATGTGTAGGATAGGCCGGAGGCTTTGAAGGGGGTACGCCAGTATCCTTGGAGCCGCCGTTGAAATACGGCCCTTCGGTTGTTTGAGTTCTAACTCCTAGGCAGGAGGACACTGTATGGTGGGTAGTTTGACTGGGGTGGTCGCCTCCAAAAGCGTAACGGAGGCTTCTAAAGGTGCCCTCAGACCGATTGGTAACCGGTCGCAGAGTGTAATGGCATAAGGGCGCTTGACTGGGAGAGATACAACTCGATCAGGTAGGAAACTAGAGCATAGTGATCCGGTGGTTCCGCATGGAAGGGCCATCGCTCAAAGGATAAAAGGTACTCCGGGGATAACAGGCTGATCATTCCCAAGAGCTCATATCGACGGAATGGTTTGGCACCTCGATGTCGGCTCGTCACATCCTGGGGCTGGAGAAGGTCCCAAGGGTTGGGCTGTTCGCCCATTAAAGTGGCACGCGAGCTGGGTTCAGAACGTCGTGAGACAGTTCGGTCTCTATCTATCGTGGGCGCAGGAGATTTGAGGGGCTCTGACACTAGTACGAGAGGACCGTGTTGGACGTACCGCTGGTTTACCGGTTGTCCCGCCAGGGGCACCGCCGGGTATCTAAGTACGGATCGGATAAGTGCTGAAAGCATCTAAGTACGAAGCCGGCCTCAAGATTAGATCTCCCTCAAGGGTGGTTATAGACGATGACCTTGATAGGCCACAGGTGTAAGGGCGGCGACGTCCGAGCCGAGTGGTACTAATAGCCCGGGACTTTCCTCACGTGAGGGTTGATATATTTTAAGACGATAAGGCGAAGCTGGTCTCTTCGGATTGATGTCCGGTCAAAATCTTGATAATGAAATTAAGGTGGCTATAGCACGAGGGATCCACCTCTTCCCATTCCGAACAGAGAAGTTAAGCCTCGTCACGCCGATGGTACTGCGTAACAGTGGAAGAGTAGGTAGCCGCCGTCTT
>NZ_QTMG01000054.1:396-5308 GCF_003635435.1 Parabacteroides sp. AF21-43 | reverse complement strand
ATTTTCCCCCTGATTTATCGGGTGAGCCGACAATTTTTGTATCTTTGCTCAACTCATGAATTTATAAACAACAAGGTGAAATATCCCATTAAAACAGAAAGATTAATCATACGGCTTGCTGAACCGGAAGATGCAGAAAGCATTTTTTCTTACCGTTCTGACTTTGCGGAAAATAAGTATCAGGGATGGTTCCCTGATTCAGTTGAAGAAGTCCGTGATTATATTAGCAATATGCCGGCGACAATGGATATTGCCAATATATGTTTTCAGTTTACCATTATTCTTGCAGATGAAAACAGGTTAATTGGTGATATGGGAATCAGCTTTACCAATCACAACAATATGCAGGCTGAACTTGGATGTACGCTACATAAAGATTATCAGAAAAAAGGTTATGCTACAGAAGCATTGAAAGCAATGGTTGATTATCTTTTTGGAACGCTCGATAAACATCGGATTATAGCCTCAGTCGATCCGAGAAATACAGCTTCTATCCAGTTAATAGAGCGATTGGGGTTCAGAAAGGAAGCTCACTTTAAGGAGAGCTATTATTTGCGTGGGGATTGGGTAGATGATATAATTTATGCGCAGCTTAAGACCGAATGGGGTAATAATGATAAATATAGCAAAGAAGAGATAATGATAGACCCCCAAATTATTACCTTGCAATTTAATGAATGTATCAGTAGGGCTGACATTAACGCACTATCCAGTTTAATGACTGAAAATCATGTTTTTATCGATATGGCAAACAATCGAATTGTAGGAAAATCTGATAATATAGTTAAGGCATGGAAGCCGTTTTTTAGACTTTATCCGGGATATCGAAACATTTTCGAGAGCGTAACAGTAAATGGTTCTATGGTTATTATGCAGGGATATTCCATTTGTTCAGATCAGGTTCTAAATAATGTTCATGCTATTTGGGTTGCAGAAATAAAGGAAAATAAGGTTAATCTATGGCATATCCATCCGGACACGAAAGAGAATAGAAATAAGTTTGGTATATAAACATGAAACAATGAGTATTGGAGAATATAAATGAATATAGGTTACAAGGTTGGTGAGTTGATTTATGATGCAAATATATATGATGGATTAAATACCTTTCTATCTGATTTGCAATTCTACAAAAAGTGGCTACCGAAAAATAAGGAGGCTGAAATACTTGAACTGTGCTGTGGTACAGGCAGACTTACGATCCCCATTGCCAAAGATGGATACAGCATTTGCGGAGTAGATTACACACCCTCAATGCTCGAACAAGCAAAGATGAAGGCTATCGAAGCAGAATTAGTGATTGATTTCATAGAAGCAGATATTAGAATGCTCGACTTGCAAGAAAAATTCGACCTAATCTTTATTCCATTTAATTCAATCCACCATTTATACAGAAACGAAGATTTATTCAATGCGTTAGGATGCGTTAGAAATCATCTCAAAGCAGGAGGCTTATTTCTGTTAGATTGCTTTAATCCCAACATCCAGTATATTGTCGAGAGCGAAAAAGTGCAGGCAGTAATTGCCGAATATACAACGGATGATGGACGGGATGTGTTGATAAAACAAACAATGCGTTATGAGAGTACAACCCAAATCAATCGCATAGAATGGCACTATTTTATCAATGGCGAGTTTCATTCATACGAAAAGATACAAAACCAAAGATGAAAATGGACTTTAAAATCAGAATAGCGCAACAATCTGATAGTGCTGAACTGAGAGATTTATATAAGAATACCGTGCTTGTAGTAAACAGGCGTGATTATTCACAGGATGAAGTTGAAGATTGGGCATCATGCGGAGATGATCTTTCCAATATAGAGGAAATGATAAAGACTCACTATTTTATTGTGGCTGTTAATCAACTGTCTCAGATTGTAGGTTTTTCATCCATTACGCCGCAAGGCTATCTGCACTCTATGTTCATTCACGCAGACTTTCAAGGCAAAGGCATTGCAACTATGCTTTTGGAAGAAATAGAACGATATGCTATTACAAAAGGTATTATACAAATCACATCAGAAGTGAGTCTAACTGCTCGTCCATTCTTTGAGAAGCAAAAATACGTGGTGAAGAAGGAACAAAAACGACAGGCAAATAAATTGAATTTGACTAATTTTTGGATGGCAAAAACCTTATCTGTAATAAAACCATATCATGGTCGTATTCCTGCTTGTGGTGTGTTCTGTGGCGGTTGTCCAAGCTACACACGAGATGAAAAAAATTGTCAGGGAGGAGAGGAAAACAAAACCCGCTGTGAAAAATGTAGAACATTTTACCTGTGTTGCGTTGAGAAAGGAATAACACATTGCTACCAATGTCATCTATTTCCTTGCACTAAGTTCAAAGGTTTTACAAAACGTTGGTTAAAGTATGGGCAAGACTTTATTGAAAATCAGAAATTTTTAAAGCAGGTGGGTGAAATGGAATTTTTGAGGTTTTATAATGAAAAGGTTACAGATTAAGTTTAGTCCATTTCTCTTGTATATCTAAAATGAACTAAACCTTTGTTTTTATTGAAAGTTGTTAGCCTATCTCCTTTGAAAGAAATCTCTTGAATTCTTCCTCACTGGGCAACTGGATTTTATACTTTTGTACAAAAATATTTGGGTCTAATCCTGCTGTGGCATAACGAACTAAAGTATCTCCTTTTTCAGTACAAAGCAAAATACCGATTGGTGGATTATCATCGGGCTGCATTACTTCTGCTTTGAAGTAGTTTAGATACATATTCAGTTGGGATGCATATTCATGGTGGAATTTGTCAATTTTTAAATCCACTATGACATGGCATTTCAGTATGCGGTGATAGAAAACGAGGTCAGCAAAGAAGTAATCTTCATCTATCAGTATGCGTTTTTGGCGAGCTTCAAAGCAGAAGCCGTGTCCCATTTCCAGAAGGAACTTTTGTAAATTATCAAGGATGGCTTGCTCTAAATCATTCTCTGTAACTAATGCCCGTTCATTTAACCCTAAGAACTCTAAGGTCAAGGGAGTATTTATTACATTCGCAGGCTGTAGTTGAACTGCCTGTTGCTGTACTAATGCAGAAAGAGCTTCTTTGTTTTTAGATAATCCACTACGCTCGTAGTACAATGAATCAATCTGCCGTTCCAGTTCTTTTGCAGTCCAGCATCCCCTAATCGTTTCCATTTCATAAAAGGCACGTTTAATAGGATTGTCAATAGCAGATATTGCATTCAAATGCGTAGAAGATAATCTGTTAAATAGCTTTTCAGCAGCCAATTTCCAGTCATTATTTGCAATTTCTGAAACCATTTGCAATTTGGCGGTTACTGACCGCCGAATCTCTGTTTCAAATTCGGCGGTCGGCAACCGCCGAATTCCCGAACCCGACATAACATAGCCTAAAACCTCTTCTTTCAACTGTGGATAAACAAGATATAAACGTCTGAACTCCCGGAATCTACGTTCGTTAAGTCCTTTGGTATTTAGTTGTTTTTCCAACTTCTTCAAAAGCTGCTCACCATAGGCTGCACGGTCTTCTCCGTTTTGTTCAAATTCCACGATATAACAGCCCATAAGCCAGTTACGGGAAGTTAGTGCAAGGTTTACAGAGTGTGCTGCTTGTGCTTACAGCGTGTCTTGAATGGCACTTCTCCGTATGTTTCAGCCCGCTATGTCCGAGCAAACTGGCTACTGTTTTAATATTAGCACCATTGTTAAGGATATTCACTGCAAATGAGTGACGGGCACAATGCCAGCTTATGTGCTTGTCTATTCCGGATCTTTTCACCCAACGTTTTACTGATTTACAGCAGCTTTCATAGGATGGTAGATTAAATATAAGCACATCTTTGTTGCCATCTGCAGGAGGTTCGCCAATAATAGAGAGTAAACCGTCATTCAAAGGTATGACTACTCCACTAGCAGAAGAATGCCCTTTGGTCTTATTCTGTTCAAACTTCAATAGCTTGTTTGAGTAGTCTACATTCTTATATGTAAGGTCTTTCAGTATCACATCGTGTTCGATGGCATAGCGTATCACTTTCTTGAAACGCTGATAGATACTTTTTGCTCCCTCGCCAACGCTACGGGATTGCAAATAGTCCACAAACAGAACCATCATATCCTTAGTGATAAATTCGGGTTTGATGTTGCATTCATATAATGGGTACTGTTCTTTCAGAAAATCCTTAAAACGACTGAAGGCAATTTGCATCATACGCAGGTCTTTCTTAATATTTATGGCTAATCAGTTAAAGAAATCCCTTTCTTTGGAGATTGAACGGTTCAATGCTTCGCAGAAGAAAGGATTTAGCTTTATGTTTTGATGTAAAATGCTTTTTCATAGTTCCTCTATAATAGAAGCTCACGCTAGTAGCCAAGAGGTAGTGTGGCATGTTTAGAACATGTATTCCCAAAAAGAAGAAGGAATCTGCTCTTTTGTCGAAAAAAAGTCTTATGTTTACGCACGATATGAAAAACAGGGTTTATATAGGCCCTGATATCAGTAAATAACCAACCTTGACATGTGTACAAACAGAGATAAGGCTATCTCTTTTGGGCGGGACGGCGGAGATGTCTGCCGTTTCGTTTTTTGTCTATGAGCCAGTGACGTGGTTGCTGACGAATCGTTGCCTCAAGATATTTTTCTGCAGATTCATTGTTCATATATTGCCAATATTAATCAAGTAAACGCTCACCCGATATTTATTGGGGACAGACTTAATTCAAAGGGATAAGACAAGAATCGCGGATGTCAGCTTAATGCGATGAATGGTATCTTTTTGATTGAAATACCTTCTTTTTCACGACACGGCTCTCTGGCTATAAAAGCCAACGAGCGTAAGCGGGGAGCGCGAACAAGCTACCACAACCGCTTTTTAACACGATAAGCGTCGCTTTTTAACGAATATATACGTATCAACCTACACATATGGCTGTA
>NZ_QTMG01000054.1:0-386 GCF_003635435.1 Parabacteroides sp. AF21-43 | reverse complement strand
GATAAGCGTCGCTTTTTAACGAATATATACGTATCAACCTACACATATGGCTGTATCAACTCACACATATAGCAGTGTCAACCCACACATATAGTCGCGTCAAGCTACACATATAGTGGCGTAAGCCTACACATATATAGGTATCGGCCCTCACATGCGGTAGCGTTGGGCATTATTACCGCCTAACGACCGTAAAACATGAACTAGGGTGAATTATTTCGGCTGGAACGGAAGGCTGTTTTTCAGCAAACGGCTATCAAACAGAGAATTGCTGTTTTTTTCTCTCGAATTTGGAAGCGAGACGCACTTGGGTACGGAATAATCGATTCTCCGGGACTTCAGATTACAAGTTGTCAAAAAGACAAATGGGCCACTTGTATCTATAG
>NZ_QTMG01000053.1:5229-5965 GCF_003635435.1 Parabacteroides sp. AF21-43 | reverse complement strand
GATAAATCAGAATTTAACGGCAATGGCGAAACAACTTTACGACTATTGGTTTGTGCAATTTGATTTTCCGAATGAAGAAGGGAAGCCTTATAAATCAAGTGGTGGGGAAATGGTTTGGAATAAAAAGTTGAAGCGAGAGATTCCAAAAGGATGGAATATATCTTTAATAAAAGATTTTGCTACCACATATTCAGGAGGTACACCCAAATCAACAAATATAGAATACTACAACAACGGAGAAATAGCTTGGATAAACAGTGGGGAACTGAATAGTCCTATAATCACTAAGACTACCAATTATATTACAAAATGTGGATTAGAAAATTCAAGTGCAAAGTTATATCCAAGCAACAGTATATTGGTCGCAATGTATGGCGCAACAGCAGGTAAAGTTAGCTTGCTAACATTCGAAGCTTGTTCTAATCAAGCCGTTTGTGGCATTATCCCTACAATAGAAAATATGTTATACTATGTGTACTTCCATATATCATCGTTATATAGCCATTTTATTACACTCAGTACGGGTTCCGCAAGGGATAATATTTCTCAAAATACAATCAAGAATATCTTATTGCCCATACCAACAAGAAATATTCTGAAACTATTTGATGAGAAGATTGGAAGTATCTACCAAATGATTGTAAATAACTATCAACAAATAGATTCATTGGCTATGCAGCGTGACGAACTATTGCCGCTTTTGATGAATGGTCAAGTATCGGTAAATTCTGATTTA
>NZ_QTMG01000053.1:0-5219 GCF_003635435.1 Parabacteroides sp. AF21-43 | reverse complement strand
CGAACTTCTCCCACTTTTGATGAACGGTCAAGTATCGGTAAATTCTGATTTAGCAGTCTCTTATATTACAATACTTCGTTAAATTTATACCTAATCCGTTGAGAACAAACAAGTTAATTGACAAAGTTTAGCAAAATAAAATAGGTCAAGTGGCTGATTATCATTATCTTTAATGGTATCCTACCACACATTAAAGGTATGAATAAGACAGCACTTGACCAATATGAGGAAATCGTAACCGATGCTTTGAAAAGTTGTTCGGCGAAGTTACGCAAAAGTTTTGAAACAGCATTCATCCAACTCATGATTTTGTATATGGTACTACCAAGAAAGATAAATTTCACACAAATGGGGCGTTACTCAGATAGCTCGGAACAACGCTTCCGACAGTTGTTTGAACGTGGGTTTGACTGGATGCAGTTCAATCTCTTCCTTATGCGGCAGCGGTTTGGTGAAAGCGCCAGGAAAGCCATTGCCATAGACGCAAGCTACATTTCAAAGTCGGGAAAGAAGACTCCCTTATATCGGCAAGTTCTGGTCGGGATGCGCTTCTGCAATGAAACGAGGATTGGAGATTCTCGGCATTGGCATTATCGACATTGATAGTCGGGACTGTATGATGCTACGTGCGGAACAGACACCGGACAAGGCGTATATGGAAAAGCAAGGCGAAGATTACAACCTTGTGGACTGGTATCTTGACGTACTCCGCAAATACAGGGACAAGTTGCTCGGCATAACACGTTATATCGTTGCGGATGCTTGGTTCTCAAAGGCTAAGTTCGTGGGTGAAGCCTGTCTGCTGGGATTTCATGTCATCAGCCGCCTACGTGATGATGCCGCCTTGTGGTATTCACATAACGGTGTCCGCACAGGCAAACGGGGACGACCGCGTATCAAAGGAGAGAAGATTGATTTTGAGAGACTCGACCTTCAGCATTGCGAGATTCTAGACATTGAAGGAGGAAGGGCTTACTCAGTCAAGGCATATTCAAAAGCAATGAAACGCAACATCAAAGTAGTGGTTCATTATCCGGAATCAGGAGGACATAAAATCTATTTCTCCACCGATCTTGACATGCCGGCCAAAGACATCATCGAATACTACCGTACACGATTCCAGATTGAGTTTTGCTTTCGGGATTCAAAGCAGTTTACCGGACTCAATGATTGCCAAGCAAGAGACTTGAAGAAACTCGACTTCGCTTTCAATGCTTCACTGGCCTCGGTAAACATCGCAAAGGTCATGCGGAAACAATACTATCCGTCGCTTTCCATCGGATTGCTAAAGGCCTATCTGAGTAATATTTATATGTTCAAAAGATTTTTTAGCAAGTCCGGTCTGAAACCGAACAGAACTTTTAATACTAAACTTATCCAAGAACTATTTGGCATAGTGGCAGAAGCCGCTTAGCCGATATGTTGAATTTTTAACGGACTGTTAAGACTATAAGTGAAAGTCACAAAATAGGCTGAAAGCTCAGTGGTCTTCCTCGCCCATTTTGTCTCTTTTAACCCAATTCGGTCGTTAGAACGAATAAAAATAGTCAGTCGCTTTACTTTTCTCGTTCTAATGACTGATTGAGGTTTATCCGCTAAAAGCCCTACTTAGGCCACATATCTACTATAAATTCTTTATTCCAGGCATCTTTCTCCGCTAAAACATATTCCGTTTCCCACTTGCCTAACGAATATCCCACTATATGCAATTCGGCTCCTGTCTTACCGGCCAGCTTAAACTTGCCGCTGGTGTTGACCTTGAACTGATAGTCGGAACCCGTTACTACACTTGCAGACAGATCTGTTGAAACAGAAGGACCTACTTTAACGAAAGGACCTCCGCAATAGGCTATATTGACTTCCGTCTTGAAATATACACCCAGGCTTGCAGCCACTTCACCAGAGTAAGTGATGTTGGTTCGATCTACATAGCAGTTAAACGAATGGTTGTATTCTTTATAAAAGACCCAGCCTCTGTCTCTTGCATAGGAAGGACCCAGCTTAAAGGAAGAATCAAAAGTCATGGGCAGAGTTATGCCTATCGTGCCTTTTGCATGTGCATTACAGTCCATAGTTAAAGTGGGTATAACCATGACCGAAATGTGAATGGGACCTGCTATCGGGAATACAACTACAATAGGAGGATAATAGACTAATGGGACTTCACCGCCGCTTGATTTATCCTTCACATCCCATTCAACGAACAGAGGACCATCCAGTTTGTACTCACCTGTGAAGTAGCAATCAAAGTTACGTAATTTGAACCAGGAAATGTTGATGCCGATTTCAAGGTCTAATGCTGTGTGGGTCTGTACATCCTTCAGTCCAATGCGTAAGCCTTTTTCTTCGTATGAATAATTGGTTATTCCATCCTTGTTGAAAATGTGCCATGTAGCTTCTTGGGCCAGCAGCTCTTCGGCTGTTGCATACTTTTTGCCATTGTCTTCTGTACCGCTGAAGATAACCACGCTGGGATGATAAACGCCGTCTTTGGAATAACGGTTCTTCAAGCCTTTCTCGCCGTAGTTAACATACAATTCCGTGCTCAGCTTGAAGTCGCCATGCTCTATCAGGTCTGCCAATGTACCTTGGGTTGTCGTCAGAATAGCATCCTTTCCGTTTGCCGATACATTTGATACCTTCCGAATGAAAGGTGGCGTGTCAATGCTGCGCCATATAGACAACACATCGTTCTTGTTTACCTTTGTCTTTATCTTATCCAGGTATGCCTGGCTCACACGAATCTGTGTTGTGTCAGCATTTAAGATCTCCACATCGTTCGGATTGATAAAATCAAAATAGTTGAGAGCTTGGGCATTTTCTGCAAGCTCAATTTCGCCTTTCTCAATAGGCGGATCGGGAGAAACATTGTTATCGTCATCGTTGTCACAAGATATTACCGTAAGTGATACGAAGAACAAGGCAAGAAAAGCAAACTTGCCTGATTTGAAAAAAGACCAATACTGCTTCATAAATGTGGATTATTTTACGCCTTCCAGGTTTCTTGGAAGAACCTGATAATACATGGAAGCGTGAAACCGGAACACCGCATTTTGAGTGGAGTCACAACAAAACAAGCATAACGCTTCCTCAATTGTTGATATACCTAATTTCCGCAACACTTTTGTACAAGAATAATTTAAAGCACTGAGTAGTAATGTATTACCCAGTGCTTTGTCATGTCAGAAGATTCACTTAACTTCGTGTTGCAATAAAAATCAAACCAATCTTCAGCAGACATGGCTAAAGTACAAATAAAATTCGATTCAATCACACCTTTTGGCGGAATATTTTCAATCATGGAGCAATTTGATGCTCTTTTATCGGACGTAATCGACTCCACATATAGGACTGCGTAGCAGAACCTATGGTTACCAATACAGTGAAATCATCCGTTCTCTCATGTGCGTATTCTTCTGTGGCGGCTCGTGCATTGAAGACATATCCACTCATCTCATGCCCCATCTTTCCCTGCATCCCAAACTTAAAACCTGCAGCGCAGACACGATTCTTCGCGCCATAAAAGAACTGACTACAGACAACATAACGTATTCATCTCCAGACTCAGGTAAATCATATGACTTCAATACAGCTGACACAATGAACGAATTGTTGGTCAAGTCTCTCATTGCTACCGGAGAATTAATATTATATATAAGAACAAAATTATTAGAATTATGAAAGAAAACATCATTCAGGCGATAGTTGCGGAAATGCAGCGTGACTTAGATTGCCGACAAATGGCACGGCTTAAAGCTGTGCTTACATCAGAACTGCATAATGTAGAAATCATTGAAAAGAGCGATTGTGCCACACAGCAAACGCAGGAGAATGAACATCTTCTTAACTCTTTTATATCAGCCAAAAAGATAGAGGGATGTTCAGAAAAGACATTAACTTACTACCGTAATACCATTGAACGGTTGTTAGTCACGCTTTCATTGGCAATTTGTCACATTACGACAACAGATATTCGTACTTATCTATCCGATTATCAAGAAGAACACCAATCGAGCAAAGTGACCATTGACAATATGCGACGAATCTTTTCCAGCTTCTTTGCATGGTTGGAAGATGAAGATTATATCGCCAAAAGCCCGGTAAGACGCATTCACAAGGTTAAGACAGATTCACTTGTAAAAGAGGTGCTTTCTGACGAACAATTGGAGCAACTTCGAGATAGTTGCACGACCAAACGAGATCTTGCTATTATAGACTTTCTTTCATCCACGGGTATTCGTGTGGGTGAGTTGGTCAAACTGAGCCGTGAAGATATTGATTTCCACGAACGGCAGTGCGTGGTGTTCGGAAAAGGTAACAAAGAACGTGTTGTTTACTTCAACGCCCGTACCAAACTACATTTGCAACAATATCTTAATGAGCGAACAGACAGCAATCCAGCCTTATTCGTTTCCCTCAATTCGCCACACTCACGACTGACTATTAGCGGTGTGGAAGTTAGAATCAGAAAAATGGGGCAAGCACTTTCTATGCCAAAAGTTCATCCTCACAAGTTCCGTCGTACCCTTGCAACAATGGCTATCGACAAAGGTATGCCCATCGAACAGGTGCAGCGACTACTTGGTCATGTACGCATTGACACAACACTGCACTATGCCATTGTGAATCAAAACAATGTAAAGTTGGCGCATAAGAAATATTTGGGATAACTGAACCACAAGAATCTGCCTAAAATTATGTAACTTTGCATCCAAAACAGGATGTATATGACTAAGTTATCATCAATCGCAGATTATGTAACCGACAAAATCAGTAGCAACGATATTGCCTTACGCGAATATGTTACTACAGACTGCATATTACAAAACAAAAAAGGACGGGAAATTGCAACCAATCTTCCGCCACAGTCTTGTTGTCTCACTCGCTATCAACATGGCGATGTATTAATAGCAAATATCAGACCATATCTCAAAAAGGTTTGGTTTGCAGATATAGACGGTGGAGCCTCTTCTGACGTGTTGGTTTTTAGAGCTAAAGAGGGACATTCGCCAAGTTTTCTTTATGCCGTACTACTTCAAGATTCTTTTTTTGACTATGTAATGCAAGGAGCCAAAGGAAGTAAAATGCCTCGTGGAGATAAAGAGCAAATTCTAAGATATGAAATGCCAACACTTTCTTGTTCGGAGGAAAGCATTGGCACATTTTTCTTGAATCTTGACCAAAAAATCAGACTCAATGAGCAGATAAATCAGAATTTA
>NZ_QTMG01000052.1:0-8921 GCF_003635435.1 Parabacteroides sp. AF21-43 | reverse complement strand
CAGCCAAGTGCAGGAAACGAAGCAGGAAACCGGACAACGTGCCGCCCCAAGACAAAAGAGAGGCAGGGGCATTTAATCCGGCAGGACTACCAACGGCTGGCGGTTTATTTGGAGAGCAAGGTTATGTTTCGGTAAACCGAAACTACCTTGCTTTGCTCACCGCAAAGAAAATTTCTCCCGTTGGTCGCAATTTTTAAGATACCATTTAAATGTAAAAACCTATGACGAATATAAAGGATAAGCCGGGGGGACGTCCGGCAAAGAAACGGATAGAGAAGCAGCAACGGGTTGTCAGTACGAAACTGACCGAGTTGCAGTATTACGCCATCAGAAAGCGAGCCGGGGAAGCTGGGTTACGTGTCAGTGAGTATGTAAGGCAGGCGGTTGTTTCGGTAGAGGTCATACCCCGGCTGAACAGGCAGGATGCGGACACCATCCGCAAACTGGCAGGGGAAGCCAACAACATCAACCAGTTGGCGCACCGGGCGAATGCCGGAGGTTTCGCACTGGTGGCGGTGGAACTGGTGAAGCTCAAAAACCGGATTATTGAAATCATAAACCATTTGTCAGATGATTGGAAAAATAAAAAAGGGAAGCGGGTTTAAGGGCTGTGTGAACTATGTGCTTGGCAAGGAGCAGGCGGTTTTGCTTCATGCGGACGGGGTTCTGACTGAAAGCCGGGGAGATATAATCCACAGCTTCTGTATGCAGACCGGGATGAATCCCGACTTGAAAAAGCCTGTCGGACATATTGCGTTGAGTTATTCGGCAGTGGATGCGCCCAAATTGACAGATGGGAAGATGGTACAGCTTGCGCAGGAGTATATGCGTGAAATGAAAATCACCGATACGCAGTATATCATCGTGCGCCATCAAGACCGGGAACACCCACATGTGCATATCGTGTTCAACCGCATAGACAATAACGGCAAGACCATTTCGGACAGGAACGACATGTATCGTAACGAACAGGTATGCAAGAAGCTGAAAGCCAAACACGGGCTTTATTTCGCCGAGGGAAAAGAGCAGGTGAAGCAGCACCGATTGAAAGAGCCGGACAAATCAAAATACGAGATTTACACGGCTGTGAAAAATGAAATCGGCAAATCCCGTAACTGGCAGCAGTTGCAGCACAGGTTAGCGGAAAAGGGTATCACTATCCAGTTCAAACGAAAGGGACAGACTGACGAGATACAGGGCATATCCTTTTCCAAAGGCGAATACACGTTCAAGGGGTCGGAGATAGACCGCAGTTTCAGTTTTTCCAAACTGGATAAATGTTTCGGGGATGCAGGAATGAATGTTGCCGAAAGCCAACGGCAAACAACTTTCGCACCCGTTCGGGAACAAGCACCTGCACCGGACAAGGCTGACAGTCCGTTGATAACAGGTTCACTCGGTCTGTTTTCTGCTTCTTCTCCCCCAGTGGATGAAGAACCTAATTTTAATTTGAGAAAGAAGAAGAAAAAGAAAAAACAACTTAAACAGTAAAGACATGGAAGATAATTTGATTTTAGAGGGGCTTCTCTCTATGGTTACGGAACTGAAAGAGAAGCAGGAAGCACAGGCAACGCCAGCCAGTCGGGAGGAAACTCTCGAACGGCTGGGAGCAATCGAACAAGCGTTGTCGGAACTGCACAGTAATTCGGCTGTTCCCGAAGAAAAGTTGCGGGTTATTCAAAGCCAACTTGACGACATAAGGAGCAGGATGCAAGGTCAGCAGAAGAACATAGAGGACACCAAGAAAATAACATTGGAAACCTACCGTTGTTTCAAGGTAATGATTGATACTTTGGGCTCTTGCAAGACGGATAAAGAGGAAGCTACGCCCTTACCGTTCTATCAACGGATTTACAACAAGGTCGCTTCTTGGATTCGTCCGGGATTGTTTGTTTTTTCGGCAGTGCTGGTCGTCTGTTCCGTTTCCATATTCTTGAATGTCCGTTTGGCTGAACGTATGCAGCAGTTGCAGGACAACGATATGAAATACCGCTATTTGCTGATGCAAGGACAGGCAGACGGGGAAACTTTTGATATGCTGGAAAACAAGTTCAAGTGGCAACGGGATAACGGTTTTATCCGAAGTTTGACCGATTCAGTGATGGATTTTGAATATCGCATCCAAAAGCAGGCGGAAGCACTGGAACGTGCAAGGCTGTTGAATGAGCAAGCCGAACAGCTAAAGAAAGAAGCCGATAAGTTGGGTAAGCCATAAACGGGGAAAGTCGGAACAGATGAAGTACATTCACCGTTCCGGCTTTTCAGATTCACTTCTTTTTCTTCGTACAGTGTTCTTTCTCGAACTGGCGTAGCGTGGTGACGCTGAACCGTTCTTTAATAAACTCCCGGATATCGGAAGCCTTGTAATACACTTTTCCGCTGATAGTGAAGTAAGGCAGCGCACCGATAGCCCGGTAGCGTTGCAGAGTTTTGATACTTACTTTGAATAATAAACACAAGTCTTGATTATCCAATAGGTTGTCATCTTCGGGTAGTACCTTGTCCGCATTGCGTAGTACCCGTACATCCTTGCAGAGTTCTTCCAGCTTGGCGTACAGCTTCTGCATCCATACGCTGAAATCGTCATTGTCTATATACATGATTGCTTCATTTTTCTGATTATACATTCTTGTCTGTCAATCAATTGATGAAGCAAAGTTCAGAAAATAGGCGCAAAGAAATTACGGGGGAACTAATGGAATCCCCTATAAATAAATCATAAGTCACTGATTATCTATATCCTTTCTTGTCATGTTCCTTTTTGATAAGTTCTACCAATCCATTAAGAAACCCGGTCAGTTTGCCCGGCTTTCGTTTTATCACGTCCTCATGTTTTTGGTAACAGTCGCCTATCTTGATGTTGAACAGCCATTCAAAGGCTTTCACCAAGTCCACCAAGTAGGCGGGCTTGCCGTTCTGATACACGATGTTTTTGGAGAGGAACAGACCGCTTACCATTTCCATGATGTTGATAAGGGTTGTCTTGTCTGCGAGATAGAGAGGGGAAAGGGGCTGTTTGTTGATACGTTGCTGTAGCTGTTCCGGGTATTTGATGCGCCACTCGATAAGGCGTATTTCAGTGTTCAAAAGTCCTATCGCTTCATCAATTAGATGCAGATGGGGCATTTTTTTCTTGCTCAAACCGTACACGATACGATTTAAGACGGTGCAAACCAAAGGAAAAATAACGTAGTAAAACGTTGTAATCCTGCTCATTGATACTAAAATTGGCTACATGGGTCGCCAATTCTTCGATAGCTTCTGCAAATTCAGATGCAGACACTTTACGTTGTGAGCATTCCGACAATAAGCGGAAAAATCTTTGGTCGAATATTTTTTTCATTGAGTCGATTAAAAATACTATTTGACAGCAATCAAATAGAAATGTTATTGATAATATTTTTAACTTCATATTTTAAAGAATCTGGTCTTATTATAGTTGCACTATCTGCAAAAGACAGATACCAATGTGCAAACTTACTGATTGAAAATGTTAGAAAATGAAGTTCAAACATATCCCCTATCTCTTTCTCAGATGTTAATCCGTAATAATATTTATCATCATTCATTATGGAGGTTTTATTCTTTTCTATTCTTATAACGATTTCATGTAATTTTTCTTTATCATAAAACTCGCGTATGAATTTTTCCAAAGGAGGATGCTCCCGTGATTGTAATTCATTAAGAATGTGCATTTTTTGAATTCTATCTATCCGAAATGTAAGATAGATTTCTTTGGGAAGATAAAAGCCTATTAGATACCAGTTAGTTCTCGAAAAGAAAATTCCAACAGCTTCAATCTTTCGTTCTGAAACACTTAACGCATTACTTCCCAAATAAGATATTTCAATAATTCTTTTTTGGTATATACTTTGTAAAATAAGTAAAAGAATATCAGGTTTATAGGTAGATGATTTATAAGTATCCAATACAGACATGCACTTTTCCATTGTTTCTAACATATTTTTGTCTGCAAAACGCATGACAGACCTAATCTTTTCTATTCCAGACTTATAATGTTCGTTGCTATTTGAATCAGTTAGTTCATGTACTAATTTCTCTGCAATCAAAAAGGACAAAGCCTCTTTTTGAGTAAACATTAGAGGAGATAATTTGAATCCTTCTGCAAGTGAATAACCAATACCGGGATTTCCTATGATAGGAATGCCTGCCTCTTCCAATGTTCTTATATCTCGATATACAGTGCGAATGCTTATATTAAAACGTTCTGAAATTTGCTGTGCTTTCACTAACGAGTGCGATTGTAACTGAATCAATATAGCAGAAATACGGTCTATTCTATTCATTTTGCATCTTTAATTTGAATATTTGAATCTTCAATAATAACAGCTTGTTTATTACTTATAGGAATAAGCTGCAACTTCTCATTATATAGTTGAACTATCTTTTCACCTTTTTTCTTGAATGGAAAATTTCCATAATGGGGAATCGTATAAAAATCGACCAAATCTAAAGAAGTACAGTCTTTCAATTCAGGAGCCTTTTCTATTGGATCAAAATTCACACTTCTCATATATTCTGCATCGGGAGAGGCTATTATTGCTCCGGCAGATTCCCCAATATACAGTTTACCCAATTTCACTTGTTTAGATATAATTTTATCAACACCTTTTCTTTTTAACTCTTGCAAAAGGAAAAATGTATTTCCACCTGTTATGTAGATATAATCGCATTTATGTAATATAGAAGATATTTCCTCTTTGGGCAGTTGGGTAATCTCGACTTCTTCAACAATCATTCCTGCTTCTTCTAAAGCCTTTTTCCCCTTTTTTACATAGAATCGTATTGGTTCTGTAAGGCTTGCAGTTGGTATAAAAGCTATAATTTTCCCTTGCAAATCTTCTTTGGCACAATCGACAAATAGATTAGCAACATCAGCAAATGATGAGCATAAAAATAATCTTTTCATATTCTATAATATTAAGTTGAATACTTTTTGATACAAAGATAGCGTCTTCTATGACAGCCCTATGTCAGTAAGTCTAAATATTGAAGAGTTTTTTTCATCAAAACAATCCATTATTGAAATTTACCCTATTTGTAATGTGGCTGCGTTCCCTTATGAAAAGAAGAAATAATTTTGTTCCCTTTATGAAAAACAAGTGCTACACAACCTGCCGGGATAGAACGTTGAAAGCCTTGCTTTACATCATCTATCCTTAAAAACCAATATTGCTTTATATAAGGAGCGAGCAATTTGGTAGGTTGTATTACTTGAATTTTCTCCATTCTGTTTTAATTATCAAACAAAAGTAAGATTTCTTAGATAGATATTAGGTGTAAAAAAGGGACATTCTAATTAAAACATCCAAATATCTGTTGCCTAAATCATTCAAAGTTCTCTGCATTGGAAGATATGTCATAGATAAGTTGAAAAAGTTATTATAAACACAAGTTTAGTTTGTGTTTTTGTCTATATATCCAAAACGGACTAAACTAATTTCTATTGACAGCAAATTATATATGCTGGCGAAAAGAAAAACAGTATTCTTCTTTTCGCCAGTTTTGCTTTTATGGTTAGAGAGCTTTTGTTACCTTTGCACATGAAGCCCACCGCAAAGCGATTTCTTCGTTTTTTTTGTTACTATTTTGTTACCCACTATTAGTAATAGGTGGGCTTTTGCTTTGATAATCAGAGTTATATTATGCTGTATGTATAATATCTGGCAAAATCTGTTTAACAGTTATCAGTTATGGAAAAAGAGAAAGAATGAGCTTGAATAAAGACATATCGGAGTTGTTGATTATGAGGAAAATCTTGTTGACTCAATGGCGGTTATGTTATCTGTTTGAGTATAATAATTATTCATATTTATGAGAAAGGAACAAACGGATGAAAATAGTTGGGAATTTCATCTGACAGATAAGATCGCCCATCTTTCCAAAATGACCTTGGAAATGCATACGGAGTTTTGGCTTAGTACACTCCAGACATGGTTTCGTGGCTATCAAACACCCGAAGAGTATAAAGCGACGATTTGGGGGAGGGAGGTAGACCTATGCATCTCCATCGCTCCCTTGGAGACACCGACCGAGAAATTACCTATCATTGAAGAGAAATCGGCAAAAGGTAAGAATGAGCTGCTTCCCCCGGAACAGCAAGCCTACGTAGACGAACTCAAAAAGAAGATAAAAGCTCTCAAAAAACTCCTGCCGCCTAAGGTGGACGAGGCGTTAGAGCAACGCTATTTGGATTACATGAACGCCGAGAGGATTAAGGTAATCATTCAAGACTACACCAAGATATGGAGCAACCCGGATTTGCCCGTTGAAGAAAAAATCAGTCAGCTCATTCCTTATAAAATTGAATTATATGACCTTGTGCGTAATGTCCAACTGCCGGATGATTTGATGCGTGCGGATACGAATATTTCAATTACAATGGCCACTATTCAATTCTTTGCGCAAAGCGTAGAGAAAAATGCGAAGAAAAACAAAATAAAAACACCCAAGCAGGTACGTCAATTAGTGAAATTTACCAATGACATCATTACTCGCATGGATGAGGGTCAGAATAAGCTAAACGGCGTTGAGCGAGATATGACTAAGGAAGAGTCTAAAGCCTATGATGCTTATCTTGATATAAAGATTGGAGCAAGGTCTGTCCTTCACTCGTTTGAAAAACGATTGGAGTTATACGAGCGACTTTGGGAAATGCCCTCGGTCTCTACCGGTACTAAGATTGAATGTTTGAATGAGGCCATCAAACTTATCCGGAAGCAATGCGGTAAAAACCTGGAGCCCCGTTGTCCGCACGAATCCCTTATCCGGAAACATCTGAAAGCTATTAGTGGCTATATGAATAAGCTGGAAGAAGAAGGGGAAGCGATATGGCAATTGCGCATGGCCGACGAATTGCTCCCGACAGCAAACGCATGGCGGGAAGATTGTGAACTTCCGGCATTGTCCAGAGAGGAGTTTGCCTCCCAGGTAGAATTGCAATCTGTTCATATAGAGACCAAGGAGAAAGAAGACGGCTCCATCCATTACGAACTGGAGCTTTTTTTCCAAGACACGGAAGACACTTTCGCCGGCCACTTCCTATATGCTGATATTGAGGACCATGAGGTGAAGGAGATAACGTTAATGGGATAGTTACATTCTATGTTTGTCCACAAGGATTTGCAAGGTAAAGTCTCTTTACGATACTTTTGGGGCCCGTTCGATTGTAAGCAGGCTCCTTTTTTTGTCGATACCTCCTGCGTATCCGGTTAAGCTGCCATCGCTGCCTACGACACGGTGGCAGGGGATGATGATACTGATCGGGTTATGGCCTACCGCTCCTCCGATCGCTTGTGTAGACATGCTCGGGATACCTTTTTGCCGGGCGATTTCCCCGGCGAGCTCCTTGTAGGTTACGACTTCGCCATAAGGTATTTTGCTCAATAAGTCCCATACCGCAAGTCGGAAAGGCGTATCCTCCAGATGGATAGGAGGGGTGAAGCTGGGAATCTTACCCATGAAATAGCTATCCAGCCACTCTTTGGCTTGCTCGAATATCGGCAGTTCTCTTTCTTGATGTTCCGCCGATAAAGTGGTGGCAAAATATTTTTGCCCGTCGAACCATAATCCTGTCAGGTGGTCGCCATCGCTAGCTAGGGTTATTTCTCCTAAGGGAGATCGATATTTGTCGGTGTATTGCATGATGTTTATCAAATAAGGGCGTAAGTTAGAAAAATTTTCGAAAGTAGCCAATATCTAAGGGCGGAAATGAGATAAGGAATCCTACTTTTATTTATATTTGCATAGTGAAATTTCGTGAACGGATAATACTTCAACATTTTTAAACAATGATAAAATTATGATCTTAAGTAGAAATTTATCAGAGGCAATCAATGCCCAAGTGAATGCGGAGATGTGGTCTTCGAATTTGTATTTGTCAATGTCCGTGTATTTCCAGAAAGCAGGGTTGAACGGTTTCGCCCATTGGATGAAGAAACAAGCGGCTGAGGAATTGGAGCATGCTCATAAGTTGATCGATTACGCCTTGGATCGTGGCGGCGATATTACGATCGGCCAGATCAACGTGGTTCCGACAGGCTGGGGAAATCCGTTGGAGGTATTCGAGCATGTTTACAAACACGAGTGCTATGTATCAGAGTTGATCGACAAATTGGTTGATATCGCCGAGGCTGATAAGGATCATGCTTCCCGTGATTTCTTGTTCTGGTTCGTACGCGAGCAAGTAGAGGAAGAATCTACGGCTAAAGAGATCGTGGATCAATTGAAGAATTATGGGGAATGCCATTACGCCATTATGGATCATAGATTAGGAAAGAGATAATAAATTTCCGTCGAGAAATATAAAAAGGCTGTATCTTCACCGGACGCAGCCTTTTTTGTCGTATTTTTACCCGGTAAAGTCAGTAAGGAATACTTATAGATAAATAGAAAATATAAATATGAGATTAAGCGATGTATGGTTTACGGCTCTCTCGGAAAACGAGTCAGGGCAAATGATTACCGTTTACGGGCGGGACGAGTTGAATGAGTTTACCGAATCCGGTAAGTTCAAGGAACGTGTCGAGATCACTTGGAAATACGAGGGAGATGGGAGAGGCCTTCCTTGCGATGACCTTGGCGAGAAAATGGAGGTCGTGGAGGAAGCGCTTCGTAAGGCGATGGAAAAGAAAGACAAGCTGGCTATCCTAACGGGTGTCTATACCGGAGGAGGAGAGAAGGTCTGGGTGTTTTACACACGTACCGTGCGTGTATTCGGCGAACGCTTGAATGAGGCCTTGGCTCCTTTCGAGTTACTGCCCATCTCTATTTATACCGAGATGGATCCGGATTGGGAAGAATATAAGGATATGTATGAGATGAAAGAGTGGGCGGTGGATTGAGATCCTGTGCTTCGAGTTTGGCGTGAAAGGTATCTTTTTGATTGAAATACCTTCTTT
>NZ_QTMG01000051.1:0-9802 GCF_003635435.1 Parabacteroides sp. AF21-43 | reverse complement strand
TCGAACTGGCAAAAAGAGAATGTAAGGAACTCCATTTTACCAATAACGGCAGACCGTTCTTTGCTATCGGTTTCCCGAACATAGCAGGAGGTTACGAGGTTCGCAATTCCTTTTTCAAAGGCTGCATCGCCCCGAAAGACATCACCCATATACGGCAGCAGGGAGAGCCGAGAGAGAAGTGTTTGGTATTCGAGGGTTTTATGGACTATCTTTCTTTCCTCACGCTCCGGATGAAGAACTGCCCGACCATGCCCGACCTTGACAGGCAGGATTATGTCATACTCAACTCTACTGTCAATGTGCCGAAAGCTATTGACGTGCTGTACCCGTATGAACGCATCCACTGTATGCTTGACAATGACAAGGCAGGATATGAAGCGACACGGGCTATCGAATTGGAATACTCCTACCGTGTGCGTGACTTCTCGGGCAATTACAGGGGGTATTCGGACTTGAACGATTACCTGTGCGGCAGGAAGCAGGAACAGAAGAACAGCACCAGCCAAGCGCAGGAGATAAAGCAGGAAACCGGACAACGTGCCGCCCCAAGACAGAAAAGGGGCAGGGGCATTTAGTCCGGCAGGATTACCAGCGACAGGCGGTTTAATTTGGAGAGCAAGGTTATGTTTCGGTAAACCGAAACTACCTTGCTTTGCTTGACAGCAAAGAAAATTTCTCCCGTTGGTCGCAATTTTTAAGATACCATTTAAATGTAAAAACCTATGACGAATATAAAGGATAAGCCGGGGGGACGTCCGGCAAAGAAACGGATAGAGAAGCAGCAACGGGTAGTCAGCACGAAGCTGACCGAGTTGCAGTATTATGCCATCAGGAAGCGAGCCGGGGAAGCCGGGTTGCGTGTCAGTGAGTATGTCCGGCAGGCGGTTGTTTCGGCAGAGGTCATACCCCGGCTGAATAGGCAGGATGCGGACACCATCCGCAAGCTGGCAGGGGAAGCCAACAACATCAACCAACTGGCGCACCGAGCGAATGCCGGAGGTTTCGCACTGGTGGCGGTGGAACTGGTGAAACTCAAAAACAGGATTGTCGAAATTATAAATCAGTTGTCGGATGATTGGAAAAATAAAAAAGGGAAGCGGGTTTAAGGGCTGTGTGAACTATGTGCTTGGTAAGGAGCAGGCGGTTTTGCTTCATGCGGACGGGGTTCTGACTGAAAGCCGGGGCGATATAATCCGCAGCTTCTGTATGCAGACCGGGATGAATCCCGATTTGAAGAAGCCTGTCGGACATATTGCGTTAAGTTATTCGGCAGTGGATGCACCCAAATTGACAGACGAGAAGATGGTACAGCTTGCGCAGGAGTATATGCGTGAAATGAAAATCACCGATACGCAGTATATCATCGTGCGCCATCAAGACCGGGAACACCCACATGTGCATATCGTGTTCAACCGCATAGACAACAACGGCAAGACCATTTCGGACAGGAACGATATGTACCGTAACGAGCAGGTATGCAAGAAGCTGAAAACCAAACACGGGCTTTATTTTGCTGGTGGAAAAGAACAGGTAAAGCAGCACCGCTTGAAAGAGCCGGACAAGTCGAAATACGAGATTTACACGGCTGTAAAGAACGAAATCGGGAAGTTCAAGAACTGGCGGCAGTTACAGGAGCGGTTAGCGGAAAAGGGTATTACTGTCCGGTTCAAGTACAAGGGGCAGACGGGCGAGATACAGGGCGTTTCCTTTTCCAAAGGCGAATACACGTTCAAGGGTTCGGAGATAGACCGCAATTTTAGTTTCTCCAAACTGGATAAATGTTTCGGGGATGCAGGACTGAATACGGTCGGAAATCAACGGCAGACAGCTTTTACACCCGTTCGGGAGCCATTGCCGACACAGGGAAAGACTGACAGTCCGTTGATAACTGGCTCACTCGGTCTGTTCACCGCTTCATCACCCCCTGCGGATGAAGAACCAAACTTGAATTTAAGAAAGAAGAAGAAAAAGAAAAAACAACTTAATTTGTAAACACATGGAGAAAAATTTGATTTTAGAGGGGCTTCTCTCAATGGTTACTGAATTGAAAGAGAAGCAGGAAGCACAGGTAACGCCAGCCAGTCGGGAGGAAACTCTTGAAAGACTGAACGCAATCGAACAGGCATTGTCGGAATTGCACAGTAACCCGGCTGTTCCCGAAAAGGATTTGCAGGCTATCCGAAGCCAGCTTGACGAGATAAGGAATAGGATGCAAGGTCAGCAGAAACATATCGAGGACACCAAGAAAATAGTATTGGAAACCTACCGTTGTTTCAAGGTAATGCTTGATGCTTTGGGCTCTTGCAAGACGGATAAAGAGGAAGCTATACCCTTACCGCTCTATCAACGGATTTGCAACAAGGTCGCTTCTTGGATTCGTCCGGGATTGTTCCTTTTTTCGGCAGTGCTGGTTATCTGTTCCGTTTCCATATTCTTGAATATCCGTTTGGCTGAACGTATGCAGCAGTTACAGGACAACGATATGAAATACCGCTATTTGCTGATGCAAGGACAGGCAGACGGGGAAACTTTTGATATACTGGAAAACAAGTTCAAATGGCAACGGGATAACGGCTTTATCCGAAGTCTGACCGATTCAGTGATGGATTTTGAATACCGCATCCAAAAGCAGGCGGAAGCACTGGAACGTGCAAGGCTGTTGAACGAGCAAGCCGAACAGCTAAAGAAAGAAGCTGATAAGCTGGGTAAGCCATAAACGGGGAAAGCCGGGATGGATGAAGCACATTCACCGTTCCGGCTTTTCAGATTCACTTCTTTTTCTTCGTACAGTGTTCTTTCTCGAACTGGCGTAGCGTGGTGACGCTGAACCTTTCCTTGATGAACTCCCGGACATCGGAAGCCTTGTAATACACTTTTCCGCTGATAGTGAAGTATGGCAACGCACCGATAGCCCGGTAGCGTTGCAGGGTTTTGATGCTTACTTTGAACAGCAGGCACAAGTCTTGATTATCCAATAGGTTATCATCTTCGGGCAGTACCCTGTCTGCATTGCGTAGTACCCGTACATCTTTGCAGAGTTCTTCCAGTTTGGCATACAGCTTCTGCATCCATCCACCAAATTCGTCATTGTCTATATACATAATTGCTTCATTTTTCAGATTATACATTTTGTTTGTCAATCGATTGATGAAGCAAAGTTCTAAAAACGGATACAAAGAAATTACAGGAGAACTAATGGAGTCCCCTATAAATAAATCATAAGTTGCTGATTATCTATATCCTTTCTTATCATGTTCATTTTTGATTAGGTTTGCCAGTCCATTAAGAAATTCGGTGAGTTTGCCCGGCTTCCGTTTTATCACGTCCTCATGTTTTTGGTGGCAGTCGCTTATCTTAATGTTAAACAACCATTCAAAACCTTTGGATAAGTCCACTAAATAGGCAGGTTTACCGTTCTGATAAACGATGTCTTTGGAGAGGAATAAGCCGCTTACCACTTCCATGATATTGATAAGGGTTGTTTTGTCGGCGAGGTAGAGAGGGGAAAGGGGCTGTTTATTGATGCGTTGCTGTAGTTGTTCCGGGTATTTGATGCGCCATTCAATAAGGCGTATTTCAGTGTTCAAAAGTCCTATCGCTTCATCAATTAAATGCAAATAGGGCATTTTTTTCTTGCTCAAACCGTACACGATACGATTTAAGACGGTGTAAACCAAAGGAAAAATAGCGAAGTAAAATACTGTAATCCTGTTCGTTGATACCAAAATCGGCTACATGCGTAGCCAATTCCTCAATAGCTTCTGTAAACTCCGATGCAGAAACTTTACGTTGTGAATATTCCGACAATAAGCGGAAAAATCGCTGTTCTAAAATTAGATTCATGTATGTATTCATATAAAAAATAAGCCTTAGCGAGACTTAGGAAAAGGCTTATTTCAATTCATAATATTGTAATCCGCAAGTTGTTGTTTTGGGGGAATTTAGAAAAATAGTTTATAGCAAAGTAATCCCAATAAAAATAGCACTAAAAGGCATATTGTAAGAAATATATATATCCTAAACATATATATTTGGTCTGATTGCTCCTTTTCTATGGTTTTTTTACGGATTTCTTCTATCTTTTCAATGGAAACATTGGATAAATCAGCATTTTTACCTTTGCCTACAAGATATTTGTGATGTTCTTTCATCCTGTCTCTATTCAACTTGCGAAGCTCACGGTTCTCTTTGTCCCGTTGTAGCATATCATTTATGCAACCTAATGTTCCCATTTTCCAGTTAACATTTAATTTCCAAACCTTGATATATCAATTTCTTTTTGTAGTTCCCTAAAGATACGTTCCAAATCATATCCATGCGGATTGGAAATTTGGAAACATCCGCTTTCTATGGGGCTATTAACCTGAGGAGCAGTTATCACCGTGTCATTGAAAACGAAAGCGATGTACTTTCCTACACTCTTTGTTGTGGCTTCTCTCCATATAGGCAATTTATCTTGGAGGAAGACACCGGTAATGACCGAGTGTCCAAAAGCATCAGTTTCCAAACGTAAAGAATCGAAATCCATAACAGTAAGGAAAGGTGTTTGTGAAAGGCTGTCTGTAGTCTGTGATGTTACGTAGTACCAGCCGTTTGTCCGGTGAAAGGATTTTGTCTGCATACAAGCTGTCATTAGTAGGCAGAAAAAGAGAATTGTTGAAATCTTCATATCCGCTATTTTTAGGTTAATACATCTTCTCCAACGTCCACACCATCTTATTGGGATTATAGGCTTCCATTACGAGATGTGTTCCTGTGTATTCCATCACTGTCCACGGACCTGCTATGTTGTCGAACGTGATGATTTTTCCATTTACTTGATAAGTAAAATCTGTGTTCCACATATATCCGTCTTCTTCGTTCGTCCTTGTATAAATGCCTTCTGATTCGTTAGTAAACTGAAGAATGGATTGTTTTGTGTAGTCTATCTCATCTTCGATATTGTACACGGTCATTTGCGCTTGCCAAGTAGTTTGCTTCAGGGCTTCGGGGGTGAAGACAGAAGTAGGGGCATCATCGTTACTACAATTTGTCAGACATAACATGGCGCAAATAATGAATGTGGAAAGCACCATACATAAAGTAATTTTCTTTTTCATCTTATCTCTATTTTAAGTGATTGACAATAATTATATATTTCTCTTCATAGGGATACTAACAATACCTTTATTAATCTCTTTTTTACCCACTTTTTTGAAGCCTAAAGATGTATAAAAAGTTTCTGCATAGGTTGAAGAATTAACTGTTATATAAGTAAAATTACAATTGCTCATCATATAGTCAAATAACGATTTTCCTATTCCTTGCCGATGATAGTGTGGCAAGACAAAGAAGAGGGATATATGTTGCCTTTCCCGATGTACACCGATTATTCCTATCAATAAATGATTGTCAAAAGCCCCATATATGTCAAGCGTATTCATCAACGATGTGTCATACACGAAACTTTTAAAGGTTTCAATCCCTTCTTCCGTAAAATCGTTAATGCCACACTCTATACATACTTGATAGGATAAGTTTATAGCATTTTTATATTCTTCTTTCATTAATTTCCGTATCATACTAATAGTTTTTAATCAATGTGTGCAAAGTAATGAAAGGTGGAGGAAAAAGGTCTTGACAATTATCAAGACCCCAATATAACAATTGTTAAAAGGTGAGTTATATCTCTAACTTGCGGCGTATGCGGCTAATGGTTTCCGGTGTAACCCCTAAGAATGAAGCGATGCTTTTCAAAGGAACTACTTCTTTCAAGTTAGGACAACGTTCCATCAAGTTCCTGTATCGTATTTCAGGCGTACAATATGAATCAAGTAATCGTTCATATACCATTTCAAATAGACTCTCTGCCACATGCCTTCCGAATCGTTGAGTTTTCATATCCGTTTCCCAATATTCAATAATGTCATGACGGGATATTTCATATACAGAACACTCTGTTATGGCTTGAATATTTACTAACGATAAGCCACTTCTCATTAAAGAAGAATAGTCACATACAAACTCGTTGGTGAAAGCGTATCCAACAATGTGTTCTTCACCCTCTCCATCAATATATGTATATTGGAATGTACCGTTTTCTACCCATTCGGCAAAACGTGATATTTCATTCTGACGAATAAAGAAATCTTTTTTGTGGTATATACGTTGCTTCCCTTTTTCATGAAATAAATCTTTTACGAGGGAATAGTCTAAATTGTCGAGGTATGAATTAAAATCTTTCATTGTCGTAAGCTATTTATTCAGTCCACGGCGTATGCGACTGATTGTTTCCGGTGTGACTTGCAAGAAAGAGGCAATCTCCTTTAACGTAATGTACTCTTGAATATCGGGGCATCTATTCAATAAGTCAAGATACAGTTCTGCCGTAGTCTTGCAGTACATATCTATTAATCTATGATACATTAATAAGTATGATTGTTCAATAAGAGTACATTTTACTTGCATGGTTTCTACATTTGTGGCAAAGAATTCCTCTACTTTTAAATAGGGTATATAACAAATCTTTGTATCGCAAACGGCTTCAATTGTTACTAATGACGGTTGATTAGGCTCTATAAGTGTGCATAAACTTCCTGTAAACTCTCCGGAGAAAGTATATCCTACTATATGTATATTCCCTTTTTCATCCACACGAGTATATCTCAATAAGCCGTGTTCGATATAAGCTCCCCGATGATTCACTTTGCCTTGAATAGTGAATTGTTCACCCTTTTTGAGTTCGATATAAGTACCATGTTCCAAAATGAACTGCTTTAGCTGTTCTAATTTCGAATGGTTGGCATATTGTGAGTTAAAATCTTCCATACTATAAACTAATTGCAATTAAAATATAGAATAACCTCGTGAGTTGTTCTCTTAAAAAGGGAAAATAGATTCCTGACTTTATCAAAACATCTTCTCTTTTTTTTAATCTACTTTATTGTGAGTTTAGTTTGTGCTTTTGTATATATATCCAAAACGTACCAAACTAACTTTTGTAGCCTGCAAAATATATGTGCTGGCGAAAGAAGAAACAATCTTTTTTCTTTTCGCCAATTTTAAAGTTTGTAACTCTCATAGTTTGAGGAAGAAATGAATACTTTTATTTCTTCTTCTGTTGGAAGTTCTATCCTATACTTTTGCACAAAAATATTTGGGTCTAACCCGGCAGTGGCATACTTAACCAAGGTATCTCCCTTTTCGGTGCAGAGCAAAATGCCGATAGGTGGGTTATCATCCGGCTGCATCACTTCCGCTTTAAAATAGTTCAGATACATATTTAGTTGCGAAGCGTACTCATGGCGGAACTTATCTATCTTCAATTCTACAATAACATGGCATTTCAAAATGCGGTGATAGAACACAAGGTCGGCAAAGAAATAATCCTCGTCTATCAAGATACGTTTTTGCCGGGCTTCAAAACAGAAGCCATGTCCCATTTCTAACAGGAAGTGTTGCAGGTTGTCAAGAATGGCTTGTTCCAAATCAGTTTCTGTCACCAATGCACGTTCATTCAACTCTAAGAACTCCAAAGTAACAGGGGTGTTGATAACATCTTTAGGTTGTAATAAGGTTGCTTGTTGCTGGACTAAAGCGGAGAGGGCTTCTTTGTTTTTGGATAGTCCGCTACGTTCGTAATATAAAGATGCGATTTGTCGCTCCAACTCCTTTACAGACCAGCAGCCACGAATGGTTTCCATTTCATAGAAAGCACGTTTTACCGGGTTCTCAATTCCCGATATAGTGTTTAAATGGGTGGAAGATAATCTATTGAATAATCTATCAGCCGGAATCATCCATGTTTCGGTTTGTGGGTATTCTGTTGATAGTTTCCAAACTCCATTTTCAGATTCGGCGGTCACCAACCGCCGAATTGGTTCAGTGAATTCGGCGGTCAATGACTGCCGAATTTGAATTTGTGATGCAATGTATTGTGTAACAGGTTCTTTTAGTTGTGGATAAACAAGGTACAACCGTCTAAATTCCCTGAATCTACGTTCATTCAGACCTTTTGTTTTCAGTCGTTGTTCCAGCTTCTTCAACAGTTGTTCACCGTAGGCGGCACGGTCTTCTCCGTTCTGCTCAAATTCTACAATATAGCAACCCATAAGCCAGTTACGGGAAGTAAGGGCAAGGTTTACAGCATGTGCGGCTTGTGCCTGCAACGTGTTCTGTATCGTGCTGATATGTTTTACTAATGCTTCAAAGTTCATAGTTACAAAGATAAGTCTTTTATGGTTAAAACTTTAGTTCGGGCAAGCTGTTTATTGCTTCCTCTTTCAATTTATCCACCGCACGGGTGTACTTCTCCGTATGCTTCAATCCGCTATGCCCTAAAAGGCTGGCTACGGTTTTGATATTTGCCCCATTGTTCAGAATGTTCACGGCAAACGAATGCCGGGCACAATGCCAGCTTATATGTTTGTCTATCCCGGCTCTCTTTACCCAACGCTTTACTGATTTACAGCAACTTTCGTAAGTAGGTAAATCGAATATCAAACAGTTTTTATCTGCCGGGGCTTCACCAATGATAGACAATAGACCATCATTCAGGGGAATAACCACACCACTACTGGCAGAATGTCCCTTTGTCTTGCTTTGTTCAAATTTCAATAACCGATTAGCGTAATCCACATTCTTATAGGTAAGGTCTTTTACATCACAGAAACGCAAACCACTGTATAAACAGAAGATAAAAGCCCGTCTGACATTCGGGTTCTCGTTGTCATAATGGCAAGCCGCCAACTTTTGTATTTCTTCGGGAGAAAGAACATCTTTTCGAAGCATTTGGCTATCCACTTTACAGGTAACACTTTTACATGGGTCTTTCAACATTACATCGTGGTCAATCGCATATCGAATAACTTTCTTGAAACGCTGGTAAATGCTTTTAGCACCTTCACCCACACTTCGGGATTGCAAATAGGCTACAAACTGCTCCATCATTTCTTTGGTGATAAGTTCCGGTTTGATACTAAACTCATTCATGGGGTATTGCTCTTTTAAGAAGTCCTTAAAACGGCTAAGCGCAATTTGTACCATGCGAATATCTTTCTTGGTATAACTGTTGATATAGGCTTGGAAATAGTCTAAGAAATTGACCGTTCTATCTTTTTTCAACCGATAGCCCAACATACTTTCTTTAAATTCCTGCTCACGCTCCGCACGTATCTTTGTGGCAAGCTCCAATGTTTCTTTGTTCTGCTGGCGTTCCGCAGGGGTACGGGGCTTATCTATCAGATACAGACTAAGGTTTTCTTTTCGCCTGTTATGCTTTACTGCAAACTTGGGCTTACCTTGCATCTTTCCACTATCATAGTACACTTGATTGCCGTTTTCATCTAATACGGGCTTTTCCTCTCTACCTAAATAATACTCTAAGTAAAGGCTGATTCTACCATCCGAGAGCTTATTTTGCTCTAACTTGGGGTTTTCTTTCGTTTTATTTTCTAACTTTGCCATTGTTTAGAGGTTTTATCCCGATTTAGGTACCATAACCGGGTGATTACGCTAAATAGTTGATTTTCTTTTGTTTTCCAATATTGCAAAGGTACAAAAGAAAATGATATTTCAAAGTGTACTAAAAGTGTACTGAATAACGGAAAATGGGCAAAATATGGCAAAAATAGAGAAAATAGGAAATATTCAAATAGTTGATAATAAGGAAGATAAATTCTTTTATTTTCCTATGATTTCTATGGCTTGTACCGGGTCTGGGTACTGAAGTTGAAAAGCTTGATTGAGTAATCAGTCAAGCTTTTTTTGTATGTAATTATTCGGCAGGACTATCCACGGCTCACCCGATAAACCTGGGGGATTA
>NZ_QTMG01000050.1:4841-10870 GCF_003635435.1 Parabacteroides sp. AF21-43 | reverse complement strand
CCTAATCCGAAGCCGTCTTTTGCGGCGGCATTTGAAAGACGTTCAAATGCACCGAATACTCGTTGTTGCTCATCTTCGGTCATGCCCGTACCGGTATCTTCAACGATAAGTTTCAGCAAACCGTTATCATAATCCGCTGCCAATGATACACTACCGTTATCCGTGAACTTGATGGCGTTTGACAACAAGTTGTTGCCGATTTGCAGGATACGTTCCTTGTCGGTCAAAACCACCGCATCGGTGTGGCTCTCCACTATCAAAGTCAGCCCCTTGTTCATGGCAATGGGCATGAACTCCGTTTCAAGAATATGCGTGATTGCGGAAATCCTGCAAGGGGAAAGGTTGGGTTGCTCCTTGCCGTTGTCCAGACGGAAGAAATCCAGCAGCGTGTTGAGCATCTCCCGCATACGCTCGGAAGATTGCCGGATATTATCCACATACATGGTGCTTTTATCCGCGCTACAACTTTTCTGCATCAGTCCGGCATAGCCTCATTTTGTCAATCGTATTTTTTCGTGGTAGAAGTAGTTTACGATGACAGGTTTGCCTTTTTCCGAGCGTCCGTATGGCAGATCGTTTATACGATACGGGAAGCCCTGCTCCTTGGCGTAATTTGAAATGTCCTGCTCCAATGCCTGCCAGTATTCAAGCCTTTTTTTATTGTAAATTTCCTCGTAAAGCGGTATGAGGTCAGGATACTTCTCACGGATATACGTCATTATCCCGCCTTTGAACTGCCCGCGTAAATTCAGGTTTTCAAGCCAGATTAAATCAGCATAATCTTTTACCTCCTCTATTATTGCCTTTACGTCTGTTATTCTGGGGAATATGGGCGAGACGAAGCATACGGTGCGGATACCTGCCTCGTATGTCTGACGCATCGCTTTCAGACGGCGTTCAATGCTTACGGCGTTGTCCATATCTGCGCAGAACTGCTCGTCGAGCGTATTGACAGACCATGACACAGTCACTTTGGGAAAACTCTTCAACAGGTCGAGATCGCGAAGGACAAGATCGGACTTTGTGCATATCATAATCTCGGCATCGCTTCCTCGCAGCTCTTCGAGCAGCCTTCGGGTACGGTGGAATTCTTCTTCATACGGATTGTAACCGTCCGTCACAGACCCTATTACAACACGTTCACCGTCGTATTTATGAGGATTCGTTATCGGCTTCCAGTTTTTTACATCTAAAAACGTACCCCACGGCTCGGTGTGCCCGGTGAACCGTTTCATGAACGATGCGTAGCAATACCTGCAGGCGTGGGGACACCCTACATAAGGGTTGACCGAATATCCTCCCACCGGCAGAGAGGATTTGGTCATTACACTCTTTACATCTATTTCCTTTATTGTATCCATATTCATTGTATTCGTCTGGTAAATTGTTCCGGCAATTCCTGAATCATTCTTTCGTCGCCCATAATCGGCAGCAAATCCTCTTTCATGAACACCGGTATGCCATGAGCCTTTGCCTGTTCTGCAATGCTAAGCACCCATTCGGGGCGCGAATATGACTTTCCTTTTCGGTTTCCGGTCTCTGTGCCTATGACAATCCAGTCAATTCCCTCGAAATCAATCTCGCCGATATCATCGAAGAGAGGTTCAAACGTGACATGGTAGTGTCGTGCTTTGATATTCTTTTTCAAATCATCAATCCTCCTTTTCTCGGAACTGCGCGTAACGGTCACGCCCATCCATACGTTCTCGTCGTCAGAGGAGAAACTGATTTTGTCAGGGCGCTTCGTCAGAAAGATATAGGCGTGCTGGGGATTGCTGCTGATCCGCTCGAAAATTTCTGCGTTCCATTCAGGCTTCCAATCGGAGAAATCGCTCATTCCTGTCATGAGCCACACATGAGGACGGGACGTATCGATGATGCGCAGTTTTCGTTCCATGTATTCAGGCACGGAAAAGTCGTCGGTAATGTGGAAACGGCGGCAGTTGTTACGGGCATAGCAGTAAGGGCATCCTATAGTGCACCCTACCACTATGTTCATGTTTTTTATCAGGGATTTAATGCAGACACTCATAACACAACTGTTTCTCCGTCCTCCGGGATAATCAGCCGGCTCATGTCGGCTTCGTGATGCGTTGCCTCATTGCGCAGAATTGCACGGGTGGTCTGGCAATGGTCGATGGCATCCATGTGTACGGCTATCAGCTTGATATGCGAAGGCAATTCGTCAAGTATCTGCATCACTTCGTTCTCGTCGGGGATGATAGGACCGTCCGTTTTGGAAAATTCGGGAAAGATTGCACCTCCGGAGTTTACCACGATATAGTCAGGATTGAACCGTTCCACGGTGTCTCGGATACATGCTTCCCATCGGCAGTCACCCATTATATAAACGGTCGGGAAGCCCTCGGCTTTTAGCACATAACCTGATACAGGTCCCATCATCTGCCCGATCTGCCCGAAACCATGATGTCCGGTCGTGCGGTAAATGGATATGCCGTCTATTGTTTTTATTTCTTCGATGGGTATCACATTTGTAAATCCGTCGTTTCTGATGGCGTCCGCGTCCTGGGGCTGAACGTAGAAAGGAATTTCTTTGGGCAAATGTGTGGGGACACTCGGCTCGTAATGGTCGATGTGATTGTGGGTCAGGAGCACCATGTCCACGCCTCCGATAATATCCTGAATAGGAATGGTGAGGTGTACCCTCGGTGTTTTATTCACACCGAGGGCCGATATCAAAGTGCCTTTGTCGGCTAAAACGGGGTCAATTAGCATGGTGTGTCCCGCATACCTGATTTTCAAGGTGGCATTGCGCACCAATTGTACTGTAGATGTCTTTTTCATGACTATATGTCTTGTTATTGATTACGGGTGCAAAGTTCGGAAGAATCCGGCGAAACATCTATGCCTGAAAAAACGGTAATTATGCCATTTTGATAAATGAAATTATTATCTTTGCAAAAACGACAAGGATATGGACGAGATAATCAACCCTGATCGACTGGTCAGCGTACCGTTCAACAAGACACGCTGCGGCGTGGATTTTTACATCAATACTGCCATAAACAAGGACATCGGACTTGTGCTGACAGAAAACAAGCGGTTTAAGACAGACTTCTTCAGCTTCTACTTTTTCCGTAAGGCAAACGGATATTTGCTACTGAACTTCCGCAAGATTGAACTGCGCGACGGCATGGTTCTCCTGCTTTCACCCCATCAGCAACAAGAGTGGCATGTAGATGAGACGGCGTTGGATTACACGTTCCTTATATTCCGCGAAGATTTCATGCGTACTTTTATCGCCGACAAGTTCTTCGTTTTTCGCCTTTTGTATTGTTACCAGACAGATACGCCGCCTTACATCAATGCCACACATGACGAAATGAAGGAATATATGCGGCTGCTCGGAAAGATTAAGTATGAGCTGATGAATCCAGTGTCCGATACGTACAATATCATTGTTTCCTTACTATATTATCTTTTGCTGATTATCAATCGTACATACGCTGCCGCCTATTGCTTGCCCGCTGAAATTGCTAAAAACAATTTCGCTTTTCGGTTCAAGGACTTGTTGGAACAGAATATCCGCACCCACCAGCGGGTGCAGGAATATGCAGACATGCTTCATGTCAGTCGCATCACACTCAATAACTCAGTAAAAGCCCAATTCGGAGTATCAGCTACCCATTTGATAAAACAACGTCTGCTTGAGGAACTGAAGAACGAATTGCTATTCTCCAACCGCACTGTCAGTGAAATGGCGGATGATTTCAATTTCTCTGATCCGAGCCATCTCATGCGCTTCTTCAAACAGCAAACAGGCAAAACATTTACTCAGTACATGACGGATTACAATAAAGGCATATACGAATAACTTCTTAATATAGTCGATAGCGGCTATCGAAATATGGTTGTTGATGTTCAGGCGTTTTTGTACTGCATGAACCATTTTACGATTTCTGGATCTTCGTGCGAGCCGAGTAAGAAAGGCTTGTCGGTATCCAGCGTCTTTATCCGTGCCATGTCGTCGGCCGACAGGGTGAAGTCTAATATGTCGAGATTCTGCTTCATGCGTTCCGGTTTCACAGACTTAGGAATAATTATGCACACTGATATTTATCGCGCCCGGACAGGTGTTCGGTGCGGAAGATGACGGCATGCAGTTCCAACCAGATGGCTACCTGCTTATGTTCCATCCCGACCTGCTGCGGAATACACCTCTCGGGCGGATAATGCGTGAATATTCGTTCTTTTCCTACGAGACAAACGAGGCATTGCACCTTAGTGTGGAAGAACGGCAAATCATCATGGATTGCTTCCACAAGATTCAATATGAATTGAACCATCCGATACACCGTCACAGCAAGAACCTCATCACAGACAGCATCAAGACGTTCCTTGATTACTGCACACGTTTCTATGACCGTCAGTTCATCACACGCGACAACCAAAACCGAGACATCCTCGCAAGATTTGAGCGGTTGCTTGACGAATACTTCCATGATGGGGCTGCTAAACGGATAGGCTTGCCCACTGTACAGTATTGTGCAGACAAGCTCTGCCTCTCGCCCAACTATTTCAGTGATTTATTGAAAAAAGAAACAGGTTCAACCGCCCTGCATTTCATTCATGACAAGTCTATTGAAATAGCCAAGACGGAACTTGCATCTACAGACGACACCGTTAATGAAATCGCCTATAATCTCGGTTTTCAGTACCCGCAACATTTTACCCGACTGTTCAAGAAAGAGGTAGGTTACACTCCGAATGAATATAGAGCGCAAGTGTCGTGAGAATTGGATTAGTACAGAATATTAGAACCCAACACCTCTCTTGCGCTTAACTTTCTTCCTTCTGCGAAGTATATCCACCATTTCCTGATTGGCTTCCGCATCAGCAGCGTTATAAGATGAGCCACTGCTTTTTAGCAATCCCCAAGAGCCGTTGAACAACTCGCTTTGTGCCGTGCCGGACGGTGCGCTTGGTGTAGCCGTTTCATATATTCCGGCTGTTATTCCCATACGTTCCCTGCATCTGTTGTGCTGCAAAGCCGCGTCAATCTTGGAATAACTGAAACGCCTGTCCACTTTGGAGCCGTTGAAATGGTAGCCATTCATGGAGAATACAACACCCTGCACCTCGCTGGTCTGCCCCTTATGCTTGAAATGTACTTCCACTCCCTGCCGTTTCAGGTTGGCGATAAGCACGTTCCAGTTGCCGCATCTGCCGACTTCCATTTTGATGATGTCGTAAAGCGCATATTTCGTCCTGTCTGGCTCTTTCAGGCGGTTGCGTTTGACATTGTCCTTTCCGCCAGCCATATGCAAGCCGTATTTCAAGGTCAATTCCTTGCAGATGCGGGTACTGCGCAGACGCTCGTGCCTGTCCGATATGGTATTGCCGTTGTTGTCTATGCGGTTGAAAGCAATATGCACGTGCGGATGCTCCTTGTCGAAATGCTGGGCGATGAAGAACTGCGTATTCTTGATTCCCATCCGTTCCATATATTCAAGCGCGATGCCTGCCATGATACGGTTCGTCAGCCGTAACTCATCCTCTTTGGAAAAACTCAACGCGATATGTCCGACAGGTTTTGTCACCTTATCGTTCATCCGTGACTGGGCATTGAAACTCATGGCGATAGTTTCCAGATTTTCCATAAACAAGCCTTCGCTTGCTACTATCTGCGTATCCTTCTTCTTGTCGATGATGTAATCCACCGCACCCTTGAAGTCGCTTCCTTTTACGATTTTCGCCATCATATCCCTATCTTGGTTATAAGTTCATGAATCCTTGCCACTGCCACCTTGCAGTCCCACCGTTCATCGTGGAAGCCTCCGGCGTTTGCCTTACGCGCAAGCTGGTTGAGATTGTTAGCCATGCCGCAGAGTTGGCGGATGTATCCGGCATGTTCCTCCGACAGCCGTTCTTTCACATGACCGTTACGGAAACATTCCCTCATGTACTCGCTTGGTGATACGCCCGCCTCATGCGATCGTGTCAGCAGGCGGAAGTAGTCGGCTGCCGTCATTTTCACTGCGATACGGTATTTCAGTTTCTCGGTTGCT
>NZ_QTMG01000050.1:0-4831 GCF_003635435.1 Parabacteroides sp. AF21-43 | reverse complement strand
GCTGCCGTCATTTTCACTGCGATACGGTATTTCAGTTTCTCGGTTGCTTCCTTCTTGGGGCGACCTCCCTTGTTGCGTTCCTTGTGTTCCTTTGTCTGTTCCATATTTTATTCCTTTTAATTCGGTTACTGATTCAACTGTATAGACCGACGGGATGCCACCTCCTGCAATTTGGATGGTGGGTGGCAAGCGGTTTCGGTACACCCGAAACACAAACTTGCTACCTCCCAATCCTTAAGGAATGAGTTTCGGGCATCTCCCGTTTTTCTCATTCGGGATGTCATAATCCCAACCCTTTCTTCTTGGGTTTTACGATAGTTCTTGGCGGTGGACTAACGGCTAATTTCTGCCGGATTCCACGCAGGTAATCGTTCAGGTCTTTATGCCCTTTGTAGTTGTCGGAGAAGTCGCGGATGCGTCCGGCGAACTTCCTTTCCAATTCCCGATACGCCTTTCTTCCCGCCTCGTCATTGTCGAGCATGCAGTGGATACGTCCATACCCGTGCAGCACATCTATAGCTTTGGAAACATTGGCGGTCGAATTGAGGATGACGTAATCCTGCCTGTCAAGGTCGGGCAAGTTCGAGCAGTTCCTCTTCCGCAACGTGAGGAATGAAAGATAGTCCATCATGCCCTCGAATACAAGGCATTTCTCTCTCGCTTCTCCCTGTTGCCGAATATGGCTGATGTCTTTGGGTGCGACACAGCCTTTGAAAAAACGGTTACGCACTTCAAATCCTCCCGCCACATTCGGAAAACCGATGGCGAAATAGGGCTTGCCGTTATGGGTGAAGTGGAGCTCTTTACATTGCGCCTTTGCCAAAGCGATGTTTATGCCCCGTTCCTGCAAGTATCGGAGCAATGCCGGATGGGTGAGTTCGCCCACCTCCAAATGTTGGAAACTCGGTTCGGATGCCTGCTGGCGAAAAGAGAAAGATATGGGACGGATGTGTGGTGCCTGTTCCGCTATCTTGCCAAGCAGATAAGGCACATGGTCGGATGCGTACAGTACCCCTGCAAGTGCGATGATGTTACCACCTCTTCCCAGTCCATAATCGAACCACAGGTTGCGGTCGGTGTTCACCTTGAACGAGGCTTCCGTTTCCTGACGGAACGGGGATTTATACCACAGGCAGTTTCCCTGTTGCTTTACGGGCGAATAACCCAAACTTTGCAGATAGTCCGCAATTTTGATTTGTTTTGCTTCTTGGATGTTCATGATATAATTTCTATGGATTTGATGATGACTGTAAAAACGTTGATTTGATGAATGAGATATGTATTGTCCTATACGTTAATGCTTTATATTCTCAACATCTTCTCAACAAACCACTCACAAATAGAGAATCCAACAAACTGATGCTGTTTCCCTCTCAACTTTTCTTTTCGATTGTTGAGAATTTGTTGAGAGTGTATGCTGTTTATTATCAGTATGGTTATATCATTATTCATCAATTCAACAAAAAAAGAATAGTATTACAGGGATTCAAGTTGTTCCCTTGTGACGGTGTAGAAACGACCGACTCTTTTTATCGGCTCATATCGGCACTCCCGATTGTAATTGAATTGGTAAGTGGTATATGTAAGCCCGTTAGAGGCAGGAGTAAGTTTCCAACATTCCTGCAATACCTTTCTGACTTGGTGCTTCTCCACCTTTACCTGCGAATGTACCAGCAAAAGAAGAATGTCGTTGTGGCAGAACGAGAATGTGTCCGTGCCGACACTTTCCATAATGTCAAGGATAAGTTCGCACATCTCTATCTCCAATCGGTTGCGGTTGCTGCGGATAATCTTCTGCAAGGCTTCGGTATGCAGCAAAGAGGGCGCAAACCACATACGGCTTTCCTTTTCGGTGGAAAGTTGTCTGTATTGCAGGTAATACAGAAAGGCAGGTATCTCAGCTTTCAGCTTTTGCAGGAAGTCTGTGTCATCGGATTGCAGACGGTCTATCTTGCGCACCCAATAGCGTGTTTCACCTGCATCAATGATAACAGGCAGATACTCGTTGTTGGAGCATAGCACGAACTTGGCAAAGAACGCTATCTCGTCACGGTCTTTGCCTTTGGCTTCCACCTTGTAGGAAAGTGTGGTGCTGAGGTTCTTCAACCGCTCGCTGTCCTCCCTGCGGTTGAGCAATACCTCGTCCACCACGATGAGCAGTTTTCCTGCCCAGTCGGAATTGAACTGGCTGCGGAAGTCCTCGTTGGTATTGAAAGTGACATTGTTTTGAAACACAGCTTTCAGGAAGTTCAGGAATGTACTCTTGCCCGTGTTGCGTTCTTCTGATACCAACAGCAGGATAGGCAGTTTCTGCACGGGTTGCAGGTAGAGCAATTGAAGATAGTCCATGCCCAATTCATACTGTTCACCGAAGATATGGCGCACCAATGACCGGATACAGGGAAACTCGCCTTGTTGCGGACGGTGTCCTATCGGCTCGTAGAGGTTCAGGAACTTGTCCACCACGGGACGGTAGTCCACATGGTCGGGGACGGTGCAGAAGCCGTCGTACTTCGGCACGGTGGCGAGATAGTCCTTGCCGTAGTCCTGCCGCAGTGTTTCGTTGTTCCACACGATGCGCTTCTTCACATAGCCTCCGTTCAGACGGGGCTGGTTCACTAACTTGTAGAGGGTAGTACCCACACGGATAAACTCCTCATTTTCAAAGTTGCCTTGTTTCATTAGCACTTCATTTTTTTGTTTAATCAGTGCAAAACTCGGCAATTAGCGCAGAACGGATTAACAACTCACGCATACCTCACGTAAGATTTTCTTGGATTTGGCTTTATGACATACAACAAAAGCCCGAAGAAATGCCATTCTAATGGATTTTTCTTCGGGTTTGTCGTAATCGTACGTATGAATGGCAATACACCTATTCACATACTCGTATAAATACATTGTTGGCAATGGGAATACGCATAGGTCTCACTACTTCATGTCGTCATATCATTAGAACTTATGCCTGATAATTAGACATATCCCAACCATTTATACCCAGCGAAAAGAAGATATTTGTTTTCTCTTTTCGCAAGTACAGCCTTTTAAATATGGCATTGCGCACCTGTTCCGCACCGAAGCTGTCAATGCGGAAAGCAAGTGCGACTATCATCGGAAAGCTGAACACATCGGCATGATACCCGTTCTCCTGCCGAACATACTTCTGTACCTCGTATTCTTTTAATGCTCCACTGTTATAGATGTTTCTGATGGCAGAACGAAGTGTCGGAGCAATTACTCCGAACAGTTCCACCAATTCCGGCTCGCTCATCCAAATGTTTGAGACATTCTCCGGCATGATGATATTGCCGGATTCATTCACTGTTATGCTGTTTCTTCTCATACTCATGACATCGTTATTCCGTTAAACGTCTTACTCAGTTTGTCGCCGAACATGGTCAGGTCGTTGTCGAGCTTCTGCGTGGTTATCTTTGCGTAGAGTTGGGTCGTGACTATATTCGTATGTCCCAACACACGGCTTACGCTTTCAATGGGCATCCCCTTGCTCAAAGCTAATGTTGCGAAGCCATGACGACTGCAATGAAATGATATTGACTTGGTTATGCCACATTCCCTTATCATCCGTTTCAACGGTTTGCAGATAGACCAATAGTTCAAGCCGGGGAATATACGATTGTCTTTCTGCATCGGTCGGTAGCGTTCGACTATCTGCAAGGGTATATCCAGCAGCTTCACTTGGAAGGCGACTTTTGTCTTGTGGCGTTTGGACAATATCCACTTCTCGCCGTTCACCTCCACGATGTTGTCATTCGTCAGTTCCTGAATGTCCACGAATGACAAGGCGGTGAAACTGGCAAAGATGAAAATGTCACGGATGTATGCGAGCTTGCTGTCTGCAAACTCATGTGTCATGACCGCTTTCAGTTCATCCTCCGTCAGATATTCCCGTTCTTTCACATTGGGGCTGATATGAAACTGGATGAAAGGATTGCGCGGTATCAACCCGTTATAATGCGCTTTCATGACCACGCCTTTCAGCCACATACAGTTTGCCCATATCGAACCGTTCCGCAATCCGGCTTCAGTCGAGAGGTATGCGGCGAACTCCTTGATGAAATCGGGAGTAAGTTCCAACATGGACATATCGCTGCGTCTGTAAAACGACTTGATAAAGGCGGCTACATGGTTTCTTGCCCGTACACGTGCCCGATAGGTAGCCATTACCCTGTCTTTGCCTACCCGTTTCTTGAACACTTCGTTCTCACGGTCGAATGCTTTTAGCAGCGTCTCATACTCGCTGCCGATTCCCTGATAGGCGTTGCGCACCATCTCAGCCGTAACAAATGCCTCGCGGTCTGAAATGCGCTGGTAATGTTTGATGATTTGCGCCTTGATGTTGTCAAGGGCAAGGTTGATGTCTCGTGCCTCGCGGCTCTTGCCTTTCGCCTTGTTTCCTTTCACGTCCCAAAGCGTTTTCGGGATGTTCTGCTTACAACTGAACTGCGCCACAGTCCCGTTGATTGTCACTCGTCCCATGATGGGGACAATACCGTTTTTCTCCTTGCTGCCGTTCACGTAGAACAGAACCTTGAATGTGCTTCTTGCCATACTCGTTTTTTGTTTGCAAAGTTATTACTCAACGAGTTAGACCTTGATATGCCAACCTGTGCCACAAGCTGCCAAATACAACACGGTGTGTTAAAAATCACCATTCGGCGGGTAATGATTTGGAGACCGTTCTTCTTCATAAATCCGCTTTCCTTTACGTTACCTCGATTTTTCGCCTGTCCTCATTTGTCTTCGCAAACGCCTTATTGACAGGCATTACGAAGACATTTGTCCCTTTTTATTCGTCTTTTCCAGAGATTTT
>NZ_QTMG01000005.1:151386-188929 GCF_003635435.1 Parabacteroides sp. AF21-43 | reverse complement strand
CTGTGAAGTAAATTTAGGCATAGTCATTTTAACTACTTACTTAGTCGATGAAGTATATATCCTATGGCACTTGAAGTATATATCCTGTGGTACTTGAAGTATATCTGTCCGGTAAGGTTGGTATTGTAAGGATATGTACCATTGCGTCTTTGTAAAAAAAGTTATTAAAAGATATAGGGATGCGATATTGGAGAATATAGTTTAACTTTGTGCATTATGTTCACCCTAAAAGGGCGATGTGTTGTATATAATATAATGTATAGAGTATGACTTTGCGAAATTTGCTTTTCTGTTTTTTTATGGTGATGATCTCTGTTTCATGTATCCGGGAGGAGGCGCCCAATGCGGAAGCGGATATCTTGTCGTGTACGGTGGATGGCGATATATTGAAAGCCGAGCCGGAGATCGACAACGAATCCGTGACACTGACCGTGAAAAGTGACGCCGATATTACAAACCTAGCCCCGGTATTCACCTTGACTCCCGGCGCTACTATCACTCCGGCTAGTGGTTCCGCTTTTGATTTTACGACGCCGAGAACCTATACGGTAACTTCCGAGGATGGTCACTGGACAAAGACTTATACGGTGCGTTGTATCGTCTCCGGCGTAAGCACGGAATATCATTTCGAGCATATAACGATGGAGCCGAAGAATGGACGTTACCAGATATTCTATGACTTTACATCGAATGGAGATTCCGTGACTTGGGCGAGCGGGAATGCCGGATTTGCCTTGACCAATAATAAATTGGAGCCTTTAGACTTCCCAACCATGCAAGACGATAACGGATATGTCGGTAAATGCGCTAAGTTGGTGACCCGCAGCACGGGTAGTTTCGGTAGCGGATTCGGTATGCCTATCGCCGCCGGAAACCTTTTCATCGGTACGTTTGATTTGCTGAACGCTATTCCGGACGCAAGGAAAGGCACGAGATTGGGACGTCCTTTCGATCATGTGCCGACTTACTTGAGTGGTTATTATAAATATAAAGCGGGTGAGTCGTATAAAGTGAATGGCGAGGAGGTAAAAGGTAAGAAAGACCAATGTGATATCTACGCCATCTTCTATGAGACGGATGAGAATGTGAAATATTTGGATGGTTTCAACGGGCTGACAAGCCCGAACCTGATATCCGTTGCCCGGATCAGCGATCAGAAAGAGACGGATGAGTGGATGCGTTTCTATATCCCGTTCGTGGCTAAGCCCGGTAAGGTGATCGATAAGGATAAGCTGGCGAAAGGTGGTTATCAGTTATCCATAGTCTTCTCTTCGAGTTTGAAAGGTGATGTCTTCGAGGGAGCGGAAGGTAGCACGCTTTGGATCGATGAGGTTGAGATAATCCAGTCCGGTGAGAACTAAAAAAACAGAGGATATGAAAAGATATATAGTATTAATAGGTATACTGTGCTTGTCGGGTGTCGTTACGTTGAAGGCGCAACAGGAAAGAAACCAAGGAATAATCTGGTCTTCCCTAAGGGGATTGGAATATACGGTAAAGGCCGGTATCAATATCGGCGGAACCGCTCCGGTGCCATTGCCTCGTGAGATTCGTGCGATAGATAGTTATCGCCCTACGCTTTGTGTCTCCATAGAGGGCGATATCAAGAAATGGTTCGGCGAGAGCAAGGAATGGGGTATGATGATCGGTCTCCGTCTGGAGAATAAAGGTATGGAGACAAAAGCGACGGTTAAGAATTACAGCATGGAGATCATTGGCTCCGGTGGCGAGAAGCTGAAAGGAAACTGGACCGGCGGCGTGCAGACGAAAGTGGAGAACTCTTATTTCTCGATACCGGTCGTGGCTCTTTACCAATTGAATAACCGGGTGAGTTTCTCGGCGGGACCATTTGTCTCGTTCGCTACAAACCGGAACTTCTCCGGCTACGTATACGACGGATATCTGCGTGAGATCAATCCTACCGGTACGAAGGTGGAGTTTTCTGGTGACAACCGTGCTTCCTATGATTTCTCGGATAACTTAAGAAAGTTTCAGTGGGGAGCGCAGATCGGTACAGAATGGAAAGCGTTTAAGCACCTTATCGTATACGCTGACTTGACATGGGGATTGAACGATATCTTCCAAAAGGATTTCGATACGATTACCTTCGGGATGTATCCGATCTATCTGAACGTAGGCTTCGGATATGCGTTTTAGGAATTGATATGAATCAAAATAAGGCTATCCCGGACAAGGATAGCCTTTTTTATTAAAAGATTATTATGGAAATAAATTATTTTTTATAACTTTGGGGCGATAATTCTCAGACCAAGTTACATTTTATCTTATATTATTAACAAAATTACCATGAAAGAAAACACTAAGAAGGGCGTAAGCCGTAGAGAGTTTTTGGGTCTTTCCGCACTAGGATTGGCTAGTTTAACAATTCTTCCCAGTTGGGCCATGAATGGCGTTCGTATCGCTCCGAGCGATCGAGTCGTTTTAGGTTTTATCGGCCTAGGTCAGCAAGCATTATCAGACTTTAAAGGATTTGCCGCATGTCCGGGCGTACAGGTTGCCGCATGTTGTGACGTGGACACGATGAAAACAGAGCGTTTCAGAAGACGTGTCGCTGAATGGCAAGCTTCAAAGGGAATGAACCAACGTTGTGATCAATATGAGTTTTACGAGGATTTGCTGGAGCGTAAGGATATCGATGCTATCGAGGTCGCTACCCCGGACCATTGGCATGCTTTGGCTACCATCCATTCTTGTCAATCCGGAAAAGACGTATATTGCCAGAAACCGTTGGCTTATACGATCTCCGAAGGCTTGGCTATGGTGAAGGCTGTACGTAATAACAAACGTGTGCTTCAAGTAGGTAGCCAGCAACGTTCCAGCAAAGAGTTCCAAGCTGCGATCGATATGGTTCAGAATGGAGCCATCGGTCATATAGAGAAAATATATGCACGTGTAGGTGAGCCTCCTACGCCGCTGAGCTTGCCGGAAATGCCGGTTCCCGCTAATTTGAACTTCAATCAGTGGATGGGGCCGTTGAACGATCCGAAGATCCATTATCATCCCGATTTATGTCCTCCTATTTCTCTGGATCCGGAAGAGAACGAGAAACTATGGGGTGCATGGCGTTGGTATCAAGAGACCGGTAATGGCTATACTGCTGACTGGGGTGCTCATATGTTTGATATCGCCCAAGCTGCTATCGGTATGGATGGTTCTGGTCCGGTTGAGTTTACGCCCAAGGGATACAATGGCACACAATATTCAACTATGCGCTATGCGAATGGTATCGTAATGACTGAACAACCTTATTTGGAGGATAATCCGGATGCGCAGGGTATTAAGTTTGTCGGAGATAACGGTTGGATCGAGGTAGCTCGTGGCTACATCAACTGCTCTGATCAGTCTAAGATCCCCTCCGACCTGAAGAACTTGATCGAGAAGCGCCCGAGAATGATGACTCCGGAAGAGCGTAAGAAGATGTATGAGGAATATATGAAGAAGCTGAAAGACAGTAAAAAGAAGGGTAACGATGCTGGCAATTATGAGACTAGCGCTCCGCATATGCAGAACTTCATCGACTGCGTTCGTTCACGTGAGAATCCGATCGCACCGGTTGAGGTAGGTTGCAGTACGAATACGCTTTGCTGTTTACAGAATATTGCCCGTGAGCTAGGCCGTCCGGTTAAATGGAACCCGGCTACATTAAGCTTCGGTAATGATAAGGAGGCGGCTTCCCACCGTTTGTACTGGTATCAATATCGCAACCCGTATTCATTGCCTTATTTCTGTAAATAAGCCTATTTAAATAGAATGATGTTATGAGTAACAGACGGGATTTCTTAAAAAATATCTCTCTCTTTACCGCTGGTGGATTGCTGGCTGGTAAAGCCGGTTCCGTAAATGCGGCGAACGCTGCGTTGGGAGTTGTGGATGAGGTCCATGCCAGCAAAGAGATTGGCTTGCAGATCTATTCTTTATCCCAAGAATTATATAAAGGTGACGTGGCCGCTAATCTTCGGAAGGTGAAGGATATGGGATACTCCAAGCTGGAGTTGGCGGGTTATGGTAAAGGCGCTATCGGGGGTGTTCCTATGATGGACTTCAAGAAAATGGCGGAAGACGCTGGCTTGAAGATCATTAGCTCGCACGTGAATCCGGTAGACACATCTATTTCTGACCCTTTTAAGGCTATGATTTTCAAATACTCGAAGGAGGTTACCCCAAAGATCATGGAGTATTGGAAAGCTACGGCTGCCGATCATGCGAAACTAGGCTGTAAATATTTGATCCAGCCGATGATGCCGACGATTACTACGCACGATGAGGCTAAACTTGTTTGCGATATTTTCAATCAGGCCTCGGATGTTATCAAGGCGGAGGGTATCGCCACTGGTTTTGGCTATCATAATCATAATATGGAGTTCAATCGGGTCGCGACGAAAGAGCAACAGGAGAAGGTGAAAGGAAATCCTTTCGCCGCTTTCATGAAAGTCGGAGACCAAATTTATGACTTGATGCTGAAAGATACGGACCCGAGCAAGGTTTACTTCGAGATGGATGTTTATTGGACTGTCATGGGACAAAACGATCCTGTCGAGTATATGCAGAAACATCCGGATCGTATCAAGGTATTACATATCAAGGATCGTGCTGTATTCGGCCAAAGTGGTATGATGAACTTTGAGATGATATTCAAGCAAATGTACGCAAACGGAATCAAAGACTATTTCGTAGAGTTGGAGCAGATGCCGGACGGACGTACTCAATTTGCGGGTGTGAAGGATTGCGCCGACTATTTGATCAAGGCTCCTTTTGTAAAATGAAGTAACAATCGATAGATCGTAAGCCTCGGGGTTAATAGACTCCGGGGCTTTTTTATTAGATGAAAGGCAACATAAACGGGTCTATTTTGTTTTTATAAAAAGAAGTTTATATCGCAAAAATCAAGGAAAGGATGAGTTCTAGGATAAGGAAGATATTGAAACATACGGTGATCGCTGTTTTATCGCTGGCTGTATTGTTCCTAGTTTTGAATCTTTTCCTGACAGGTCGTTTGGAGCGGTACCTGAAAAGAGAACTGATAGAGCGTACGGCGAATGCTACGGATGGTTTTTATCGCCTTTCTTTCGATAAGCTTTCTATTAGCTTCTTCAAGGGAGAGCTAAGGCTAGAGGGTATTTCATTGGAGCCGGACTCTAAGGTCTTTGAACATTGGGCCGCCTTGGATAGCTTGCCCGATACCTATGTAAGTACCCGGATTGAGGTGATAGATTTTAAGGGAATTAATTTGGTATGGCGATGGAATTACCGGCAACTCCATTTCAATACCTTTGAGATCCGCTCGCCGGAGGTTCGTGTATACGGCTCTTCCGGATCAAACCCGTTAGTTTCCGGACTGGCGGCAGATACGGTAGAGCATGCCGAATCGAAGACCTTGTACGAGGTGATCTCTCCATACATAGATGCCCTGAGCGTAAAGACCTTGAACTTGGAAAATGCCAGTATCTCTTATAATGTGGAAAACCAAGTCTCGCCGATTATCTATACGTTGAATAACGTAAGTTTCCATGCGTATGGTTTTATGTTGGATTCTACCTCTTCACGGAGCGGGAAGCTGTTGTATTGCGATAACTTCGATTTTGTCACGAACCAGCCGCAAACCTTGTTGGTAAATAATGATTTTAGGTTGGAGACGGATAGTATATGCCTCAGTACCCAAGATTCCATTATCTATATCCAAAAAATCCAATTGCTTCCGCAAGAATTATTGTGGGGGGAGACCAATCGGAAACCTACGAATTATCTGGAAGGGAAAGTGCAAACCGTAGAGATACAAGGGATTCACTTTAGACGGGAAGAAGCCTTGAACTATTTGTCCGCCCGTAATTTTGAGATACAATCTTCGGATATCAAGGTGTATGACTTGACTCGGGAGAAGAAGCAGGCGAATGCCGATGTGGATTCTTTGGTGCAAGCCTTATCGTTATATGATGTGATCTCTCCGGTACTACATAGTATATCCGTGGATCAAATACGAATAGAGCGAACCGCCCTTCACTATTCCTTAGCCTTGAAAGGGCAGATAGAGGACTTCTCGATCCCTGAGTTTAATTTCCATGCGGAAGGTCTTCTGATCGACTCCTTGGTAGCTCCGGGCGAGGAACTGAATTATTTTCGTTCCATTGCGTTTGAGGCGAATGATATACAAGGGATCATGAGGGCTCGTAATCATCGGTTCGATATCAAGCGTTTGGCGATGAATACGGCCTTAGGTTCGTTTCATATAGATAGCATGCGACTACGTCCGTTGTCGGTCCGCTCCCGTAATGATTATTTGTCGGGAAGTATCGATACGATCCGGATAGACGGGTTGGCGTACGACAAAGGTGTTAGCGCAGATTTACTGAAGGTTCGGTCGCCTCGCTTGGTTTATTATAAAACGCCCTCCGTTGAATCTCCGGATAAAGGGAAAAGCACATCTGTAAATAGCCGTGTGGATGTGGAGAGTTTGTTAAATCCTTTCCTTCGGTATCTTTCCATCCGTAAGATCCAGATTCAGAACGCAAATGTGACATTGGAGGATCGTGAGATAAATGACACGACCCGGTACCGACTCAACGGCCTTAATTTCTTTGCTACGAATTTCTTGGTGGATGAGCAAACGAACCGGAGTGGGCAATTGTTTTTCAAGTATGATCATTTTGGTCTTAGTTTCCGGGATTTCGATAACTACTTACCGGGAAAGGATCTGCGTGTGACTATAAGAAAAGGTTCGCTATCCACCGTAAACGGCTCTTTCCGTCTACAGGATGTGACCCTGGCCGCTAAAAAGGACTCGATACGTTTTTCAACCCCATTGATTTCTTTAACGGGAATCCGGATTCCCAAGAATAGCATCTATCAGATCGGGTTTGACCGATTTGATTTATCCGATGGTGATTTTTCTATGTCTTGGGGATCGGATACGACAATATTGCGGACTGAGAGCCAAAAGGATATCCAATTGGCTTTGGAGAATGTGTTTGTGGATTTGAAGAAGAAGACGTTTCAATTAGGTGATCTTCAGCTACAGACGAAGGATATCGATATACCGTTGGATAACGGCTTCTACCGTTTGAAAATCGGGGGGCTGGATTTGAGAGAGTCAGGTTTGAGGTTGGATCACGTACATTTAGTCTCGCCTTATTCTAAAATGGAATTCGCTTATAAACAGCCTAAGCATCAAGATTGGTTTGACGTGAAGGTTGGGAACGTGAGATTGACCGACGTGGATATTCCCGGATATTTCTCAACCAAGGAATTACATGTGGGAGGGCTCTGGATAAACGATGTCTTATTACAAAACTTAAAGAACCGGAAGATCCCGGTGGAGCCTCATATCGTCCCGATGATTTATGAGGGTTTGCAAAAGGCTCCGGTCCGTTTCAAGATAGATACCGCTTCCGTTGCCAATTTCTCCGTGGTTTATGAGGAATTACCCGTTAAAGGTGATAAGCCCGGTAAGCTTTATTTTACCGATATGAATGGCCAATTTTCAGGTTTGACCAATATCGTTTCCTATCCGGAGCAATTCATCAGATTGCATGCGGACGGGAACCTGATGGGATCGGGGCATTTTACGGCTACATGGCAACTCCCGGTAGATTCATTATACGACCGCTTTCTATTGGATGCCCGTTTGGATAGCCTAGACCTGCTTTCCTTGAATGAGATCGTAAAACCTCTGGCGCCGGCGGAAGTAGTGAGCGGTTGGGCACAGGATGTGGTCTTTCATATGGATGCCTCAAGCCGGAAAGGACGGATACGGTTAGACTTCCCGTACCGGAAATTGAAAGTGGCTTTATTGAAAGAGAAAGACGGAGAGACCACACAAAAAGGTTTCTTGTCGAGATTGGCGAACTTAGTTCTACGGGATAATAATCCGGCTCATCCGGAGCGAAAAGATAGTAAATTGCGTAAGGTCGATATGGAAATTGTGCGAGATCCGTATCATTCCACGTTTAACTATCTATGGCAGATGCTAAGACCAGCCTTGGTGGAATCAGTCGGAGTCTCGAAAAAAGAACAGGATGCGGCCTTGAAAGTGGCAGGTTTCTTCACGAAGGTAAAGCGCTTTTTCGGTCTCGATAAAAAGAAGGATAAGCGGGAGGAGATTGATACAAATAATAAGGAAATAGAACCTTTAAAAGAATAAATAATGGAATATACAGTAAATCACTATCCGGAGAAACATCGTTTCGAGGTAGTAGAAGACGGCTTGACAGCCTATGTGGAATATCGTTTAAGAGGAGATGCCTTGGACATTATCCATACCATTGTCCCAAAAAACTTGGAAGGGCGTGGGATTGCGGCGACTCTTGTTGAAACAGCTTATAAATACGCGAAGAAACAGGGGTTGCGCCCTTTGGCTACCTGTTCCTATGCGGTTGTGTGGTTAAAACGCCATCCGGAGTTTTAATCCTTGATCGTAATACCTAATATTCTAGCGATGTCCAGTGCTTGTAAGGAGGTTACGGTAGCACCTTTCAACTCTCCTCCGGGAATCGAGCCAATACGTATACCGGCGATCTCGGAGGAAGTAAGATCGATCCCTTTCAAAGAGGTCCGGTGAAACTCGGCCTCTACTAAATTACAATGTTCGAATTCTACGTTCGTGAATTGGCAATTGTCCAATCCGCCTCCTCGTAAAAAGCATTGATTAAAAGATACGTTCCGGAGTTTGCTCATGGAGAAGATTACATAATCTCCTTTGCAATCCCGGATGGTAGTATGATTAAAGATTGATTCGGAGAAATTCGTTCCGGTAAGTTTACACCCAATGAACTCTACCCGGTAAAAGCCACATCCGGATAAATTTATATTTGATAGGTCACAGTTCTTAAATACCACATCGCTAAACTGAGATTTACGATAATTGCAAGCAATGAAACCACAATTGGTGAATAAGCAGGAATTAACGGATAGGTTCTGTTTAGATACGTCCTCGACGCATAATCCATTGAAAGAACATTCTGTAAAATCATCCTCTTGTCTGGATATACAATCCATCCAGTCCACATCCTCCCGTAAGTTTTTTACCAATCTAGGCGTTGTTATTTTCAACATGTTATTGTTTCCTATTTTAATTTAGATGGTAAAGATAACGGATTTGGGCTGAATAAACGATATCTTTACTTTATAGTTCATTTTAGCAATATCGGAAAAGTGTGTTCGGGATAATTCTTCTACTTTTGCCTTGAAATCCTAAGAATCATGCGAATAAAGACAACGACAAAGACAGAGTATCAACAACGTATCAATGTATTGGTTGAATACATAAATAATCACTTAGGCGAGGATATCGATCTAAATAAGCTGGCGGAGATATCCGGATTCTCTCGTTGGCATTTTCATCGGATCTTCGCGGAGTTCTTAGGGGAACCGGTTGGTACGTTTATCGTTAGGATGCGGGTCGAGACGGCCGCTCGGCTTTTGCGTTACACGGAAATACCTGTCAAGGAGATCGCCTATAAGGTAGGATATGACGTACCCTCTTCTTTGTCTAAGGTTTTTCGCCAGTTTTATGGGATTTCTCCAAATGAATATAGAAACAATAAAGATTATGTAATTATGGAACCGAATAGAATAATGCCCGATATGGAATTGAAGGTCGAGGTAAAAGATTTACCCGGCAAACAAGTAGCCTACATTCGTCTAAACGGAGGGTATAAAGAAATCGATTATCCGGGAACTTGGATGCGCTTGCTCCAATTCGCCAAGGAGCAAAACATTCAGCCATTGAGTTTTTCACCGATCTGCTTGTACCATGATGATCCGAAAGTGACCTCACCGGATAAGCTGCGTACCGATATTTGTATGGAAGTCGCTCCTGCGGTTTGCCCTAAAGGGGAGATTGGTACGAAAAAGGTATTGGAAGGGCGTTTTATGGTCGCTCTTTATAAGGGAACTTATCAGCAATTAGGGGCTGTGTATGATACGCTTTACGGCAAATATCTCCCCGAGATGGGTCTTTCCTTACGAGAAGTGCCTAGCGGCGAGATCTACTTGAATGATCCTCGTAATACGAAGCCGGAGGATTTATTGACTCAGATTTATGTGGCGGTAGAATAATAAGAGCTAGAGAGGTTTCTGAAGTGAATAAATGAATTAATCTTGATTGCCGTCTTCTATAATTAGCGGCAATCAAGATTTTTAATATTTTAGATGCGATAGTATGATGTGATAACTTATATACTTGCTTTTACAAATTCATTATCGATCCAATAAGTCGCTTCTTCGGAAGTGAATTTCAATATACAATAGCTCGGATCTATTACTCCTCCAGGGAAATGGGCGAACATCCAGTCAGACCAAAGGGCTTTCTTGATTTCCATATCGGAAACGATCTCGACCTTACCCGTTAACACGATACTGTCTCCTCCTTTCATAAAGCAAACTCCGGCTTTCGGGTTGAGTTGGAATTGTATTGTCTTATCAGAGAACGTGCCTGTAGAGAACCATATTTGGGAAATACCATCCGCTTTTATTTTTCCCATAGGAACCGGACGGGGATAACCCTCTTCCGTAACAGATGCGAGCATAGCGGTGTCACATTCCGTTAATATGGAAATTGCTTTTTCCTCGATTAGCTTGAGGTCTATCATCTGGACGGGTATACATAAATCGATCATACATTTATCTTGTGGATGTTGATCGAGGGGGATGCTTTGATAGATCTCGAATGATTTGCCCGCACAAGGCTTGCATTGGTGTTTGGATGTAAGCGTGTACATCAAGCTCCATGCGGCGGGTATTTCATCCGTTCCTATCTCAAAATGCCCGATCGCGTAAAGTCCTCCGGATAATAATCCTTTTGAGATCTCACTTTCTCCCTCTACCTCTTGAGGCACTGTTAAACCGATATCCACACTCAACTCCTTTCCTTCGTGTTGGTAAACTGATATAAGTTTATTTGCCGGACCGGTTATAAGTCCTTTTGGCCCGGCCCATTGCATAAGCTTTCTGATAGAGCTTGGGATAAAGCTTATATCTCCTTGATGATGAAGATACACGATGTGTGTAGCTTGTAGTTCTTTTAGTTCAAAAGTGTAATTCATAAGATTCTTATTTGTAAAAGTTCAATAGTGCAAACATACGGAATGACTATTCTTTCTGGTTGTAAAAAAACGACTTTTTATGTGATAGATTCTTGCGATTTTATTTTTAATCAAATATAAGTAAGCGGTTCATCCGCAGGATTTGGTAAAGTCAGGAAGTAGGAAGGAACGTCTCCCGCTAAACGCTTGAATTCTTTGATAAAGTGGGAATGGTCATAGTAGCCGCAATCTAAGGCGATGCTGCTTAAGTCCGTGTGTGGGGCGTTCCTCAGTACTTCTATGGCATATTGGAATTTTATGATCCGGCTGAATTCTTTGGGAGTATATCCGGTGGCATCCTTGAACTTACGTTGGAAATGCCGCTGGCAAATGCAAATCTTGTCGATCAAGTTTTGTACGGGTAGCTGTCCGCGAGACTGTTTTATAAATGAGGTGGCGTATATAATTTGTCTGTCTACTTGAATGGATTGGGTGAGAAGGCGTATAAGATAGCCTTCGATAATGCGGATACGGACGGAATCGTCCGGCTGTTCGCAAAGCATCTCGGCAAAGGCATTATCGAATAAAAGGTTAATATCTGAAGACTGGATGCGAAGATCGGCAAACTGTCCCAAAGGCTCATTCGTGAAAGCTGCCAGCCCACAGGGTTGGAAACGAACTCCTAGCATATGTAGGGAATCTGTCGTAGCGGTAAGATTGGAATAAGACCTCATGGGACCGACAAAAAAGGAACGATAAGGCTGCATGATCATTTGATGCTCATCCGCGGGAATTGTCATATTCCCGATGGAAAAGATGAAATCCGTGCAGCCGTCCGCTAAAATCTTAAAGCGTGTTCCTATTTCCGCATAACCTTTAAACACCCAAAACTTATCGATGAAGGGTGCTAAAAGGGCGCATGGGGTAAATTCTCGATACATACGATTTTATTCAAATAGTAGATCCTATGATTTGTTTTATTTCTTTTCCAAAAGATACATATAATCGCCATAACCTTCTTCTTTCATTTTTGCTTTGGGAATAAATCTCAGGGATGCGCTGTTGATGCAGTATCGTAATCCGCCCTTATCTGTCGGACCATCATTAAATACGTGTCCCAGATGTGCGTCTCCTGTTTTACTGCGCACCTCTATCCGTTTCATGTCATGAGAATTATCGGTATTTTCCATAACAAGGTCTTTATCTATCGGTTTTGAGAAGCTAGGCCACCCACAACCGGAGTCGAACTTATCAGTCGATATGAACAAAGGCTCTCCTGTGGTGATATCTACGTAAATACCTTCACGCTTTTCGTTCCAATATTCATTTTTAAATGCTCTTTCCGTGGCATTTTCTTGTGTTACCGCATATTGCTCGGCCGTCAGTTTGGAGCGTAGTGTCGTATCATCCTGTTTCTGGAATTTCTTTTCAGAAAGGGGCTTGCCGGTCGTTTTCTCCTTATTTGCTTTACGTGCGAAATCGAATAGTTCCGGACTTATATGGCAATAACCGTCCGGATGTTTGCCTAAGTAATCTTGATGATATTCTTCTGCCGGATAGAAATTAACTAATGGCTCCACCTCGACAACGATGGGCTTGGAGTACTTTTTAGCCAATGTCTCTATAGCCTCTTTGATGATAGGCAGATCGGCGGCGTTGGTGTAATAAATGCCGGTACGGTATTGCGATCCTCTGTCATTACCTTGCCGATTGAGACTTGTAGGGTCTATGGTCTTGAAGTATAGTTCTAACAATAGTTTTAAATCGGCTTGTTGAGGATCGTAGCTTACTTCTACTGTCTCGGCAAATCCGGTATTGTCGTTACATACCTGTTCGTAGGTTGGATTTTTGATGCTTGTTTTACCGTTGGCATAACCCACTTGGGTACTAGTAACACCATTGATTTGTTTCATGAAATGTTCTGTTCCCCAGAAACATCCTCCGGCGAAATAGATTTTACTTTGTGCATTCATTTTAGTTGTTTTAGATAGTTGATCACTCATTTTTGTTTGTGCGATTACTAAACCGCTTGCCAATAGCAAAACGATAGTCAAAATTACATGTTTCATCTTATATATATTATTATATAACCAAAATATTAAGAAAATGGTTTCAACTAAAAGTCGTATGCCTTCATGCGGAGGATTATATGCTTGGCTATTATTTGATTTTTGTCCCACCGAATACCTCGCTCATATCCATATGGTCAAGAGCCGTGTCTATCTGATTGATCTCGGCGGGATTTATCTTTATATCCACAGCCCCCGCATTCTCTTTTAGCCGGCAGAGATGACGAGTTCCGGGAATAGGAACGATCCACGGCTTTTTTTGTAGCATCCAAGCTAGGGATATTTGTGCGGGAGTAGCATGATGCTCATCGGCCAGATGGTTTATGAGATCTAGAAGAGGCTTGTTCTTCTCGAAACTTTCTTTTTTGAATTGCGGCATAGTTGCCCGGTAATCATTTTGAGGGTTGAATACGCTTTTGACATCATAGCAAGCGGAAAGTAAACCGTTTGCCAATGGCGAGAAAGCAACGAAGCCAATGCCTAATTCCTCTAGAGAGGGGAAAAGGTTTTCATGCCAACGTGCCATCATGGAATAACGATTTTGTATGGCGGTTATAGGACAGACCTTATGCGCACGGCGAATATAGTCCTCGCCCGCCTCTGATATACCCCAATGTAATACTTTGCCTTCCTTGATCAAGTAGGCCATCGTGTCAGCTACCTCTTCCGGTTCTACTTGGGGATCTATGCGATGCTGATAGTAAAGGTCAAGATGGTCTGTCTTAAGTCTCGCTAAAGAGCCTTCCACGGCTAAACGAATCGACTTCGGTTTAGAATTCGGGATAAGGGGATAAGGGCCACATTCGCTAGACTTATCAAAAGTGAGTCCAAACTTAGTAGCGATCACGATTTTATCACGAAATGGCTTTAAGGCATCGCCTAAAAGCTCCTCATTGTCATGAGGATTCGTGTTTGTACCATATACTTCGGCCGTATCGAAGAAGGTATATCCCATATCAACGGCGAGGGCAAATAATTCCGTCATCTCTTTTCTGTCGGCAGGTGCGCCATAAGCATGGCTCATACCCATGCAACCCAATCCTATAGTTGAGACCCTAAGTCCGCTTAATCCCAAAACTCTGTATTCCATATTTATTTATATTTTATCTGAGCGCAAAGTTGGGAAGAAGTATCTCCACCGGTGTAACAACAATTGCGGATATAAATACAATTATTTCGGTTTTCTGTAAAAATGGTGATACAATCCGTAATCTGTATTCATTCTGTATGATTGGGTAAATGTATCTTAGCGGTCAAAAAATAATAGAATATGAAGAGTAAAATTATTGTAGCTTTATTAATTATGAACATGGTAATAAGTGCTTCCGCACAAAATCAGAATCAGTATGGATTGGTATATCGCGATGCGGTAAGTGAAAATGTGGTTGGAAAAGTAAATATACATCCTGTCTCGTATGAGGTTGGAGGTATAGGGGTAGTGGCGAATATCTATACTCCTGCGAATTATGATTCCTCAAAAGAGTATGTAGCTATTGTTGTTGCTCATCCTAATGGGGGCGTGAAAGAACAAGTTGCGGGTCTCTATGCGCAACGGCTGGCAGAGCTTGGATATATAACTATCGCTGCCGATGCGCGTTATCAAGGAGCAAGTGGTGGTGAGCCTCGGAATACAGATCGTCCGGCCAACCGGATAGAAGATATTCATGGTATGGTGGATTTCATATCTCAATATCCGGGTGTAGATGCCAGTCGTATAGGTGCGCTTGGTATTTGTGGCGGTGGAGGTTACACGCTTGGGGCTGCACAGGGTGATAAACGGATAAAGGCGGTCGCTACACTCAGCATGTTTAATTCGGGGCGTGTACGTCGTAATGGTTTTCAGGATTCCCAGATAAATACCATACAACAACGTTTAACCCAAGCGGCTGAGGCTAGAAATGAAGAGGCCAAAGGCAAAGTTCTATACACGGGTGAGATGAATGTCTCCGATGAGGAGGCGGCGAAACTACCGTTTGCCCTATATCGTGATGGTTATGAGTATTACTTTAAAACCCATGCTCATCCGAATTCGACATTTCGCTATACCATGAGCAGTTTATTGGATCTTATGACTTGGGATGCTACGGATCATATCGACTTGATCGACCAGCCTTTGCTATTGATCGCCGGAAGTGATGCCGATACAAAATATATGTCTGACGAAGCTTTTGAAAAGGCTACCGGAACAAAAGATAAAGAGATGTATCTTATTCCAGGAGCGGAGCATATCAAAACTTATTTTGTCCCGGAATATGTGAATCTAGCGGTAAATAAAATGAAAGATTTCTTCGGGATGAAATTGTAATTTGATTAAATTTGTACGATCTAAAATGGGGGTATCATGAAATATGGCAAAGATAGTGTTATTATCTCTGATAGTCTGAATGGGCTTGGGACAGATATTTATAAAGAGTATCTGTCTCATGCCTTGTGTTTGGGTGGAGCATGTAAATTCGAGTTCAATGGAAATCCATTCGAGTTACGTGAAGGGGATTGTATGATTGTGCGTAAAGGAAAACTGGTTGAGAAGATCACCCCATCTGCGGATTTTAAGGTTAAAGTCATTTATGTCACTCCCCAATTCATTGAGCTTTGTACTCCCCAGAATAATTATGGAATGAAAGGCCAGTTATCTTTGTTCCTGAATCCTGTGATGCGTCTGGATCGCAAGCAACAGGATATCTGTAAGAAAGATTTCGAGAATATAGAGTATAGGTTTAACAATGAAAACCATAATTTTTATCGTGACATAATGATTAATGTGATCCAGACAATGATTCTGGATTTCTTCGATTTTCACTCACATATTTATGGGGAGGAGAAGATCTCGGCCCAATATGCCTCCATTATGAGTAAGTTCCTGCAAATGCTGGAAGATGGGGTTTATCGCCAGCATAGAGACGTTACATACTATGCCTCGGAATTATGCGTGACGCCGAAGTATTTATCGGAAGTGACGAAAAAGGTGAGTGGCTATGCGGCAAATTATTGGATTAACCGTTATACGATATTGGATATATCACGGCTTTTGCGTGATAAGTCATTATCTTTCGTTTATATTTCCGATTTGTTTGGTTTCTCTTCTCCCTCTTATTTCAGCCGTTATGTGCAGCATAATTTAGGTATAAAGTCCTCAGATTATAGGGAGTGACCTTGTAAGCTAGCTTCACTCCTTTCCTTTTCGGTAAAATTTGTAGTTGACACCGACTTTTTTGTATTGTCTCAAAACTCCTTTGGTCGTAACTTCGCAACGAAGAATAGGTATAAATAGATGATGGAAAACTATTTATATATAATGTATAATCAAATTAATAAAGCCATGCAAAAAATTATGAGATCATTATTTATCGCGACATTGTTGTTGGTATCGATGGGAATGGGTGCCTATGCGCAGGAAACAAAAAAGACATTTACTCCGAAGCAGCAGGAGATGATAGATTTGTCTAATGCGAAATGGAAATGGATGTCAGAAAAAGATGTGGATAAGCTCGACGCCCTCTTCCACGAGAACTCTATGTTTGTACATATGGGTGGTTCGTGGGGTAAGCAGCCGGAGCTTGATGTGATCCGTACGGGAAACATACATTACAAGCATGCGGAGATACATGATGTAGATGTTAAATTCGCCGGTTGCGCCGGAATCGTATATAGCCGTATTCATCTTAATTCGGTAGTTGGTGGTAGGGAGGTCAGGTTCCCTTTCATCGTGACTGAGACGTACGTGAAGGAAGACGGACAATGGAAACTTGCTACCTTAGCATTTACTCGTACGGTAGGAGAATAATGATAAATACATATGAATATGAGACAGAACTTTCTAATCCGGCTTTTCTGCCTATGTTTGTTCCCGGTTTTCACCATGGCGCAAAATACGGATAATTTCAGACAACCGTACCCCTTGGGTACTAAGTTGCCGGAAGCGTCCGCGAAGAACTTCATTGGTCAGGCGTATATCGCTCCGATTACGGTTAATAGGGAGCTGAATGTCCCAATGTCTAATGTCACTTTTGAGCCTCGTTGCCGGAATAACTGGCATTATCATAAAGGGGGGCAGATACTTGTCGCGTCAGCAGGCATAGGCTACTATCAGGAAAAGGGGAAACCGGCCAGAAGATTGTATCCGGGGGATATCGTGGAAATTGCGCCTGACGTGATTCACTGGCATGGGGCGGCTCCGGATAGCTGGTTTGCTCACGTTGCCGTAAGTTGCAATCCTCAAACGAATGAGGCGGTGTGGCTCAGTCCGGTGGGAGAGAAGGAATATCAAGAAGCGACAAGCCAAGCGGAGAATGTGTATGCCGAAGCAAACCGGGTATTGGAAGCCAGGGAACAAGCCATTGTCTCTATCGCGGCGTACACGGGCAAGGGAGACTTGGCGCATCTGAGACAGGCGCTTGTGAAGGGACTTGAATCCGGTATGACCGTTAATGAAGTAAACGAAGTATTAATACATGCCTATGCTTATTGTGGATTTCCTCGCAGCTTAAGAGCCATACAGACATTTATGCAAGTCATTGAAGAGAGAAAAAGCATGGGAATTAAAGATGTAGAGGGTCGTGAAGCCTCTGCTATCGAGGACGGTGGGAGTCGATATGAGCGGGGACGGGATATTCTGGCGGAAATATCGGGTACGTCTGCTTCTGTCCCTAAAGCCGGATATGCGGTATTTGCCCCGACGATCGAACGTTTCCTCAAGGAACATCTGTTCGCGGACCTTTTTGAGCGCGACTTATTGACATATAGGGAGCGTGAATTGGCGACCGTGTCTGTATTGGCAGGCGTTGGCGGTGTTGAACCTATGGCTTACGGCCATATGTCAATTTGCTTGCATCTGGGTATTACGCCAGAGCAACTTACGGCTTTGCTAAATATCGTAGAGATAAACCTAGGGAAAAAGAGTTCAGATCCATTACGTGATGTGCTCGGACAATTAACGGATAAAAAATGAATCAGAAGAATATGAAGAAGATTTTATTATTAGCATTATTAATACCCGTGTTTGGAATGGCAGATGCCCAGGATTTAGTGATCGCTAAACAAGGGCATTTCTCAGTAGGAGGACAAACCATACAGCGTCCGGGTACGTATGACAACAGTAAGTTTGTCGGTTGGGCTACCCAAGTCGAGACCGGGCAGAGCTATCGTGCGGATCATGCTTTCGTGGATTTCCAAGTTCTGGCCCATGCGAAAAAATTGCCTTTGGTTTATGTTCATGGTTATGGTGGCTCTGGGGTATGTTGGCAAATGACACCCGATGGGCGGGATGGTTTCGCTACTCTCATGTTACGCCGGGGATATAGCAGTTACGTGATGGATCTTCCCGGTCGTGGCCGTGCCGGAAGGACATCTGCTACGACTACGGTCAAGCCGCTGGCCGATGAGATGTTCTGGTTTGACATCTGGCGTATCGGGATTTGGCCGGAATATAACAAAGGTGTGCAGTTTCCGTCTGATTCAGCCTATCTATCGCAGTTTTTCCGGGAGATGACGCCCGATATCAGTGATCACAAACAAGATGTACCGGCAATCAATGCCTTGACGGAAAAAATAGGGGACAATATCCTTGTAACACATTCGGCGGGAGGTTTCCCGGGATGGATGGCCGCTATACAAAATCCGAATGTCAAGGCTGTCGTTTCATATGAGCCGGGTGGCTATGTGTTTCCCGAGGGGGAGGTGCCCGATCCGATCGCCGGACTTACCGGTGGGGCGACTGGAGTAGCTATTCCTATGGAACAGTTCTTGCGACTTACCCGGATTCCAATCGTAATGTATTTCGGTGATTATATTCCGGAGACTCCATCAGAGAATCTTGGTGGCGAGAATTGGCGTGTACGTCTGCAAATGGGACGTAAATTCGTGGAGGCCATAAATAGGCATGGGGGAAACGCAACCTTAGTTGAGTTGCCCAAGATCGGTATTTATGGTAATACCCATTTCTTGATGCAGGATTTGAATAATGGCCAACTAGCGGATCTGCTGGGCGAATGGTTGGAAAAGAATGATCTTGGCAAATAGCATTGGGAATGGTTCTTTTAAGAACTTGCTGATTTTACATTTTGTTATCGGATTAGATAATCGGTAATATATCCTCCCAAATATGTTTCTTCAAGTCAACGCAGCCATTCTTCTTGAAGGTAATGCCTTCTTTCTCCAATAATCCCCGTTGTTCCGCCCAGTTGGGAGCTAATCTGCCTTGGCTGTTTACCACCCGGTGGCAAGGCAGGTTCAGTTCTTTCGGGACGTTGAACATTGCCTGCCCTACCATACGGGAACATTGTGGCCTTCGGGCGAGCTTGGCTAGCTGCCCGTAGGTAACCACACATCCTTCTGGTATCTCTCTGACGATGTTATAAACTTCCGTATAAAAATCAGCCTTCATTGATTCTGGTTTTTATTTTCGCCCATGCGTGTGTATCGTATAGGGAGGAGTTACGCATTGTCTGATACATCGTCTTGAAACGTGACATCGGGATCGTGAGACTTAATAAGTTGCTTTCCACATATGGTCGGACCGAGGGATCGAAGAAACCAAGGAACGTGCGGTGACCTCCTTGTCTATTTTCGTTGACAGTGAGCGTGATGGTGGAGCTGCAACCGGAACCAAATGGTGTGGAGACGGCATCCGGATTATTGTTGTCGAAAAAGGTCCAAGTAATTAACCCTGACAAGATATCCGGAGTTGCGAGGAACAAAAGCCCCTCTACCTTTTCAAACGAGGTTAATCGATCGATCCTTGCGAAATGGAGGTATGGGAGGGAGGACCTTTGTACGTTCATGCCTTTTATACCCTCGACTACCATTTCCGGAGTTTGCTTATATCTCTCTTTTAAAGAGACAAAATTGGGGACATGCTCTGGCATAGGGGTGAATCCTGTATAAAACTTTCCACCTCCGCAGCCAACGCTATCTCCGTTCATACTGATAATCTCGCCTTGCCTAATAGCGGGAAGGGCCTTGAATAAACAGCCTTGTGTCTGCTTTAATTCTCCAAGTAGAGAATCGGAATACCAGAAAGCGATCGGCAATTCCGCCTTTAGAGAAAATGCTTCGTAATAATTGTTGATGAAAGTTTGAATATCCATATGCGATTGATTTAGGTTGATTTATACTTACCAATCGATTTCCGGGATGCCTTTACCCCGTAAGAAATCATTAGCCTTACTGAAATGCTTACAACCGAAGAAACCATATTCGGCGGAGCGGGGAGATGGATGTACGGTCGTTAGGACCAAATGCTGGCTCGTATCGATAAGGGAAATCTTGGCTTTTGCGTAACTACCCCATAACATGAATACTAGATTTTCCCGTTCGTCGCTTAATTTCTTGATAACGGCGTCCGTGAATGTTTCCCATCCCCTGTTCCGGTGCGAACCTGTTTGGTGGGCACGGACCGTGAGGACGGAATTCATCGGAAATACGCCTTGGCTTACCCAACGATCCAAATTCCCGGAGGAAGGGATCGGTTTCCCAAGATCATCGTAGATCTCTTTGAATATATTCATCAAGGAGCTGGGAATCGCCACGCCATCGGGTACCGAGAAGCAGACCCCGTAGTATTGCCCCGGATTTGGATAGGGGTCTTGTCCCAAGATAACGACTTTTACCTTCTCAAACGGGCATGCGTTAAATATATGGAATATCTGGGACCCGGGAGGAAGTACGTGCGCTTGCTTATATTCGTTTTTGACAAATGTCACCAATTGCTCGAAATAAGGCTTGTCAAATTCTTCTTGCAGACGTTTTCTCCAACTTTCATCTATTCTAACATTCATGGTGTTTTTCTTATTCTTCCACCAAAGGTACGGAGAAAAGCTTAAAATTCGAGGATTTTGTGTAAGTTTGCCTTCCGATTTGAATTTAAATAAGAAAACATGATAAGTTACCTTCAGATAGATAAGCTGACCAAGAGCTTCGGTGATTTGGTTCTTTTCGAGGATATAACGTTCGGAGTCGCACAAGGACAGAAGATCGGGTTGATCGCTAAAAACGGGACGGGTAAGACTACCTTGTTGAATATTATCGGTGGTAAGGAGGATTACGACTCGGGTGAGGTGGTTTTCCGGAAAGACCTGCGGGTCGGGTATTTGGAGCAATCACCTTCTTATCCGGAAGAACTGACCGTGCTACAGGCTTGCTTCCACTCGAAGAACGAGACTGTCCGGTTGATCGCTGAGTACGAGGAGGCGATGGCGAAAGAGGATCATTCGAATCTGGAGGACATCCTTACCCGTATGGATAGCTTCAAGGCGTGGGATTATGAGCAAAAGGCGAAACAAATCCTCGGGCAGTTGAAGATTCATAACTTCAATCAGAAGATCGGGGAATTGTCCGGAGGACAGTTGAAACGGGTAGCCTTGGCGAATGTCTTGATCACGGACCCTGAATTGATTATCTTGGATGAGCCGACGAACCATTTGGATCTGGAGATGACCGAATGGCTGGAAGATTATCTGAGCCGGGCCAATATCAGTATCTTGATGGTGACGCACGACCGTTACTTCTTGGATCGTGTTTGTAGTGAGATCATCGAGATCGATAATAAGCAAATCTATTCGTATAAAGGTAATTATAGTTATTATCTGGAGAAACGCCAAGAGCGTGTCGAGGCGATGAACGCCGACGTGGAGCGCGCGAAGAATCTTCTCCGTACGGAACTGGATTGGATGCGCCGCCAGCCGCAGGCACGGGGCACGAAAGCGAAGTACCGTATCGATGCCTTTTATGAGCTGGAAAAGAAAGCGAAGCAACAACGGGATACCGGAAAGGTGAACTTGGACGTGAAGGCTTCTTACATTGGTTCGAAGATTTTCGAGGCGGTGAATGTAAGCAAACGTTTCGGTGATTTGAAGATTACGGAGGATTTCAACTATATTTTTGCCCGTTACGAGAAGATGGGTATTGTCGGGAATAACGGTACGGGCAAATCTACCTTTATCAAGATGCTGATGGGGGAGGTGGCTCCCGATAGCGGCCATTTCGATGTCGGCGAGACCGTTCGTTTCGGTTATTACAGTCAAGATGGCTTGAAGTTCGATGAGCAAATGAAAGTGATCGACGTGGTGCAGGCGATCGCCGAATACGTGGATTTGGGTAACGGACAGAAGATGGGTGTCTCCCAGTTCCTGAACTATTTCCTGTTCACGCCGGAGAAACAGCATAGTTACGTTTATAAATTGAGCGGTGGGGAGAAACGTCGCCTGTATTTATGTACGGTATTGATGCGTAGCCCGAACTTCTTGGTGCTCGATGAGCCGACCAATGATCTGGATATCGTGACCTTGAACGTATTGGAGGAATACCTTCGTAACTTCAAGGGGTGCGCTATCGTCGTTTCCCACGACCGTTACTTTATGGATAAGGTGGTAGATCACCTGCTGGTTTTCCGGGGTAACGCCGATATCAAGGATTTTCCCGGCAACTATACGCAGTATCGGGATTGGAAAGACGTGCAAGACCAACTGGAAAAAGAGGCGGAGGCTGCTTTGCAAGCGAGACAAAACCCGGCTCCGGAGAAACCGTCTCGTCCTGTCAATGAGCAAAAGAAAAAACTCACTTTCAAGGAGCGGAAAGAGTTCGAGGCCCTAGAGGAGGAGATACCGGCTTTAGAGGCGGAGAAGGCGGAGTTGGAGACCGCTATGAGCAGTGGTACTTTGTCTACGGACGAGCTTATGGCTAAATCTCAACGGATCACCCAAGTCATGGAAGAGATCGACGAGAAAACGATGCGCTGGCTGGAGTTGAGCGAGCTGGCATAAGTAATAAAGAGGAATGAGCGAGACTAAACCTGTACTTTGGAACCGGAATTTCGTCCAATGTTGTATCTCTTACTTCTTGATGAATTTCGCCTTTTATATGTTGATGCCTACTATGCCGGTCTATCTGGTAGAGGAATTGGGCATCAGCACGTCTGAGGTGGGGATGGTCTTGTCTAGCTATACGATCGGCTTGCTGTGCGTGCGCCCGTTCTCGGGATATCTGGTAGATTGTTTCTCCCGCAAACCGTTATATGTATTCGCCTTCACGATATTCGCCTGTCTGTTCGCCGGTTATTGGTTTGCGATGACGGTCTATACGATCATGGCGGTTCGTTTCATCCAAGGCGGGTTCATGGGACTGACCTCTGTTTCCGGCAATACGATTACGATAGACGTAATCCCTTCCAAGCGAAGGGGAGAAGGCATGGGCTTTTACGGATTGACGATCAATCTCGCCATGTCTTTGGCTCCTTTGGTGGCGGTCGGGCTGTACGATCGGCATGGTTTCTTCTGGATCATAGGGGTCGCTTTGGTGATCGCATTGGTCGGGATCGGCTCCGTCGGGCTGATCCGTTATCCGAAACGGGAGAAAGTGCCTCGTCCGGCCTTCTCGTTGGATCGTTTTATCTTGGTAAAAGCGCTTCCTGCGGCCTTGGCCTATTTGCTGGTCGCTATACCTTATGGGATGTTGCTCTCGTTCGTGGTATTATATGGTAAAGAGATCGAGGTGCCGGACCCCGGCTACTTCTTTATATTTATGGCGATCGGTGTAGGGACGGCCCGTTTGATTTCCGGACGGTTGGTGGACCATGGCAAGATCCATGTCGTGTCCATCGTATCCTTGGTCTCTTTGGCGATCTCGTTTTCCGTGTTCGCTACCGTACATACATCGTTTGTCTTTTTCGCTTGCGCCTTGGCGATCGGTATCGGTTTTGGCGTGAGCGTACCGGCTTTTCAATGTCTTTTCGTGAATGTCGCTCCGCACCATATGCGCGGTACGGCCACTTCTACCTACTTGACCTCTTTCGATTTCGGGATGGGGATCGGGATGTTATCCGCCGGCTTTATCGCTACCCGTGCCAATCTGGCTACCGCCTACGGAGTCGGGGCGGTTTGTTGCCTTCTTTCCTTATTCGTCTATATCCGCTTGGTAAAAGCCTCGTACGAGAGGAATAAGCTGATTTCTTGATCCGCTTGATTCCCGGTTTCGTCTAAACCTACGGCGTACTTCGTCGATTCTTCCTTTTCTAGCGGGAAACCTCACCCTATATTTGTATCAAAGATCACAGAGAAATAGGTTTTTAAGGTTTAACAAATGAAAGGAATAGGTAGTATGAAACGTTTAGTAATGGCTATGTCAGCCTTGTTGGTAAGTGTGACAATGAGTTTCGCGCAGGAATCGAGCTTACATAAAGAACCGTTTGTAGTCAATGTGGGCCAATTGGTAAGCTATCTGGAATTACGTCCCAGCCAGATTAATGAGGTAGCGATGATCAACGATTATTTTAGGGAAAAGCAAAGCGAGGGCTTGAGGGGAAGTCATAAAATGCGGGATAAACGGATGCGGCAAGCCGTATTTGGCAACTTAAAGTTGATGAAAAAGGCGTTAAGCACCGATCAATATCGGAAATACGTGGCTTTGATCAACGTAACGAACAATAATAACCGGATGACGAGCGGGCTTTCCTTCCCCGATGTTTATCTAGCCGATAAATAAGTAAAGGATAGATGTAAAGTATCAAGCTATTGCATAAAAAGTATCTTGTGACTGTATCTATTCTATAAACCACGTCGTGGTCTGTATAGATCATGTCGTGGTTTTTATAGATCACGCTGTGGTTTGTATAATCCACGACGGAGATTATAGAATAGATATGGTATCGTATAAGAATACAGCTAGGCTTGTATAAGAATATATCTAGGCTTTTGCTTGTTTATAAACGGTGTCTATGATGAAATAGATAGTGTTTATCGTAATATGTATTACAAAATGATTGCTATATGCCTTGATGTATATCAATAACGTCAATTGTTTGCAAAAATTAACCGTATTAAAGAACAATGTTATAAAACATACTGTTATATTTGCAGTAACAAAAAGAGAAAGATAGAAGATGCGGAAACGCCGCATTTATTAGTTAAGGTCTTAGTTTAGGTTTAAATTTTAGGTATTATGAGACGTTTAGGTATGATGGTAGTCGCTTTAATGATGGTAGCGACAATGAGCTTTGCTCAAAAGGTTAGTGATTCAAAGAGTATGAGTTTCGATAAGCTAAGCAGATATTTGCAGCTTGACGCAAACCAGATCGCTGAGGTGTCAGAGATTAATACTTACTTCGAGAATCAATTAGGTCAACCCTTGTCTGCGGAAGCGCTTTGCAATAACGCAAGACCGGAAGAAACTCGCAACGCATTGTTGTGTAATTTGAAACTGATGAAACGTGCATTGACTAAAGATCAATATCGTAAATATGTAGCGTTGATTAATGTGACTCGCGCTAATCAGGAAGATAAGGTTTCTAATCCGCTTTTGGACAGCTATTTGGCTGAGAAGTAATTAAGCCAATGTGATTGGGCTATGTGTTTTTAAGGTTTTTGTTTAGGTTTAACAATTTAAGGTTTTTAGGTATTATGAAACGTTTTGGAATGGCAGTCGCAGCCTTATTGATGTGTGCGACAATGAGCTTCGCTCAGAAACCGAGTTTGAGTAGAGAACCGTTTGTGGTAAGTACAGAGAAGTTAGCGAACTATTTGCAATTGACTCCGAGCCAGTTGGACGAGGTAGCTAACATCAACGAATATTTCATCGAGATGCAGAACGCAAGTGTAAAAGCTAGCGCTAAATTGCAGGACAAGAAGATGTATCAGGCGGTTTACGGTAACTTGAAGTTGATGAAGAAGGCTTTGAGCCCGGATCAATATCGTAAGTATGTTACTTTATTGAACATCACGAATAATAACAACCGTACACTGGGTGTTAATACGTTCCCGGAAGTGTACTTAGCGGATAACGCAAGTAAGTAATTTATACTATATAAGAGTGTGTCCCCCACTATTTCCTGTCAAAAGGTAAATAGTGGGGATACTTTTTTTTAAGGCTTGCGTATAAATCGAAGAAGATTGTGTAAGTTTGCGGCGTTTTACAAATAACGCTTAATTCGAGTCATGACAACACAACAACTTTTAGTCCCTTCTAATGCTACTTTGAAGAGAAATGTAATGGACTACTCCTTAATCGTGGTAGGTTCATTTTTGCAGGCACTTAGTTACGTGCTTTTCCTAGCGCCTTACAAAATCGTACCGGGAGGTGTGTACGGTATCTCTATCGTAATCCACTATGTGACGAAAGATTTGTTCCCGTTCTTCCCGGATGGTTTGCCGATGGGTGCGACGGCGCTTTGCTTCAATATCCCGTTGCTGATTTTGGCGATGAAAAAGATCGGATTGTCTTCCGGCCCGAAGACGATCGTCACTTTCTTGCTGATCTCTATATTTACCGACTCATTATCTTATTTCCTTACCGATCCATTGGTGGAGAACGATGCCTTTATCGCCGCCTTTTACGGTGGAGCTATTTTAGGATTGGGTGTGACTTGTATTTTCCGGGCGCAAAGTACGAGTGCCGGTACGGATGTATTGGCACGTGTGATCGCTAATGACTCCAACTTGAAGGTCAGCAATATGATCATCGTATTGGATTCTGCGGTCGTATTGTTGGGCTTGATCGTGTTTAAGGATTGGGCGGTACCTTTGTATTCTTGGTTTACTATTTTCGTATATGGAAAGATCGTGGAGATGTTTCAGACGGAGAACCCGAACCGTGCTGTCTTTATCGTTTCCCGAAAGACAAAGGAAATGCGTGATTTGATTGTCGATAAAATGGGTATGAGAGGAACATTTATCCATGGTAAAGGCATGTACGAGGGACATGAGACCGAGATTATCTTTACGATTGCCGAGCGTAAGGACATGCCCCGCTTGAAAGATGAGGTAAAAGAGATCGATCCGAATGCTTTTGTATCTACGATGCACGCTAGCAAAGATTCGCCAAGACCGGGTATTTGATTAATAATTTTACTATCTTTGCCCCTCAAAACGAATAAATATAAGATAGTAATGCCCAACATCTCACAAAGAGGAGTCGAAATGCCCGCTTCCCCGATCCGGAAGCTGGCTCCATTGGCCGATGCTGCCAAACAGAGAGGAGTTCATGTGTATCACCTGAATATCGGTCAGCCCGACCTTCCCACTCCGCGAGCGGCACTCGACGCGATCCGTAATGTCGATCGTACGGTGTTGGAATATAGCCCTAGTCAGGGATATCGCAGTTATCGCGAGAAGTTGGTTGGATATTATAAAAAGTATGATATTAATCTTACGGCTGACGATATTATCATCACTACCGGTGGTTCGGAGGCTGTTTTGTTTGCCTTCTTGAGCTGCTTGAATCCGGGTGATGAGATTATCGTACCGGAACCTGCTTATGCTAATTATATGGCATTCGCTATCTCGGCAGGAGCCGTGATCCGGACAGTGACGACTACGATAGAGGAAGGATTTTCTCTTCCGAAAGTAGAGAAATTCGAGGAGTTGATCAATGAGCGTACCAAAGCGATCCTGATCTGTAACCCGAACAATCCTACGGGTTATTTGTATACGCGTCGTGAGATGAATCAAATCCGGGATATCGTAAAGAAATATGATCTTTATCTTTTCTCGGATGAGGTATACCGGGAGTTTATCTATACCGGTTCCCCGTATATCTCGGCTTGTCATCTGGAAGGTATCGAGCAGAACGTGGTATTGATCGATTCTGTCTCCAAACGCTATTCGGAATGCGGTATCCGTATCGGTGCGTTGATTACGAAAAATGCCGAAGTGCGTAGTGCCGTCATGAAGTTCTGCCAAGCTCGTTTAAGCCCGCCTTTGATCGGACAGATCGCAGCCGAGGCCTCTTTGGATGCTTCCGAGGAGTATGCCCGTGAGACTTATGACGAGTATGTGGAACGGCGTAAATGCTTGATCGATGGCTTGAACCGTATTCCCGGCGTTTATTCTCCCATACCGATGGGCGCTTTCTATACGGTGGCTAAACTTCCGGTGGATGATGCCGATAAGTTCTGCGCTTGGTGTCTGGAAGAGTTTGAATACGAGGGTCAGACGGTCATGATGGCACCGGCGTCGGGTTTTTACACGACACCGGGACTTGGTAAGAATGAGGTCCGTATGGCCTATGTCTTGAAAAAGGAAGATCTGGCGAAAGCTTTGACGGTGTTATCAAAGGCGCTGGAAGCTTATCCGGGAAGAATGTTATAAATGAATTTAGAGCTATTTATCGCCAAAAAGATACATTTCAGCAAGGAGGGGGATCGTGAGGTTACTCCTCCCGCTGTTCGTATTGCCATGATCGGGATCGCTTTGGGATTGGCGGTGATGATCCTTTCGGTGGCGATCGTGATAGGCTTTAAGAAAGAGGTCCGGAACAAGGTGATCGGTTTCGGCTCGCATATCCAGATCACGAATTTCGATAGTAATTCTTCCTATGAGTCGCAGCCGATAGCGGTTAGCGATACTTTATTGAATGCGCTCGATGCATTCCCCGGTATTCGCCATGTCGAGAAATTTGCGACGAAGCTAGGCATCTTGAAGACTGACCAAGATTTTCAAGGAATTGTCTTGAAAGGGGTGGACACGGATTATGACTGGACTTTCTTCAAGGATAATTTAAAAGAAGGCGAGATCTTTACGATCCAACCGGATAAGAACTCTACAGATGTTATTGTTTCCAAGTATTTATCAGATCTGCTAGGACTAAAGGTAGGGGATTCTTTCCTGACTTATTTTGTGCAAGATGACGTGCGTGCCCGTAAGTTCACGATCACGGGGATTTATGAGACGGGTTTCCTTGATTATGACAAGATGTTCGTAATTGCTGATATTAAGCAGATACGCCGCTTGAACGGTTGGGATAAAGATCAAGTAAGCGGACTGGAGTTGCAAGTGGATGACTATGATCGTTTGGACCAAGTGGCCGAGGATGTTTATTTCGATCTGACGGAACGGCAAGACCGAAATGGCAATACGTTCTACGCCCGCTCGATCAAGGAGTTGAACCCGATGATCTTTAATTGGCTGGATGTGCTGGACATCAATGTGGTGGTTATCTTGGCGCTGATGCTTTCCGTCGCAGGGTTTACCATGATCTCCGGATTATTGATCATAATCTTAGAGCGTACCAATATGATCGGAATCCTAAAAGCCTTGGGACAAAATAATAACAGTATTCGCAAGATCTTCTTGTATGTCTCTTTCTTCTTGATCGGCAAAGGAATGTTGTGGGGGAATATCATCGGTATCTCTCTTTGTTTGCTTCAATCTCATTTCCACATTATCCAATTAGATCCTTCTATTTATTATTTGGATGCCGTGCCTATCGATCTGAGCCTATTTTCACTGTTCCTTTTGAATATAGGGACATTGGCCGCCTCCATGTTGATGATGTTAGGACCTTCCTATTTGATTACGAAGATTGATCCGGCCAAGAGTATCCGTTTTGAATAAAAGCCGTATCTTTGGCATACGTTCTAGTTTTGCCGGATTGATATGACAGATCTTATCTCTAAAGAAAAGCGTAGCTATATCATGTCTATGATTAAGGGTAAGAATACAAAGCCCGAGATTATAGTCCGTAAATACCTGTTCCATTGTGGCTTTCGCTTTCGTGTGAATGTAAAGCGCCTTCCCGGTACCCCTGATATCGTATTGCGTAAATATAAGACCGCTATCTTCGTGAACGGCTGTTTCTGGCATGGGCACGAGGGTTGCCCTGAATTTCGTCCTCCCCGTACCCGGGTAGAGTGGTGGACCGAGAAACTAAACCGGAATAAAGCCCGGGATGCCCGTGTACGTGAGGAATTACGAGCGATGGGCTGGAATACGATGGTGATCTGGGAATGCCAGCTTAAACCCAAAGAACGGCAAGCTACTTTAGAAAATGTCGTCCGTTTATTGGAAAAGACGTATGTGGAATCTACCTATCATGCGAAGTTTACCCCAGCCTACCCGCTATTAGAGGAGGAAGAACTTCCCAAAGTGGCGGAAGAAGAGATATCCTATGAGAGTGCTCATCATTATTAATTCTCCAACCGGAACGTATAATCCTTCCTACTTCTGAAAAGCCGGTAAATACGGACATATCCATTGAATATGGGTTGAATAAACTCCAACAGGAATAACCAACCGGTAGTGGGGTTTTGTTGGAGCATTCGAGCCGATTTGCCGAAAACGATTGCCTTGATTATAAAACGTGTCAAATATAATAATACGGCGATCAAGGAGATTAGCCAATTGCCCTGTAATCCGATCACTACCGTAGCGATAACCGATGCTTGGAAAAGGTAGAAACAAGTGGATTCGAGATGATAGAATGTCAAGGCGCTTCCTTTGTAATACCGTTGAGTGGCAGCACGGGAAACCTTCATCTCTTTCCAGATTCCAAAACGTTCGATTTGATCCATTTCCGTTAGGCTGTCCGGGGTATAAATTACTTTCGTATTCTCCTTGGTCGAGGCTTCGTTGATGAATAAGTCATCGTCTCCCGCATGCAAGTTCAAGGATTGGTAGTAACCTTTATGCTTGAAGAATAAGTCTTTCCGATAAGATAAATTTCGTCCGTTTCCGGTATATGGGTGATGGGAGAGGGCGGAAGATAGATAACGTAAACCCGTCAATAAGTTATCATAGGCGATCAACTTATGAAAGAATCCCTTGTAGTTGCTGTATTTGCAGTAGCCCAAGACAATACTGGTCTCGGGTGTGTATCCACCAACCATGGCGGATAACCATTGATCGTTGAGCGGTTGGCAATTCGCCTCCGTGAATAGAAGAATATCGTATTTGGCCGCTTTCACGCCTAGGGTAAACGCCAGTTTACGGCGGCTTAGGTAACGAGCGTCCGAGGGGACGTAAGTATGATACAAATGTTTATACTCATTTTGAAAGAACTTTAGCGTATCGTCGGTATCGTCTCTCGAGCCATCGTTGATAACGACTACCTGATATTCAGGGTAATCTTGTGTAAGTAACGCAGGAAGGTGTTTCTTGAGGTTCTCAGAATCATTTTTAGCGTATATGATGATGGATACGGGGAGTTTATTACCTTCCTCTAAGGTATCATCCGTTCGTCTTGACGCACGTAAAGGGCGGGCATAAGCGATCAGATAATAAAGAGATAAGATAACGAACCCTATTAAGGAGATTCCCAATAGGAAAAGCTCTGTATTATTGAGTAGAAACATAATAATGTGCCAATGTGATTAATATGCCAATGTGTCAATATCATTAATGAGCCAATATGATTAATACGCCAATGTGCCAATAAGCTACTCAAGGTATTTACATTGGCACATTGATCAATTGGCTCATTATTTTATCGTATCGGAATAATAGGCTTTAGGTAAATGACGGCAGTTGTATTGGGAGGCCATGACCTCGCCATAAGCGCCGGCGGAACGAAGGGCGATCAAGTCGCCACGATGAGCCTTATTCAACTCTACATCCTTGCCGAATACATCCGATGACTCACAGATCGGGCCCACTACATCGTAAGTCTCTACTGCCTCATCGCTGCTGATGTTCTCGATACGGTGATAAGCGTCGTACATCGCCGGGCGGATCAATTCCGTGAAACCTGCGTCAAGGATAGCGAATTTCTTCGTCTCTCCTTCCTTGACATATAATACCTTAGAGATTAATGTTCCGCATTGAGCGACGATCGAACGTCCCGGCTCAAAATGTACCTGTTGACCCGGACGTACTTGAAGCAGTTTATGAATGGCCGCGAAATAGTTATCGAAAGCCGGGATCGATAAATGATTCGGGTGATAGTAATCGATACCTAATCCACCTCCGAAGTTCAGGTTCTCCACCGTAACCCCGTGAGCTTCCAGTTCTTCCTGTATCTCGTTGAAACGAATTACCAAATTGCGGAAGCTAGACATATCCGTGATCTGTGAACCGATATGGCTATGGATACCGATCAACTTCACATTCTTCATCTCCTTTAATTTATCCAGTACGCCTCCTAATTGGCTAAGGTTGATACCGAATTTATTTTCCTTCATACCCGTCGTGATCTTGGCATGTGTATGGGCATCCACTTCCGGGTTGATACGAAGGGCGATAGAGGCTACTTTATTCTTGGTGGCCGCCAGCTCATTGATAATTTCCAGCTCAACGGCAGATTCCACGTTAAAGCAGAAAATATCATTGTCCAGTCCTAGGTTGATCTCCCAATCCGCTTTGCCAACACCAGCAAAGACAATCTTATCGGCAGGAAAACCGGCATCTAAAGCTGCCTGTACCTCGCCGCCACTTACGCAGTCTGCGCCAAGGCCGTTTGCCGCTATGATGGAAAGGATACGGGGATTGGCATTAGCTTTCACGGCATAATGCACGTGGTAACCATATTTCCCGGATTCGGTTTTTACTACGTCTAATGTGTCTTGCAATAGCTTGACATCATAATAATAAAAAGGCGTAGAAAGCTGCTTGAACTTTTCTACAGGAAATGTTCCTTTGAGCATATTATACGAAATTATATAAAGATAAATAAGGGCAGTCTGTAAAAGGCCGCCCTCGTTTGTTTTTATTTGTTGTTAAATAAATGATCGCTTAGAGCTTGCAGCGCTCTCTGCTTGTCCGAGGCCTTAATCAGCAAGGAGACGTTGTAGTTGCTTCCTCCGTAGGAGATCATGCGAACCGGGACATCCTTCATGGCCTGTACGATACGAGCCTCGAAGCCGATGTTATCCCATTCTAGGTCGCCAACCACGCAAACGATAACCATATCCTCGTCTACGGTCACGGTTCCGTACTTCTTCAAATCGTCAACGATCTCTTCCAGATGCTTGCGGTTATCGATCGTAACGGAGACACCCACTTCGGAAGTCGTAACCATATCGATCGGAGTCTGGTAGTTCTCGAAAGTCTCGAATACCTTACGCAAGAAACCTGTAGCTAGCAACATACGTCCGCTCTTGATCTTGATAGAGGTAATATTGTCTTTGGCGGCGACCGCTTTGATCTTACCTTTTTCGATAGCGTTTGAGATCAATGTACCCGGAGCGTCCGGCTGCATTGTATTTAGCAAACGGACCGGGATGTTGTTCAATTTAGCCGGTAATATACAAGTCGGGTGAAGGATCTTGGCTCCGAAATAAGCTAACTCGGCAGCTTCCTCGAAATGCAATTGACGGACTGGAGACGTTCCCTGTACGATACGAGGGTCGTTATTGTGCATACCGTCGATGTCTGTCCAGATCTGGATCTCTTCCGCACCGATAGCCGCGCCGATTAAGGATGCGCTATAGTCGCTACCACCCCGTTGCAGGTTATCGATCTCGCCGTAAGCGTTGCGGCAGATATAACCTTGTGTGATGTATAGATCAGCATCCTTATTATCAGCGAGTAATTTTTCCAATTTCTCTTTGATATAGACAGGGTCCGGTTCCGCGTTCTTATCCGTACGCATATAATCCAAAGCCGGGATCAATACGGATTTCACGCCGCATTCGTTCAAATAAAGATTCATCATACCCGTAGAGATCAACTCTCCTTGCGCCAAGACAACCTTTTCCTCGAATAAGGTAAACAGATCCTTCGTGAACGTACGGATATATTCGAAATGAGATTTTATCAGTTCTTTGGCCTTCTGTTTATATTCCTCGGTGCTGTATAGTTCCTCAACATGGCCCATGTATTTCATGGCAAGCTTGTTGATGATCTCATTCGCTCCGTCTGGGTTCTTTTTGTACAGGTAGTCGGAAATCTCGACTAACGAGTTGGTTGTACCCGACATGGCTGACAATACAACGATCTTACGGTCTCCCGTGATCAGTTTCGCTACATCTTTCATTCTCTGTGCAGATCCCACAGAAGTACCGCCAAACTTTAAAACTTTCATCTTCTTTTGTTCTATATTAAATTGTTTTCTTTTTCAATCGAATGCGACCGCAAAGTTACAAAAAAATTATTCTCTGACATCACTTAGACAGGCATTCTCGCATTTTACTATGCGGGCAGGATAATTATGCACGATCGTATAGTTATGAGTGGTCATAATCACCGCCGTTCCCTGCTGGCAGATGTCGTGTAAGAGTTGTACGATTTGTCCGCTCGTCTCCGGGTCCAAGTTGCCGGTCGGCTCATCCGCCAGTATCAACTTGGGGTTGTTCAGAAGGGCACGGGCAATAACGATACGTTGTTGTTCCCCGCCGGATAGCTCATGCGGCATTTTATAGCCTTTGTCTTGCATGCCTACCTGACGGAGCACGTTGTCTATCCGTTCCTTGATCTCGCTTTTCTTTTTCCATCCGGTGGCTTTCAGCACGAATTCCAGATTCTTGGAGACGGAACGGTCGGTCAACAATTGGAAATCTTGGAAGACGATACCTAGTTTCCTACGCAAATAAGGGATATCCTTCCGCTTCATCTTGGTGAGGTTGTAATCCATGATACGTGCCTCGCCTCGCAAGATCGGTATCTCGCAATACAAGGACTTGAGCAGGCTGCTTTTACCGGAGCCTACCTTCCCGATCACATATACGAACTCTCCGTTACGAAGCGTGAGGCATGCGTCGTGTAATACCCTGTTTTCCTCACGGCATATCTCCACGTTCTCTAATTTGAGTAGAATATCTTCTTCCATAGAATTTATCAACCTTTATGTCTTTTCTTTAATTCACGGGCGAGGTCTTCCAGACGAAGTCCCTTGCTTGTCAATAATACGATTAAGTGGTAAACCAAGTCGGATGCCTCATAGATGAAGCCGTCTTCGGTTCCGTTGGTCGCCTCGATAACGGTCTCTACCGCTTCTTCGCCGACTTTCTGGGCCATGCGATTCACGCCTTTCTGGAATAAGGTAGTCGTATAGGAACCTTCCGGCATTTCTTGACGGCGACGCTCGATGAAGTTCTGCAAGTATTTCAAGAACATGATATCCTCTACGTTCTTCTCGCCGAAACAAGTATCCGCTCCCGTATGACAAACCGGTCCGGCTGGAATCGCCTTGATCAATAATGTATCGTTGTCGCAATCCGCCGTGATGCTAACCACCTGCAACGTATTTCCGCTACTCTCTCCCTTCATCCACAAACGGTTTTTCGTGCGGCTAAAGAATGTAACCTTACCCGTACTTACTGTCTCATCATAAGCTTCTTGATTCATGAAGCCCAACATTAATACCTTACTAGTGTTGTTGTCTTGTACGATAGCGGGTATTAATCCGCCCATTTTCTCGAAATCTAATTTCATCTTTATATATAATGTGTTATATCCTTACATTGATCCCCTCGTCCTTGAGGTATTGCTTCAAGTCGCCTATCCGTATCTCGCCGAAATGGAAAACGCTGGCCGCTAAAGCCGCGTCCGCTTTCCCATTGGAAAACGTATCCCGGAAATGTTCCATCTTTCCCGCTCCACCGGAGGCGATAACCGGGATATGCAACGTATCGGCCAAGGTAGCCAGAGCGTCGTTCGCGTATCCGTCTTTTACGCCATCGTGCGTCATACTGGTGAAAAGGATCTCGCCGGCGCCACGGCTTTCCGCTTCCGAGGCCCATTGAAACAAATACTTATCCGTCGGGACACGCCCTCCGTTTAGATAGCATAGCCAGTCATTGTTCTCAAAATTAGCGTCGATAGCGACTACGCATACCTGACTACCAAAGTTCTTGGCGATCTCCTCGATTAATGCCGGGTTACGTAAAGCCGCCGAGTTGATCGAGACCTTATCGGCGCCAGCGCTAAGCAAACGATCCACGTCCTTCAATTCGTTGATACCTCCACCCACGGTAAAAGGGATGCTGATATGGGCCGCCACTTGTTTTACCAACTCGGTGAAAGTCTTTCGCCCCTCGTGTGAGGCGGTAATATCCAAGTACACTAATTCGTCGGCCCCTTCACGGCTGTACTGGGCACCCAACTCCACGGGGTCTCCAGCGTCGCGAAAGTTCACGAAGTTGATGCCTTTTACGGTCTTTCCATCCTTTATATCCAGACAGGGAACAATTCTCTTGGCTAGCATATATCTATTTTATTATTTCAAGTAAAACGAAGTAAATCTTTCAACTGGATCTTCCCTTCATAAATGGCCTTGCCGAAAATGACAGCGGGAATCCCAGCCTCAGATAATTTCTCAATATCCTCGATCGAGCTTACGCCACCGCTCGCTATGATATAAAGGAAGGGGATCTCGTCCCGTATCTCTTTATATAAATCGATAGCCGGGCCTTGCAGCATACCATCCCGTGCGATATCCGTGCAGATCACCTTGGTAATCCCCTTGTCGTAATATCCTTTGATAAAAGGAATCAACTCCTGGCTGGTCGTTTCCTCCCAACCACTGATGGCGATCTTCTTTTCCTTGGCATCGGCCCCTAATATGATTTTCTCGCTACCGAACTTGCTGATCCAAGAGGTGAACATTTCCGGGTTCTTCACGGCGATACTGCCCCCGGTTACCATCTGGGCGCCGCTTTCGAAGGCGATCTCCAGATCATCCTCTTGTTTCAAGCCCCCTCCGAAATCAATGATCAAGGAAGTCCGGGTCGCTATCCGCTCAAGGATACGGTAGTTGATGATGCGTCCTTCACGGGCTCCATCCAAATCTACCACATGCAAACGCTGGATGCCGTTACCCTCGAACATCTTGGCCACCTCCAGAGGATCTTCGTTGTAAACCTTCTTGGTCGCGTAATCTCCTTGCGTCAACCGGACGCATTTGCCATCTATTATATCTATAGCGGGAATAAGCTCAATCATATCTTTAAAAAGTTTTTCAATATAACCTCTCCTACCGATCCACTTTTTTCCGGATGGAACTGTGTTGCGTAGAAGTTGTCCTTATGTAAAGCGGCGCTGAACGGAAGGATGTAATCGGTCGTAGCCGCCGTATATTCATTTACAGGTACATAATAACTATGTACGAAGTAAACAAATTTGTTCTCCAATCGCTCATTGAATAGGCCGCTTTTAACGTTTGTCAAGGTATTCCAACCCATGTGAGGAACCTTGTCCTCATGCTTTTGCGGAATAAAACGTTTTACTTCCGTAGGGAAGATCCCCAAGCAATCTGCGTTTCCCTCCTCCGAACGCATGCACATCAATTGCATGCCGAGGCATATCCCGAGTACCGGTTGCTTTAGGTTCAAGATCACCTGATCCAATTTATGCTCCCTTAAATACTCCATGGTCGTGAAAGCTTCACCTACTCCGGGAAAGATAACCTTATCCGCTTTATTTAATAATTCCGGATCAGCCGTGATGATCGGGGTAACGCCCAACCGCTTCAAAGCGTAATCTACCGAGTAGATGTTTCCGGCATTATATTTAATAATGGCAACGTCCATTGTTGTTAAGCATTTATATTGAGTCGCAAAAGTAACAAATTATCATTACATAATTATGAATGGCGATTGAAAAGTTCCAAAATGAAATGTATTTGTGATAAACTGGTGTGATCGGGAAGGGGAAATAAAGAAAGGGACGATCGCTTATGTGGACCTATGGAAAGAATATTTCAGCGAAAAGTTGATTTTTTTTACTCCAGCTATTGCAGGTTTAAAAATAATACTTACCTTTGCACCGCAATCGAGAGAGATAGCGATAAAGAAAAGAGGTT
>NZ_QTMG01000005.1:0-151376 GCF_003635435.1 Parabacteroides sp. AF21-43 | reverse complement strand
TGCACCGCAATCGAGAGAGATAGCGATAAAGAAAAGAGGTTCGGTAGTTCAGCTGGTTAGAATACATGCCTGTCACGCATGGGGTCGCGGGTTCGAGTCCCGTCCGGACCGCCTCTTTTTCAAAATTATTATTGATTATAAAATGGTTCGGTAGTTCAGCTGGTTAGAATACATGCCTGTCACGCATGGGGTCGCGGGTTCGAGTCCCGTCCGGACCGCTTTCAAAGAAAGCAAAATAAAGTAAAGCTCTGTAATTTAAAGATTACAGGGCTTTTTCTTTTTCCTCACTTATCAAGAATGACGGCTCACCTGCAAAACTCTATGTTTGTAAAACATTCGCAAAAGCAGGGGGCGGCAATCTGTTTTGCGGTAGGCTTCAATGATGTTGTAAGCGAAAATGCGATAACCTTGACGTTTTGTTTGAAAATCCGGGATTATGATGACAGGGCCTTTTTGCGAATAGAAGAAATAGGGAGTGCTTTATGGTCAAATTATCCATTTTACCCTGTTTTTTTGTATGAATATCTCTATTAGGAGACGAAAGTAATGGGATTAGGTAACGCAAAAGCCAGTGTTAGGCAACGCTACCGTATGTGTTTGGCGATACATACGGTAGGAATTGGGTACGCAACCTATAGAAATGGGCGATGCATCCGTATGAAAAGCACCTTTCTCCTGCATAAATATGAGATAGGATGAATTAATCTCGCTAGAATGAAAGGGTATATTTAAGCAAAGTGTTATAATACAATTGATTGCTGATATTTTTTCTCGTATTTGGTAACAGCATGTATCTTTGCCCGGAAAAAACGATTCTCCGGGGTTTCAGATTACATATTGTCATATTGTCAATTTGAGCGTATTACTTATCTTTCTCGCTGGCAATGCGGGCAATAATAAATGCTGCCTCCGAGGTAAGCCTCTTTCTGTATCCGTTCGCCACAGACGGGGCAAGGGTCATGGTAGGTGTTCTTCGATAGGATCGTGCGGTAATTGCCTAAGGCGCCGTATAGATCCTTCTCCGTATCCCGGCCTCCTCGGCGAGTCATCTCTTCCAGCGTGGATTTCACGGTGTTGAAGAGGCGGTCTATATCCTCTTCTGATAAAGTCGATATTTTTCGTTTCGGGGAGATCCGGGCATTGAACAAGATATCTTGGCAGACTCCGTTGCCCAGGCCCGGAATACGTTGCTCGGTGGCGAGCAGCGCCTTTGCGGATATATCTTTCTTGAGATTCCGGATGAGACTAAGGAAATAGGCTTTATCGAATCTCTCGTCCAACGGACATAGCTTATGGATGCTACCTTGGTAATAGGGATTGTCAAACTCGCCTTTGAAAGCGTAGATGGAACCATACATCGAAACCGTGAAAGCTAGGAACGAGTCGTCCTCAAATACGATCATAAGCTGATATTTCTTCGGGGCCTTTTCCGCGGAGGTATAATAACGCATATTGGTTCCGTCTCCGATTAAGAGGTGGGTATCCGCGTCCATAAGGATGTCCACGAATGCGCCATAGCCTTGGGCGCCTAGGACCGTTCGTCCTACCAGCCTATTGGAGTATTCCGCCGGATCGCCATTATAGAACGTGAAACGGTGAGGACTGTTCGACTCGATAACATGCGCTATCCGTTTACCCTTTAGCGTTTCGCTAGCCTGTTTGCCAATGGTGGCGGATTCGGGAATCTCAATCATATTCGTATTGTTTTTAGAGGTGACGGGGTAAATATAGGCATATTTTCCGTACCAATATTCATTGATACGGAAAATAGGAACCGGGCTTTAATTCTGGGTCGGATAAAGGGGCTTTCCTGTCTCGTCCACATCTGTCCAGTCTTTTACGTTGACACTGGCCAAAGTGACCGAATTACCGTTGATTACCGCTTTAAATAAATAAGAGTTTCCCGCTTTCAACTCGCCATCCGGAAGAGGGATCTGGGTGGTATAGGTGCGGGTGCTGTTTTCATTGTCGGCGGATATTTCCAACGTGAGAGTCATTGGAGCCGAATGTCTTATCGGCAACATGATATATTGGGCGGTTAATCCGTTTATGCCCATCTTATCCGCTTTTCCGAAGGCGGTAGCAGGAGTGATGACACCTGTGCCCAGATCCATGGTAGCCCCAACCACGGGAGGAGTGATCATGGCGGAGACTAGTTGGTTGATCGTGATGCCTTCACCGCCGGTTAATTCTACTACGACTTGGGTAGCCACATGCCCATAAACAATCGGTATATTGATTTGGGAGCTATTTACATCCTGTTGTATGGCACTCCACCAAAGATAATCGATACCGTTGAAGAGGGGTTCGGATACGCCACTCGTGAATGTCGGGGGGATCGTGGAGAAATTGTCGGATACGGCGTAGAAATTATAAGTGCCATTGGAGAGAAACATTTTATATCCGTCACTTCCTGTTAACACCCCGGGAGATGAGGTTATGTAAAGACCTGACGCCTCGGGGCTTCCCTTGGTTCCTGCGCTGCTGTCGAAGACATAAACCCTGCTTTGTATCCCTTTATTCATGGGAGACATGGAACGTAATAGGTTCCGGCCCTCCACGGAGGCGTTGAAGGTCACCAACGTGCTGTTTCCCGGGTCCTCGTTTCCCGAAGAGCCGTTCGGGGTTGTTCCATCCTCAAAAATAATCGTGTTCTTGTTGCATCCGGCGAGGAGTAACAGGAACATCGTGCTAAATGTAAGCGCATTTGCCGCTTTCAGTAAATTCCGTATCATATAATTTGTGTTTAGTGAATAGTCTATATAATACATTTTACGAACCGTTTTGGTTCAGAAAGCGGCAAATGTTTTAACTTTAATCTAGCGGTTTCACGTAAGACCAGTGGGTTTGTATGATCTTCCATTGGTTGTCGGGGTTGCGTTTGTAAACCTCGGTGCAGTTCCATTTTATTACCTTGTCGGATAAGTAGCTATCAAGGTTGAAGGTGAGGACCGCTATGTTTTGCGCGACTTGTACGACCGGGCGGATCATGTCGAAATGATCTGCCGGAGGAAGTTGCATACCTTTATAATAAGTGCGCAGTTGTTCCAATCCCTCTATTTTCGTCTCTAGGGAAGGATCGAAGTAAATCACGTCGGTGTCTGAAAGCTCTACGAATGCCATCGGGTCGGTCGAGGCTAGAGCCTCTTTTTCAAGGGAGATGATCATCTCCGGGATGTTCTCGTTTAATGTTTTGTTCTCCATATTCTTTTGTTGTGCGTTAGCGGATAACGTGCTTCCTAATATGAGAGCCGCTATCCATGATTTGTATTGTCTCATGATGCTTTATTTATTGATAGAGGCAAAATTAGACATACCGAATGGAGTTCGTATAATACGTATAAAGGAGGAAATAGTACTTTTTACGGTTTTGTATTCCTGCGATAGTTTAGCGGGGTCATGTTTGTTTGGGAACGAAATAGACGGATGAAATAGGATGGATCCTCGTAACCTAGAGCTTCCGTTATGGCGGATATAGGTAAGTCTGTATAAGTCAATAGTCGTTTGCTCTCGATTAGTATTTTGTTTAGGATGTATTGTTTAGCGTTGATGCCTGTAGCGTTTTTCACGATCTCATTCAGGTAGTTCGGGGTGATGCAAAGCCGATCGGCATAGCTCCGGATGGAATGATCTTGCTTGAAGGAATGGTTTACTAACTCGATAAATCGGTCTACATAGATGCTTTTAGATCGGGTGTTTGTGTCTGGTGGTAAAGCGTTCGAGTTAGAATATAACCTGTTGAGCAACATTAATGTCTCGTACAACAAGGCCCGGAGTAAGTGTTTGTCTTTCGACTGATAGTTCTTGATCTCTTTATCGATCTCCGAGATCAACTCGGAGATGCGGGCATAGGCTTTCTTGTCGAGACTGAGCTTGGAAGACCGTCTTTCCGTATGGAAATAAGAGAGGTTCCGGAGAAATGCCGGATCATTGAAAAAAGAGAGCAGGAACTCTTCCTCAAAGATAAGAGCGAATCCGTCTTGTATCGTTTTATCGTCCCATTTGCGTATTTCGCCGGGCCGGGTAAAGATGATATCTTGAGGCTTTACCCGGTTCGCTTGATGATCGATAAGGAATTCTCCCTCCCCGCTAGTGATCAATGTTATATCGTAATACGTCAATATATGTACGGGTTGTTCCTTGAGATACTTCTTGATCGTGTTCAAGGGAACGACGTCGATAAGTAGCTCATCGCCGTATTTGTGTTTATAGAAGTCGTATTGCGGTATATTATGATTCATCTGCTCATGTCTTTTATTTGAAAAGCATAGGAGCGAATTGGAGGAGATAAGCCCGCCAATTGGCCCAGATATGCCCTCGGGTGGATTCTACGTACTGGTATTTCATACCTAGGCTATCCATTCGCTGGCGGAATTGCTGGTTCGCGTCGTACAGGAAATCGTCCTTTCCGATACCGATCCAGAACAATTGATAACCGGATCTCTTGAGGTTTCCTAACTTCTCGTCGAGGTTCGTGTACATCGGGCTATTGGGGTCTACACCATTTGCGCTGAGCCCGGCGGAGAAAAGTCCTATATAGTTAAAATAGTCCGGATAATTCAATGATATATATAATGTATGGAAACCACCCATCGAAAGTCCGGCTATGGCTCGGTGTCGCTTATCCGGGATCGTACGGTAACGGTTATCGATGAAATGAATGATCTCGGTGAAACTCTTCTCGTACGAGCCATCCTTATAACCGGGGAAGCTGTTGCTCATGGCCGGCTTGTAATTCAGGTTATCGGATGTTTCGCCGGGAGCGGCCTGTTTACTGGGATTACCGTTTGGCATAACGACAAGCATTGGCTGTATCTTGCCTTCGGCAATCAAGTTATCCATGATACGGGCGGTACGGCCAAGCTCCAGCCAAGCGTTCTCGTCGCCGCCACTGCCATGTAACAGGTACAGAACGGGATAAGATTGGATGTTCTTATCGTAAAAAGGAGGCGTATAAACGCTAAGTCTTCGTTCGCTCCCGAGGATGTCCGAGTGATACCAAGTGGTTGTAACATTGCCATGAGGTACGTCACGTACTTGATAATAATCGCCATTTCCCCCGTTGATATAGAACAGGCTGAACAAGGTGCCTACGTCACGGCAAGAGAATGGGTTGTTTGGGGCGATGTTATAAATACCATCAATATTTAAACGATAGGTGTACATTTCGGATGACAGTGGGGGAGTCGTATAGCTCCATGTACCGTTTTTCCCTTTCGTCATCTGGCCATTGCCCTCGTTGGCTTCCCAGTCTCCTTTTACGGAGACGGACTTCGCTTTTGGGGCTTCTACATAGAAAGTGACGCTATTGTCTGGGTTGATCACGAGAGGTTCTACCTTATCGGTCTTGAATCCTACGTTCTGTTGGGCGAAAGCCATGGATAGCGGCAGTAAGAGAGCCGCGAGTAATGCTAGTCTTTTCATTTTATCTATACGGTTTAAAGAATTAAGTTATAGAGACAAATATACGATTTATTTCGGAAAAATAGAAGTTATACTTACTTGGCACTTGTAGTATATCTTTTTGGGTAAAGTAAGTATATCTTCTTTAGTACTTGCTGTATATATCCTTTTCTGATTAGGATGATTCTTTTTGATTATAACTAATACCTGATTTCACGTTACTACCTTTGCGGCTCTTCTATTGTTAATTAGTCTTATGTGTTTGCACAGTATTTGCTGTTTTGTGCGGCACATTTTTATTAAAAGTGTGCAGTGTTTGAAAAAAGTATTTATCTTTGCGACCGTTTTGTAATCAAGAAAAGTAAAACATGAAGAAAAAAGTAGTATTAGGTGCGGCATTGATGATGATGCCTTTGGTTTCTTTCGCTGGAGGATATTTGACGAATACGAATCAGCATGCAGCCTTTTTAAGGTCACTTTCGCGAGGTGCTGCAATTGATATAGACGGCGCTTTGTCAAACCCGGCGGGTCTTTCTTTTTTGCCGACAGACGGTTTCCGCGTTGGTGTGAGTATCCAAAGTGCTTTCCAGACCCGGGATATCGATGCCTCTTTCAGTACATACAATGGTTTCGACCCAGTGAATAAGGTGCCGACAGTGAGCGACGTTCCCTATAAAAAGTATTACAAAGGAAAGGCAGCCGCTCCCGTGATTCCGAGTGTTTTTGCGGCTTACAAAAAAGGTGATTGGACGATCTCCGGTTTCTTTGCCATTACGGGTGGAGGTGGTAAGGCTTCGTTTGACGATGGCCTGCCAATGTTCGAATCGGCTGCTATGGCCGGTATCTTCAAGGAAAGTGTAGCGAAATATATAAAGACTGGCGGTCAAAGTCCCATCGTCACGCCGGATATGTATACTATTAACAGTGCGATGGACGGAAAACAGTATATTTATTCCCTACAACTTGGCCTATCATACAAGATCACGGATTGGCTTTCTGCCTTTGCCGGTGGCCGGATGAACTATTTCTCAGGAAACTATGACGGGTATCTGGATGCAAAATTAAAACAGAATTTTGGTGGAGCGGATTTAATGAACCTGGCTTTGGATTGCGACCAGACAGGTTGGGGGTTGACACCGGTTTTGGGTGTCGATGTCAAATATGGTAAATTCAATTTCGGAGCTAAATATGAGTTTAAGACGAACTTGAACATCGAAAACAATACCAAGAAGTTGGATTATCCCGACAGTGCGGAAGATTTGGTTGGCCCTTATAAGCATGGTGTAAATACGCCGAACGATATTCCTTCCATGCTTTCGGTGGCAGCTTCTTATCGGTTTTTGCCCATGTTGAAGGCTTCTGTTGAATATCACTTCTTCGATGACAAGAAGGCGGGAATGGCCGGTGGAAAGCAGAAGGAACTGGAAAGAGGTACGAATGAGTATCTGTTTGGTATAGAGTGGGATGTTGTCAAGAGATTGACCATTAGCGGTGGCGCTCAAATTACAGATTATGGTTTGTCTGATAATTTCCAAAGTGATGTTAGTTTCTCCTGCGATTCTTATTCGCTGGGCTTTGGTGCTAAAGTGATGTTGAGCGAAAAAATGGCTTTGAACGTGGGATATATGTGGACAACTTACCACGATTATACCAAGAAGATGGACAACTACTGCGGCACGGGACTTCCTGGGCAGAATGTGTATAGCCGCACCAACAAGGTGTTCGGATTAAGTTTGGACTACGCTTTCTAAGCTTGAAAATATTCGTATCCTATTGAAAAAGGAAGCTGCTGTCGTGCGGCTTCCTTTTTTTGATTCATGGGTATTCACGGACTATATGAACCTATGCTTTACGGCTCATAACCATAGGTTTTTGTCGCTGTAAAGCATAGCTGGGTATGGCATAAAAAAAGAGGGTGCATGACGCACCCTCTTTCTTGATTATTTGTTTTACTTGTTGCCGATTATAACTGAATCCAACGTACATAAGCGAAGTCCATACGGTGAGGCAACTCCTTGTTTACAGGATATACACGGAAGCCCATCTTATGGTTACCAGCCTCGGAAGGAGTGGTCGTTAACTTGAAGAATAACTTGGAGCCTTCTTCCTTCATCAACTCGAACTGAGCGGTATTGATTGGTGACAGCGTGTGTTTCTCCGGATCTTCCTTCATGACAACCATTTCAGCACCTAACATACCTTGTAGTTCATGACGGTCGATTACCAAATTGAAGTTGTATTCTTTTCCTACAACCGGGCCGTTCACCGTCAAATCTTGGTCGCAAGTGAAAGATTCCACTTGGAAGCTATCCCAATGTTGCGCAACTTCCTCTTTCCAAGCAGCTAATTGCTTAGCGATCTCGTAGTTGTTAGCGGAAATATGAGCGGAACGAGTAGCCAATTTGTGATAGAAACGATCCTCATAATCGTCCAACATACGTTTCATCGTATAATCCGGAGCGATCTTGGCGATAGAGTTCTTGATATATTGGATCCAGTCCGGAGAGTAACCCTTGCTGTTCTTAGCGTAGTAAGTCGGGATAATCTCAGTTTCCAAGCAATGGTAGATCGTAGCCGCATCCAATTGGTCTTGGTATTGCTGGTTCTCATAAGTACGCTTGTCGGTCAATGCCCAACCTGCGCCTTCTACGTAACCCTCATACCACCAACCGTCAAGAACGGAGAAGTTCAATACACCGTTCATCTCGGCTTTCTCACCGGAAGTACCGGAAGCCTCTAACGGACGAGTCGGCGTGTTCAACCATACGTCTACACCAGAAATCAAACGACGGGCCAAACGCATATCGTAGTTCTCCAAGAAGATGATCTTTCCTAAGAACTCCGGACGGCGAGAGATCTCTACGATGTGTTTGATCAAACCTTGACCACCACCATCAGCCGGGTGAGCCTTACCGGTGAATACGAACTGAATCGGGAACTTCTCATTGTTAACGATCTTAGCCAAACGGTCTAAGTCCGTGAACAACAAGTGTGCACGCTTGTAAGTAGCGAAACGACGACCGAAACCGATCAGCAAGGCATTCGGGTTGATCTTCTCAAGGATGGAAACTACCTTAGAAGGATCACCTTGGTTCTTCAACCAGCTATCTTTATATTGAACACGGATGTAATCAATCAATTTATTCTTCAAGGTCATACGGAGATTCCAGATTTCCTCGTCGGATACATTCTGGATTCCTTCCCATTGCTTTCTGTTAGATTGATCTTTGAATAAGTTTTTACCTAGTTTATCCGCATAGAATTTCTTCATCTCCGTAGCGGCCCAAGTCGGCATGTGTACACCGTTCGTTACATAACCAACGTGCAGTTCATCCGGGAAGTAACCTTTCCAAACCGGGGCGAACATACGCTGAGAAACCTTACCGTGCAACCAGCTTACGCCGTTAGCCTCTTGGCAAGTGTTCAAGGCGAATACGCTCATGGAGAATTTCTCGTTAGAGCCCGGGTTCTCACGTCCCATATCGATGAAGTCTTGCCAGCTAATACCTAACTTGCCGGGGAACTCACCCATGTAACGTCCGAACAAACCCTCATCAAAGTAATCGTGACCTGCCGGAACCGGAGTGTGTACCGTATAGAGAGCGGAAGCACGAACTACCTCCAACGCTTGGTTGAATGAAAGGCCGTCGTTCTGGATATAGTCTACCAAACGCTGAGCGTTGATCAAAGCGGCGTGTCCCTCGTTGCAGTGATAAATCTGTTTCTTGATACCTAACTTGTTCAGCATCATGATACCACCGATACCCAACAAATACTCTTGTTTCATACGGTTCTCCCAGTCGCCACCATATAATTGGTGCGTGATGGAACGATCCCATTCGCTGTTCTGAGGTATATCCGTATCCATTAAGTACAAAGGTACACGACCTACGCTAACTTTCCAGATATGAGCGTAAACGGTTCTGCCCGGATAAGGAACTTCCAATACCATCGGCTCTCCGTTCGACTGCAATACCTGAGTCAACGGCAGGGCGTTGAAATTTTGCGGCTCGTAATTGGCGATCTGCTGACCGTCCATGGACAAAGTCTGTGTGAAATATCCGTAACGATACAAGAAACCTACGGCACATAAATCGATATTACTATCGCTGGCCTCTTTCAAGTAGTCACCGGCTAATACTCCCAGACCACCTGAGTAAATCTTTAATACATTGGTCAAACCGTACTCCATGCTGAAGTAGGCTACAGACGGTTGTGTCTTGTCGGGTTTTACATTGATATAAGCTTTGAAATCAGCGTATACCTTTTGGATTTCAGCCATTAACTCCTTATCTGCTAAGATCTCTTCCATACGTTTGTGTGAAAGGCTTTGCAATAGCTGTACAGGGTTACCTTCTGTGGATTTCCAAAGTTGTTTGTCGATCTTGCCAAATAGTTTAGCGCCTTCATGATTCCATACCCACCAAAGATTCGTAGCGATCTCATTAAGTGGTTCCAACTGTTGTGGAAGCTTGGAATGTGAGTAGACGTCCTTCCAAATAGGACTGTTTGCGTTATTCGCCTTAATTTTCATTATCGTGAAGTTTAAAGTGTTTGTCTAAAAACGAGTGCAAAGATAGCATTATCTTATTAATTATGAGCAATATTTAACTATTTCTTTCCTCGGCATGCCTCATGGCGATATCGAATGCGGTCAGATAATAGTCGATAAACTTGCTCCATTCAGCTTTTCGAGCGAGATCGAAACAACGCTGCTTGATTTCCTCGATGTCCGTAGCATCCTTTTGGCTGAGAGCCAGGATGGAGTTCATGATAGCGTCCGCTACCTCAAAATAATTGAAATCCGTACGATTAATAACCTCTACGCCTTCGCTAAGGTTATCTCCGGATACCGTTTTCTTCGCCCACATACCGAAACCGGCCAGATTGGTCGTGATCGTCGGTATACCGAAAGCGATACTTTCCAGCGGGGTATATCCCCACGGCTCGTAGTAGGAAGGATATACGGTAGCGTCCATCCCTATCAGCATATCATAATAGGTCTTATTGAAAATACCTCCTTTACCGTCCAAATAACAAGGAACGAATATGATCTTTAGTTTTTCGGATGCCGCGTTCGTGAAGCCGGCGTGGTTGATATAATTCAAGACCTTATCTTCTGGCATATTATGCAACCAGTGCGTAATGAAAGGGATTTGAAGCGGAGAGGTCGTCTTTATGTCCTGCTCGATCGCCTCTTTTAAATCCGCACGGGCAGCACGTACCCAAGCCGGTACCATGATAAAAGCGACGACCTCACGCTGCAGGCGTCCGGACGTACGTACACGGTTCATCGCCTCGATGAAGACATCGATACCTTTATTTCTGTATTCATAGCGGCCACTGGTGGAAACCAGCAAAGCGTTCGGGTCGATGGAGCAGCCCAATAATTTCTCCGCAACATTAATTAATGTACGACGTGCCTCCTTCCGCTTTTTAGCGTATTCCTTACCCTCGGGTACAAAGTTGGGCTCAAAGCCGTTCGGGGTAACGATATCCGGTGCCTTATCCAATAACTGTTTACATTCACGGGCCGTGATATCGCTTACGGTCGTGAAGCAATCCACGTAATGGGCGGCCTGCTTCTCTACGGAATGCTTGGCCTCCATGTTTAGCTCCTTAGCCATCTGGTCGCCGTTGTAACCGTCCATATAAGCGTATAACGCTTTGTTGTTACCGGCGATAGAGCGTCCGATCGATGTGGCATGCGTCGTGAAAAGTGTCGCTATGGCAGGGATTTGCTTTTGAATGTAAAGCGCTCCCATCGCCAACATCCATTCATTGAATAGGGCGGCGACTTTCTTGTTTTCCAGTTTGTAGAAGTGATAGAAACTCTCTATTACCTTACCGACCGCATACGCAAAGATACAAGACTCATCGTAATCGCCGTAGGCGTGGATGGAGTCAACTCGGAAATTTTCCCACATAGAATAGAAAAAGGCGTCTCGTTCACTGAAGTAGGACTTGAAATCTACCAGTATAACAGGGGGGGTACCCGGTACGTTCCAGCGACCAACCTTAACTTTCAAGTGATCCACTGCCTCGGCGTGCTTTCTCCAATCCTCAAACAAAGATGCGTCTTCCGTAAAATCGGGAGCGGTTGTGTTTGCCCACACATCCGGACCGATGAATATTACTTTGTCGTTAAAAATTTGTTGAAGCGTATGAGCTTTAGTCGATAGTACGGTATAAATACCTCCCACTTTATTACAGACTTCCCAGCTGCTTTCAAAGAGAAATTCTGGCGTCTTTATCATTTCGTTCATATTTGATTTGTTTATAATCAATGATTTCACCGCTGCAAAGATAATTCATTTTATGTTTTTTCTTGGCCTTTCCTCGGTATTTAATAACATATGTTCTATATTTGTGGATAATTAAATATGAAATAATTATGGCTAAAAGAAGAATTTTAAAGAAAGAGATCAGCTACGTGGCTGGTGAATTGTTCACGGAAGCGCTGGTTTGCAAATTGTATATACCCGGAGTAAATCAAGAGAAAGCGGATGCTTTGATGGCTCGTATCCTAGATATGCAAGATAGTTATATCGTTCGTGCCGGACACCCCGACGGCAAGGATAACAAGGCTCTCGTACGGAATTATTATCGCAAATTAAGAGAGGACTTGCAAAACGAGGTTAACGCTATCGCCGACGAGATAGGAGAGTTGAGCAAGGACAAATAGGCATGAAGAAGGCAATTAGTAAGGCGATACTCCGTATGGCGGGGTGGAAGCTGGGCCCGGTGGATGGCGTGGATTTGCCGAAATGTATCGTATGTGTGGCTCCGCATACCAGTAACTGGGATTTTATTGTAGGGAAACTTTTTTATACCTCGATCGGGTGTAACGCCGGTTTCCTTATTAAGAAAGAGTGGTTCTTTTTCCCTTTTAATTTGCTGTTTAACTGGCAGGGAGGTGTTCCAGTGGATCGTGGTAAACGTACGTCGGTGACCGATCAGATGGTGGAACGTTTCAAGACCAGTGAGCGGTTTCAATTGGCCGTCACACCGGAAGGTACCCGGAAACGGGCCAAGGATTGGAAAAAAGGATTCTATTTTATCGCTTTGAAAGCGAACGTGCCGATCGTGGTGGCTTATTTTGATTATGGAAAGAAAGAGGTGGGTACGAAAGGTGTTTTTTATCCGACAGGTGATGTGGATAAAGATATCCATACGATACGAGAGATGTATCGGGGAGTTACCGCCTGCCATCCTGAGAATTTCGTACAGGTATAGGAGTTTTCATGGTGAAGAAATAAGAGTTTTGCTATAGGAAAACAAAAGTTTTCCCTAGGAGAAACAAAAGTTTTGCTATGAAGAAACTACTGTTTCTTCACCATGAAACTGTTTCCTTGTCACAATATGTCTTTTTATTACCTTAATATCTTTATTCTATGACTGAAGACTTACGTATCAGCATGATACAATCCCATATCATTTGGGAAGACCGTGAAGAGAACTTGGGTTATTATGGCGAACTGTTGCGCCGTGTTAGTGGAAGAACCGATTTAGCGGTATTGCCGGAGACGTTTACTACGGGATTTTCCATGGACGTAGAGAAACAAGCCGATACGATGGAGGGCCAGACCGTACCGACTATAAAAGAATGGGCTAAGAAATATAAACTGGCCGTGGCTGGAAGTTTTATCGCGAAAGATAATGGAAAGTTCTACAACCGGGCTTTTTTCATCACTCCGGAAGGAGAGGAGTATTATTACGATAAACGTCATTTGTTCCGTATGGCAGGGGAGGACAAGCATTTCTCGGCGGGCGACAAACGTCTGATCGTGCCTTATAAAGGCTGGAATATTTGTTTGCAGGTTTGTTATGACCTACGTTTCCCGGTTTGGAGCCGCAACGTGAATAACGAATATGATCTTTTGATTTATGTAGCCAATTGGCCCGAGGCCCGGAAGAAGGCGTGGAAGGCATTGCTGCATGCACGTGCCATCGAGAACATGGCTTATGTCTGTGGCGTGAACCGTGTGGGGGTAGATGGGAAAGGTTTTCTTTTCAGAGGGGATTCCATGATTTATAACGCAAAAGGAAAGAAATTGGCTGATGCCGGAAAACGAGAGGAAATCACCCGGACATGTACCTTGAAGAAGAGCGAGCTGGATGAGTTCCGGGCTAAGTTCCCGGCGTGGAAGGATGCGGATGGATTTAGTATTGACTTCTAATCGTTTAATTCCTTCTTATTATGGAAAAACGTAATCCTTGGGCTTGGATCCCGTCTCTTTATTTTGCCGAAGGCTTGCCCTATGTGGTAGTCATGACGCTTTCTGTGATCATGTATAAACGTCTGGGCGTCTCGAATACGGATATCGCCTTATTTACCAGTTGGCTTTATTTTCCTTGGGTGATCAAGCCCATCTGGAGCCCGTTCGTAGACTTGATTAAAACGAAGCGTTGGTGGATTTATAGCATGCAGCTATTGATTGGCGGGGGAATGGCAGGTGTGGCGTTCGTCCTTCCCGGGGATTTCTTTTTGCGGTTTACCTTGGCTTTCTTTTGGTTGATGGCGTTTAGTTCCGCTACGCACGATATCGCCGCGGATGGGTTCTATATGCTGGGCTTGACGGAGGAGCAACAAGCGTTCTTTATCGGTATCCGAAATACGTTCTACAGGGTGGCGATGCTAACGGGACAAGGTCTGCTGGTCATGCTGGCGGGGCTTTTGGAGGAGAGTACCGGGCGGATTTCTTTTGCTTGGAGTCTGGTGTTTTTTGTATTGGCCGGTACCTTTATCGCCTTGGCTTTGTGGCATAAGTATATCTTACCCCGTCCGGCGAGTGACGCGCAACGTACGAATATCACCCCTCATACCATCTTGGTGGAGTTCGGCAATACTTTCGTGAGCTTTTTCAGCAAGAAAGGGATTATCCCGGCTTTGCTTTTTATGCTGACGTATCGTCTGGGGGAATCCCAATTGGTAAAGTTGGCTTCTCCTTTCCTGCTGGATGGGCGGGAGGTTGGCGGGTTGGCGCTCAGTACCGGTGAGGTCGGGTTCGCTTATGGTACGGTGGGAGTGATCTCCTTATTGCTCGGAGGGGTTTTAGGAGGTCTGGCTATATCCCGGGGTGGCTTGAAGACTTGGTTATGGCCTATGGCATTGGCTATCTCCTTGCCGAATCTGGTTTATTTGTATATGGCTTATACGATGCCGGAGAGTATTGTTGTCGTAAACGCTTGTGTCGCTGTCGAGCAATTCGGCTACGGATTTGGCTTTACGGCTTATACGATGTATCTGATGCTTTTCGCCGAAGGGGAATATAAGACTTCGCATTATGCGATCAGTACCGGTTTCATGGCGTTAGGTATGATGCTACCGGGAATGGCATCGGGATGGATACAGGAGCAGATCGGTTACCAACATTTCTTTATCTGGGTAATGATCTGTTGCATACCTTTATTTATTGTATTGCCGTTCTTGCGTTTCAAGAAAAAATAATCTTATACCGATAATCCGGGAGTGTAGGGGAGGGTCACGATGAATGTGCTACCTTCCCCTTCTTTGGATTCTAGGGTGATATATCCTCCGAAGTGTTCGATGATAATTTGGCAGATCGCCAGTCCGAGACCTGTCCCTTGCGCAAACTCGTCCAGTTTGTTGAACCGTTCGAATACTTGGGCTTGCTTATCTGCGGGAATGCCTTTGCCCGTATCGGTAACGGAGATCTGGATCCAACGTTTATCTTGCGTATAATCGTATTTAATCAAGATGTATCCTTGCGTCGTGAATTTTGCGGCGTTGTTTATGAGGTTGGTAATCACTTGGGTTAATCGATGTAAGTCCGCTTGGATAATGGCCGGGAGGACCGGCAGTTGTATTTTAAGCGCTACGCCTTGGGGCATCAACAATTGATGGGTGCGGTAGATATGGGATAGTAATTCGTTTAAGTCACAATTCGTGAGGGTAAACGACATCTTACCGGACTCGATGCGGGATAGATCGAGAATGTCATTGATCAATTTCAATAAGAGGTCGCTGTTCTTACTGATAACTTGCATGAACTCATCCCTCTCGTTCGGGCTTATTTCCATATCGCTTGTTAGCAGTTCCGAAAATCCAACGATGGCGTTAAGCGGGGTACGTATCTCATGGCTCATATTGGCGAGGAACGCTGATTTCATTTGGTCCGCTTCCTCGGCCCTTATACGGGCTTTGATAAGATCTTCCTCTACTTCCTTACTTTGTTGGATATTTAAGCAGAGCCCGTTTACTCCGACATTATTGCGGGTAGAGTCTTGTCCATTCTTCGCTTGCGCATATCTGAATTCCCACCATATATGCCCTTTGCCGTTGAAATTATATCGGCGGCGGGTGATCTTACGGGAAGGGAATCCTGTATCAAGCAGGTGCTTATGTTGGATGAAATCTTCCCGGTCTTCAGGGTGGATAGACTCTTGGAATTGCGTGGAGGTGATTGGTTTTATCGGCATATTCAACGACTTATAGAAATCATGGTCGAACTCGAATACGCCGTTGCTGTATCGGAATGCGAAAATATCACCGCTCTCTAAAGCCAACGAGAGGAATTCTTTCTCTTTCCGTAAACTTTCTTGAGCCTGTTTCTTGTGAGAGGCTTCGCGACGGTATTGTACTCTTTGATAGAAAAGCGTCCATAGGATAAATAGGGTTAGAAGAATCCCGCATAGAATAATATATGTTTGATAACGAACCACAAAGGGCATATTCAAGAAGATGCTGTTTTGAGGCAGTTCTTTCCAATCGATACCCCATTTATTTAAAGTCGGGTAATCGAACAGATAGTTTTTGGCGCTTTCCGTTATTTGTGGGAAGCTATTGGCCGGTGTGCCTTTGAGTATGCTGGCAGCTCGTCGTAAGGCTTCTTGGGTTTGACTCTCTACCGGGGTCATATATCCCCCTATGAAGTCTCCGTCATATCCTACAGATTCGTTGATCGCCGAGAAGCTGGGAAATGAGCAGAACCTACCTAAGGCTATTGAGGTATAATCTCTTTTGGTAGCAAGGTAGGCCTTGTTGTAAGTACTTGTACCTAACCCCCAGATCAAGTTGGAACTGGTACGGGGTTGAATGGTTTGTATATAGAGGGAATCGAACGGTACTTTTGGGAACCGCACTAAAGAAGAGGATCTCTTTTTATCGGATGGGGATGAATACTGGGGATATTTAAGGTAATCGGGTCTAGCCTTGGAGCATAGCCCTTTTATTTGCTCATCCATATCTTTCAGGATCTTTTTGTCAAGAGCTGTACTATCAGAGACACGTACAATCACGCATTTTCCCATGATTCGCTCAATAAGTTCGACGTTTTTCCGATAGTCCGGCTTATCCCAAAATCCGGATACGTTAGGATACTTTTGAATTAAGGGTATGTTAGGGTAGTTGACTCCGGTAAAAACGATAGGTACGCTATCTAATAAAGGATGTTCGCAAGCCAATAAGGAATAGGTCGCTTGATCATCGTTTACGATTATGATATCAGGCTTCCATAAAGATAACGTATTGAGTTCCGTATATATTCTTTGTTTCTCTTCTGGCGATTGATAAGCTTCGCAATTAAGATAGAACGTGAAGATACTGGCATGAATGCCTTCCTTTTGGAATCCATTTTTAAAAGTCTCTTCTACATCTTTATAGGCTTGAAAGTCCGGCTCATAAGATTGTACTATCAAGATGCGTTTTTCCGTGGTTGAGCGTTCGCAAGAATTTGCGACCAATAAAAACAATGGAAGCAACAATAAAAAAAGATAACGATAAGAAGTGTTCGCCATGTGTATAGCTTCAATATAATAGGTGCAAATGTATAAAAAGTAATTGGATATCAAAGAGACAAATGTCTATTTTTCTTGGCTTCTGAGGCTGGTTTATAATTGAAAAACCAAGGAGATGCGACAACCCTTATTCTTTTCGGACTGGAGCAAGATACGCCCGTTTAATTGTTTTACGATAGCTTGGCAGATCGATAGTCCAAGACCTGTCCCTTGCACGAAATCATCCAGCTTCTTGAAACGCTCGAATATCGCTTCTTGATCCTCGGGAGAGATCCCGATGCCTGTATCCTGCACATAAAGTCGGACGTCTTGTGCATTGGTGGAATACTCGTAACCGATCTCTATAAAGCCTGCGGAAGTAAATTTTATAGCATTTTTCAGTATGTTCTCGAGCGCTTGGTAAAGTCGCTCCTTATCCGAATATAAGCAGATCGGCGTATCGGGGCATTTCTCCTTGAATTCGATACCTTCGGGGACATCGGAAAGATGTTGTTTATAAAGGGTTTTCACTAAATCCGTTAAATTACAGGATTCTTTATGAAAGACGATACCTCCGGATTCAATCCTTGCCAAATCCAATATGTCATTGACTAACTTTAGTAATAACTCGTTATTGGTCGTGATGATATTAGCGTATTGCTCCTTCTCTTCCGCTGTCAGATCCAGTTCGGCGATTAGGCTTGAAAAGCCGATGATCGCATTTAGAGGGGTACGTATCTCATGACTCATGTTAGCCAAGAATACGGATTTCATCCGGTCGGACTCATTGGCTTTCTCCAAGGCTTCCGCTAATGATTCCTTTTCATGTAATAGGGCTTTTTGCGCTTGTCGTTTTGCCTTGGATTCTTGGGTATACATGATGATGAAGCTACCGAAGACAAAGCAGCACATCGTGCTGACTACGATTATCAAGCTCCAGAATAATCTTGGATATTGGGCCTTAAAAGGAAAGTTCAAAAGTATAGCATCCTTCGGAAGAAGCCTTTTATCAATATTCCAATATTTGACTTCATTGAAATCAAATACATAATTCTTCTTGCTCTTTGTTATCTGTGGGAATGATTCGCTAGGGGAGCCTTTTAATATTTCCGCGGCTCTATCGGTAGATTCTTCTATTTGGGTTTCCAAGGAGGTGATATAGCCACCTACAAGTTTATTCGTATATCCTAGATCCTCGTTGATCGCCGTAAAAGAGGGTTTACTGGAAAAACGGCTGGTGTTCAATACCCGGTAATCCCGTTTGGCCTGTAGATAGTAGATGTAAGGGACGTGTTTACTCATGTACCAAGAAACAGCTGATAGCTTGTCTCCTTGCACGGGCACGACGTTGACGGTCGTACTATCCGGTCGTTTTAAGCTTTGATTGACCCTGTCCAAAGTAGCGATCTCTACCGGTATATACATGATGCGATTATTATCGACCCGAATGTCTGCTTGAGCACATTGCTCATGTAACGTAGCCTTAATGTGCCTATCTATATACGTACTATCGTGCAACATATAAATCGTAGACTTGCCCAACAGATGTTCTATCAAGCGGATGTTCGTGACGTAGTCGGGCTCGTCCCAGAATCCGGAAACATTCGAATATTGCGCTAATAGTGCCTTATTGGGGAAATTTACGCCGCCAAATACAATGGGGACTGTAGAGATTAGCGGATGATGGCATTGCATTAACGTGTAAGTCGCTTGATCCTCGTAGACCAATATCAGATCGGGTTTCCAAGTAGAGATCGAATCTAGATACAGGTACATCCGTTTTTCTTCGGCGGGTGCCGCATATTGCTCGCAGTTCAAATAGAATGTTTGGATCGACGGATTAATCCCCTTTTTCTCGAGGGATTCCCGGATCAACCGATCGCAGTCTTTATAAGCTACATAATCGCTTTCATAGGAATGCACTACTAATATACGATATTTATTTCCCGACTGTTGACAAGAGGACTGTAGAATGGCTAGCAGAAAAAGTAGAACAAATATGTAATATTTCTGTATAGATATCGCTAGCATAAGTCGAAAATTAGTACGTTGCCCTTAATCGTAATTTAAAATGAGTGTTTTTATGCGAGTGCAAACTTATTAATAATTATTGGATATCAATGGCTTTTTTTATTGAATATATAGGGCTAAAATAAAAAACGGCTATCAGATCCCGAAGGACCCGATAGCCGTTTTTCTATCTTATGTGGAGTAAAGGAGCGATTAAAACCGCTTCTTTTTATTTTACTTTCTCAAATATAATGTATTATATAAATCAATAAGTTATAAACTTATGATACAAATATGGTTTATTTTCGTGTAACTGATTAAAGAATGGAGTTATATAGAGCACTTACAACAGCGAAAGAAAGTTTTATGATTATTTAACACTAAAATTTATATTTGCAGATGTTTTCATTTGATGCTCGATATTTTCACTTGTTTAGCTCTTCTTTTCACAAACAGCATAGAATGAACTCATTACAATCGTTCTGCCTATTTTTACCTTTCGTTTTTTATGGAAAACTATTATACTTTTGCAAAACAATCATAGAAAAGAATAGGCATGAAGCATAGGCAACATACGTTACAATCAATAATAATAGAGGTAGTGATAGTGCTACTGGCATCAATAATTTCATTCCCATTGAGTGATATTGTCGGTGTTAGCCTAAGCGCACTGCCATTAGTTATTGTGGTGTGCTATGTCATATTAAAATCCATATACCACTTGTGTATATCTTTATCGGCATATACCATCGAACTGACCTCTTCTTTTTATCCCAAACAACAGAACAAGGATGAATGTACCCTTGAAGGAATTTCTTCAAGAGCAGGTGATAATGAAATCATGACGAAAAGAATGGAGTTATTCCATTATGAATTTCAACATGAGCAACAGCAATACCGTCAGCAAAAAAAGAAAGAAGATGATGAAAAACTTGATGCCATAATGAAATACACACTAACCACATTCAAACGACTAAACTTTGGCGAAACAGAGATTTTCCAAATTTGCGAATGCGTTAGATACTTTGTTACCAATAGGCAAGTTCTTACCACCACGGAAATACATATCAAGAAACGAACTTCCGTTACGCAAATCTCACTAAAAAACTTTGCATGGAATATTGCCTTCCAATACAATATCTCTGGAGATGTTACAGCAAAATTCGTCTTGCATACATTCAATGAATGGTTTGCCAACTCCACCATTGACACCATTAGGAAGAATTTGCGCACGACTACAGGACGACACAAAATTGAAATAGACGAGAATATCATATAAGAATGGTAAGAGTATTGCAAATGCCCTCAAAATCGCACATTTATGTCTTTTTACTGCCTTTTTTAGCTTCTAGATAAGAAATATTATCGGAAGTTGCTCTACTATCAGACTAATTATATAATTTTGCTCCTGAATTAAAACATTTTACCTCATGGCTAATTTTAACAGGCTAAAAGTAGTGCTTGCAGAGCAACAGAAAACAGGAAAATGGCTTGCGGAACAGATAGGAAAATCTAATTGTACTGTGAGCAAATGGTGTAGTAATTCTGTTCAACCAGACCTCAAGACTCTTAATGATATAGCCAATGCTCTTAATATTGATGTGAAAGATTTGATTGTCAGCAGTACAAATCATTAATGAATTACTGTCATGGAAGTAAACAAAAAAGAGTTAAAAGAGCAAGAGATACGCACTCTGTTTATTACTCCTGCACTCCAACAAAAAGGATGGGCTGTAAGCGTAAATATGCGTGAAGAGTATTATTTTACTGATGGACGAGTACTTGTTGTCGGCAACCAACATTCGGTAGCAGAAGGTAAAAAAGCCGATTATCTATTATATCATAAAGGTAAGCCCATCGCTGTTGTTGAAGCCAAAGACAATAAACACGCTGTTGGAGGTGGCATCCAACAAGCTATGGATTATGCCCAAATTCTTGATTTGAAATTTGCGTATTCCAGTAATGGCGATGCTTTTTTGGAACATGACTTTATCACGGGGAAAGAAACCGAAATTAAGTTAGAGAACTTCCCGACAGAAGAAGAGCTGTACAATCGTTATCTTGCATCCAAGAACTATGCACCGAATGAACTTAATATTGTAGAAACACCTTTTTATTATGATGCCCATAGCCACGAACCAAGATACTATCAACGCATAGCGGTTGACCGTACCGTGGAAGCCATTGCAAGGGGACAACAGCGTGTACTTGTAGTGATGGCTACAGGTACAGGCAAGACTTTTACGGCATTTCAAATTATTCATAGGCTTCATAAGAGTGGATCTAAAAAAAAGATTCTTTATCTTGCAGACCGTAATATACTCATTGACCAAACGATGGTTCAAGACTTCAAGCCCTTCAAAAAGTTTATGACCAAGATAACTTCTGTTGGAGAAGGTGAAGAAAAGATTGATTCATCATATGAGGTATATATGGCGTTATATCATCAACTGGTCGGAAAAGAAGGTAAGCCAGATCCATTCCTAGAAGTGCAGCCAAACTTCTTTGATTTGATTATTGTTGATGAGTGCCATCGAGGAAGTGCAAAGGATGATTCTGCATGGCGCAAAGTATTGGAGTATTTTAGTTCTGCTACTCAAATTGGTATGACTGCAACCCCAAAAGCAGATGAAGGAGCAAACAATTTGGATTATTTTGGAGAGCCAGTATATACCTATTCCCTACTCCAAGGAATCCAAGATGGTTTTTTGGCCCCTTATCGTGTTACAGCCGACTTTATCAATGTTGATTTGCAAGGATGGACTCCCGAAGAAGGGGAAACAGACTTATTAGGTAAAGAGATTGAGCAGAAACTATATCAAAGACAGAATATAGGTCGTGACCTCGCTATCAAGTTAAGGCGCAAAGTGGTAGCACACAGAATTACTCAAATGTTACAAGACATCGGTCGTATGACAAAAACGATAGTATTCTGTTCTGATATTGAGGAAGCTGCCGAAATGCGAACACTGCTTATCAACATGAATAGTGATTTATGTAAAAAATCTCCTTATTATGTAACACGCATTGTCGGAGAGGACAAAGAAGGGAAAAAGCAGTTGGACAACTTTATCAGTGTTGACGAACCTTATCCGGTCATTGTTACCACTTCCGAACTACTATCTACGGGAGTGGACTGCAAGACTTGTGGCTTAATCGTTATTGATAAAGAAATCGGCTCTATGACGGAATTCAAGCAGATTATCGGGCGTGGTACACGACTTAGAAAAGACAAAGGCAAGTGGCATTTGGAAATCCTAGACTTCCGCAATGCAACAGCAAAATTCAAAGATCCAGCATTTGATGGCAACCCGGAACCACCCAAAGGAGGAGGGAAAAAGCCAAAGCCTTACAAAATCATTGATGCTCCAGAAACTCCAATAGTATCTGAGCATCGTGAGAAATATCTTATCAGCGGTAAGAATATTCGCATTGCCCATGAAATCGTTTCAGTGTTAGGAGAAGATGGTAAGACGATGAGAACGGAAAGTGTTCAGTCGTTTGCTAAAAAGCAATTATTACGCCATTACCAAACTTTGGATGATTTTATCCAAACGTGGACGGAGGCAGAACGCAAACAGGCCATTATGGATGAATTGAAGGAATATGCTATTCTGATAGATGCTGTACGTGAAGCTAATCCGGCATTGAAGGATGCCGACATCTTTGATGTGATATGCCACGTTGCGTTTGACCAACCGCCATTAACAAGGAAAGAGAGAGCAAACAATGTAAAGAAGCGTAATTACTTCGGGAAGTACGAAGGTAAAGCTCGTGAAGTATTGGAGGCTCTTCTTGACAAATATGCAGAGAATGGTATTCTCGACTTTGAAAAGGCGAACATCTTGGAGATACCGCCATTCAATAGCATAGGGAAACCAACAAAAATCATAAAGTTATTTGGCGGTAAGGTTGCTTTTGAGCAAGCCATCAGAGAACTAGAATATCAAATTTATAAATCAGCTTAAAAATGGCAGTAAACAACATCATAAAGCGAATCCAAAATATAATGCGCCAAGACGCTGGTATCAATGGTGACGCACAGAGAATTGAACAAATGACTTGGATGTTTTTCTTGAAAGTCTATGACACTCAGGAAGAAACTTGGGAATACAAAGATGAAAACTACAAGTCTATCATCCCCGAAGATTTGCGTTGGCGTAAATGGGCAGTAGACGAAAAAGACGGTGAAGCATTAACAGGAGAAGCATTGCTCTCTTTTGTCAATGAAAAACTGTTCCCTACTTTAAAGAATCTTCCGATAGACGCCAATACACCAAGAGCCAAAAGCATTGTTCAAGAAACATTTGCTGACTTAAACCAGTATATGAAGAATGGAACGCTTTTGCGTCAAGTGGTCAACATCGTAAATGAAATCGAATTTGACGATGCTGATGACCGCCACACATTTGGAGATATTTATGAGGGAATCTTGAAAGACTTGCAATCAGCAGGCAATGCAGGTGAGTTCTATACTCCACGTGCTTTGACAGACTTTATCGTGATGATGCTTGACCCGAAATTGGGCGAGACCTTTGGTGACTTCACCAGTGGTACAGGCGGCTTCCTTACCTCTGCTCTCAATTATATGAGTAAGAGCGTCAGTTCTGCCGAAGATGGAGAAAAACTGCAAAATGCAGTCGTGGGACAAGAATGGAAACCGCTACCTTATCTTTTGAGTATAACAAATCTGTTACTCCATGATATTGAAGCTCCCAATATAGCTAACTGTGATTCGCTTGGAACAAATATCACTGATTTCAAGGAAAGCGATAAAGTGGATGTTATCGGTATGAATCCTCCGTATGGTGGTAGCACAGAAGATAGTGTAAAAAGCAATTTTCCGGTGCAGTACCGTTCAAGTGAAACAGCGGATTTGTTTATAGCCCTTATCATGTACCGCCTCAAAGCTAGTGGTAGATGCGGTGTGATTATCCCAGATGGTTTCTTGTTTGGTACGGATGGAGCAAAATTTGCACTTAAAGAAAATTTACTCCGCAAGTTCAATCTGCATACCATCATCCGTTTACCGGGTTCGATATTCTCCCCATATACCTCTATTGCAACCAACATTCTTTTCTTTAATAATGAAGAAGCAGAGGGCTGCGAAGAAGGATTCAAGACCAAAGAGACATGGTTCTATCGCTTGGATATGCCGGAAGGCTACAAGCACTTCTCAAAGACCAAACCAATGAAGGTGGAGCATACCCTACCTATTCAGGAATGGTGGAAAGACAGGAAAGAAATTATCAATGATGAAGTGGGAGAAAAGAGCCGTGTGTTCACTGCCCAACAGTTGATTGATTTGGATTGCAACTTCGACCAGTGCAAGTTCCCGAAAGAGGAAGAAGAAATACTCCCTCCGGCAGAACTGCTCAAACAGTATTTTGAGAAACGTGCTGCACTCGACCATGAAATAGACAAAACCCTTTCTGAGATTCAAAAAATTCTCGGCATAGACATAAAATCGTGTAACTGATAATAGTGAAGTGATATGAAAGATTTGACCATCTCAAACATAGAACGGCAGAATGTACTTAACAATCGTTTTGCGGTCAGTAAAGTACAAGAGCATCTTGATATAGAAGGAATGCTCTTTGAGGGAGAATACCGCTTTACAAAAAAAATGGTTGCCGACTTTTATCAAGTTGACACATCTACAATAGATCGTTACCTGCAATCAAATTCTGATGAGCTGAAACATAATGGATATATTTTATGTAAGGGTAAACAATTGAAAGAGTTTAAGTTAGAATTTGCTCACCTTATTAATGAGGCGAGCAAAACAACGCAACTCGGATTATTTAATTTCCGCTCTTTCTTGAATATAGGTATGCTGCTTACAGAGAGTGAGAAAGCTAAAAAAGTCCGTAGCCTTATCTTGGATTTTGTGATTACTACCATCAATGAAAAGACAGGTGGAGGAACAAAATATATTAATCGTAGAGATGTGAATTATCTTCCTGCCGCAATCACAGAAGAAAACTATCGGAAAAATCTTACTTCTGCCATCAATCAATATGTGGATGGGCATCCTACATACAAATATTCTCAGATTACAGATTTTATCTACAAAGCTGTATTCAAAGAGAATGCTAAAGAATACCGAGAAGTATTAAAGTTGGATTCAAAAGACAATGTTCGACACACGTTGTATTCAGAGGTTCTATTGGTTATCTCTTCTTTTGAAAACGGAGTGGGTGCTGCTATCAGTGAACGATTCAAGGAAAATGGCGGCAGAAAACTTACCATTGACGAGGTAGAGCGCATTGTGAATGAACTTGCCGAACATCCCATGCAGAAACCTTATCTAAATGACGCCAGAACAAAAATGGCTTCAAGAGATTTCAGCTTTCGGGATGCGTATCATGGTAATATAGCAGATTATCTGCAAGCTGTTACTCCAGAAGAGTTTGAACGATTCATCGGCGACCAGTCTATTGATTTTGACCGTATCTTAGCGGACAATAAAGATGTGCTTAAACGCTTAAAACAAGCAGAGGATGAGTAAGGGAATTATTTACATAGATTACGATGAAGCCCTAAACATCTATGGCAAAATGATTGATGCCAGTGATGGTGGCTTTGAAGGAGTGCGTGATGAAGGCGGTATTCGTGCTACATTGGATTTTGTGCAAAACGATTTATACTATCCTACCTTTGCCGACAAACTGACCTATTTGATGTATAGATTTTGTTCCGGGCACTTCTTCAATGATGGGAACAAGCGTATTGCACTGACTTTGGGTGCGTACTTCTTACACAAAAATAATTACTATTGGCACGCTTGTATCTGTATGCGTACATTGGAATCTATCATTTATCACGTGGCAGCATCGAACATCGACCAAGATTTGCTGCTACGCATCGTCAATAGCTTTTTGACCAGTAAAGATTATGACGAAGAACTGAAAATAGATATTGCCAATGCCATGAGCAAAGGAGAATTAGGAATACAAGGCGAAGATTACGAATAAATGAATATAATTATGGCAAATGTACTTGAAATCATAAAAAACGAAATTACGCAAGATTATTATAAAAATAATTTTCCAAATGATGGTCAACGTTTCGTTGCGTGGTATATGCGGAATATACATCTTCTGGATCAAAGACAAGCTAAAGATGCCATCACAGACGGAGCCAATGATAAACAAATTGATGCCGTATACATTGATGAAGACGAGCAAAAAATATATATTGTACAAGGGAAATACTACCTTGGTGAATCTGTTGATGCAACTCCTGTGAGAGAAGTTATATCTGCTTGGAGCCAGTTTAGTAACTTAGCTCAATTACAGGAAAATGCTAATTCTAAATTAAAGACTAAAATATCAGAAATAGCAACAGCATTAGAAGATGACTCTTACTGCGTATGTTTTGAATTAATAACAACATCTATCTTTACGGATGCGGCTATGGATGATATACATTCATTCCAAACCAAATTATCAGAGGAAGATGATGCTGAATTGAATTATAGTACACAATTCTCCGTAGTTGATAAACAAGGTTTGGAAGATGCTTATAGTTGTGTTATTGAACAAACGAATCCAACTTTAAACCATACTATCAAGCTTGAAGCTGGTAAATATATGACGACAGAATTAGGGGCGACAAGCGTAATAGTTGCAGCCATGCCTCTGAAAGAATGTATAAAACTCCCTGGCATTAAAGATGGATCTTTGTTCCAGAAAAATGTACGACAGAGTTTAGGCATTAACAATACCGTAAATAAAAAGATCAAGAAAACCATAAACGATCCGAATAAATGTGGTGACTTCTTCTTTTTTCATAATGGAATCACTGCCATTTGTAACAAAATTGAAGAATGTGGCAATGGTGAGTTTAAACTTTATGGATTGAATGTTGTAAATGGATGTCAATCATTGAATACTATTTTAAGTTGTAGTGAGAATGTACGAAAGCGTGATGATGCTTATGTTCTATTCAGATTTTATGAAATTCCACAAAGAGACAGGGCTGATTCTATTAGCATTAACACAAACACGCAAAGTGCTGTAAAGGCAAGAGATTTACGCAGTAACAGTAAGCAGATATTGAAACTCAAAAAGGCATACGAAGCAAAATATTCTAATGGATTCTTTGCAACCAAAAGAGGTGAAATTATTCCAGCCGACAAGGACAAACAGTACTGCATAGAGTTATCATATTTAGGAAAGAATCTTACAGCTTGGTACATGCAAAGACCTAATTTATCTTATGGTGAAACTAAGATTTTTGACAAGTATTTCAATACATTGTTCAAGAACGACTATTTGCCTGAAGATGCTTATGCTCTATCGTTTTGGATGAGAAAAATAATGGATGCATGGACTCAGGAAAACCCATTAGGACTGGAAGAGGAACTACTAACAATGAAGGCTTATGCTCCATACCATCTTCTTTTTGCCATATCAATGGTTTTTGCTAAATGTAACAATCAAACAAATGTACCATCACCGAGTGAGTGCTTAAAAGTTGCTTCTGAAAACAATCTTGTTGACAGCATAATTAATATTGCGGCAAACTGTTTAAACAGTGCTATTTCGGCAGAAAAAAACAATTGCGAGCAGAATAATAGAAGTTTCATTCCTCAAAATTGGGTAAAAAACAAGAGTTGCAATGCAGGTATTATGTCTGCTATTCAGAATTATTTTTCTTTCCTCCCAACAATGAATAAGGAGATGGATTCCAAACTTAAAAATGGAGTAAAAATAGACTCAAAGTATTTCTCATATAGAGTACAAGCAGAGGATTAAAAAATGAACGGAAAGCAATTAAAAAACAGCATACTTCAGTGGGCGATACAGGGCAAACTTGTACCGCAAGATCCTAATGACGAACCGGCATCTGTACTTCTTGAACGTATCAGAGCCGAAAAAGCTAGACTGGTCAAGGAAAAGAAAATCAAGAAAGATAAAAACGAATCTATCATTTACCGTGGTGATGATAATTCCTATTATGAGAAGTTTCTCGCTACGGGGGAAGTGAAATGTATTGATGAGGAGATTCCGTTTGAGATTCCAAAGGGATGGGAATGGAGTAAACTGTCAAATGTTATAGAACTGCTATCAGGGCAAGACTTTATTCCTGAAAAGTATAATTCGAGTAATCAAGGAATTCCCTATATTACAGGAGCAAGTAATATTGTGAATGGGAATTTGGTAATAAATCGTTGGACTGAAACTCCTACGGTAATAGGAAAATTAGGAGATTTACTTATTGTTTGTAAAGGTTCAGGAGTTGGGAAAATGTACATCTGTAATGTAGATAAAATACATATTGCTAGACAAATTCAAATTATTAGAAATTTCTCCAATGCGATAAGTCTATCATATGTTAAATCTGTAGTTGAAGCTAATTTGCAAACGATAATTTCTAATGCACAAGGTGTTATCCCTGGAATTAGCCGTGAGCATATATTAAATCTTCTAATTCCACTTCCACCTACTAACGAGCAATATGAAATAGATAAAAAACTTCAAGAAATATTACCTGTTATCGATCGATATGCAAAATCTCAAGAGACATTAGATAAATTAAATGTAGAGCTTCTAGGAAATCTCAAAAAATCCATCCTACAAGAAGCTGTTCAAGGTCGGCTTGTACAACAAATAGCAGAAGAAGGAACTGGCGAAGAGTTACTTGAACAGATAAAATTGGAAAAGCAGCAACTCATTAAAGAAGGCAAGTTGAAGAAGTCTACTTTGACTGATTCTGTTATCTATAAAGGTGACGATAACAAGTACTTCGAGAAGAATGGAAATACGGAAATGAATATTACTGACGAGATTCCATTTGAAATACCTGATAGCTGGAGTTGGGTAAGACTTAACGATATATGTTCTTATATCCAAAGAGGGAAGTCACCTAAATACTCTCTGATAAAGAAATACCCTGTTGTAGCGCAAAAGTGTAATCAATGGAGTGGTTTCTCAATAGATAAAGCCCAATTCATAGATCCAGATACTTTATCATCGTATGGTGAAGAACGTATTTTACAGGACGGAGATTTAATGTGGAACTCTACAGGATTGGGAACATTAGGACGAATGGCAATTTATTGTAGTACCTTAAACCCGTATGAATTGGCTGTGACAGATAGTCATGTTACTGTTATAAGAGCAATGAAAAAGTTTGTTCTGCCACAATACCTTTATTACTATTTCACAAGCAATACGGTACAATCTGTAATAGAAGATAAATCGGATGGTAGTACAAAACAAAAGGAGCTTGCAACTGCTACAGTAAAAACTTATCTAGTTCCGATTCCACCTCTGATGGAGCAAAGCCGAATTATCTCAAAGATTGAGCAATTAGCAAGTATTATGAGCAGGTAGGTAAAAAGTGCTTGGATATAACAGAACAGATACCTTTTGAAACTCCCAAGAATTGGGTATGGACAAGACTTTCTCATATTGCAAACATTTACACTGGCAACAGTATTAGTGAAACTGAAAAGAAATCAAAATTTACAGATGTTATAGGACGTTATTATATTGGAACTAAGGATGTTGATTTTAATAATCGGATTATTTACGATAATGGCATTGCGATTCCGAAACAATATGAACCTGATTTTAGACTTGCTCCCAATAACTCAATATTGATGTGTATTGAAGGTGGAAGTGCCGGAAGAAAAATTGCAATACTGAATCAAGATGTATGTTTTGGGAATAAGTTATGTTGTTTCTCACCATTTGTTGGAATCGGGAAATACATGTACTATTATCTACAGTCACCATCGTTCTTTGAACTATTTAACCTAAATAAAACGGGCATTATAGGTGGTGTAAGTATAGCAAAAGTAAAAGAAATATTAATACCATTACCTCCGATTAAAGAACAACAACGCATTGTTGCTCAAATAGAAAAACTATTTGAGCAACTGCGATAGTTCATTTATCCGTTCTGCAATACGCTGCTGTTCTTGATAAGGTGGAATACCAATAGGCAGATTGTAGAATAACTCTTTATTGAGGTGCGGAATAGCCGCACCTCTTTTTGAATTTCTCAAATCCTCTTTATAGAACAGAATGAAAGCCAAAATATATGGTTTCCATATAGCCGAAGAAAGCCATAACTGTTTGAATGTACTCCCCATATACCCATCTTGCGGAACAGTGAAAACTTCACCTGAATTTTCACCATCTACAAGAATGATGTTATCTCCGGCATAGACAAATTTTCCTTTCTCTACAATGGTAGCAGATGATTTACCACGTAGGTATTTTGCATCCAGACAGATGCCCTTTCCGTTTCTTTTTTCACCGTCTATCAGTTGGCATATGTCTTTCAAACGTAGCACAGACCAAATGTTAGGATATTCAAAAGGAAGCTCAATCTCAACGGTTTGCGCATTTATCCTCTCATAATACTTGTTATCGTCACCTTTATAGATAACAGAATCAGACAGGACAGACTTCCTTAACTTACCCTCTTTTACGAGCTTTTGTTTCTCCTGCCGTATCTGCTCAAGTAATTCTCGTGCAGTTCCTTCTTCCGAAATCTGAGGGACGAGTTTACCCTGTATTGCTTCTTGAAGAATTGTTTTCTTTAGCCTTTCGCCAATAGTTGAATTCAGAGAATTCAATTCGCTTTGAAATTTATCATAATTATCTACGATTGGCAAGACTTCCTGTAATTTATCGCATATCCTATCTTGTTCCTTACGTGGTGGTATCGGAAGAAGTTTCGATTTTACATAATCGGATAAAACTCGTTGTTGTCCTGCAGTACCCTTGTATTTTGCTTCTTTGATAAAGAAGTCTGATTTAAGGATATATAGAAGATACCATCGAGCAAATGTATCAGCATATATCCTGATAACATTTAATTCTGTTGTTGCTGTTGCAATATTGCTTGGAACATCGCCAAGGATAAACGATTTCCTATTTTGGAAGCAGGGAGTAATTTTGGCATAAGCAATATCGCCCTTTTGCATTTTCGTAAAACCAGATTTGACATTCCTCCAATATCGTTTCTCAAAAGTATAAGAACTTCTATAACCTGCATCAATCAAAGCCATTGGCATAAAAGCAACTTCGAAATTATCTTCACAGATAACTTGTGGCGAATGATTGACTATATTCCCAAATCTTGCCCATTCCCACCCCTTTGGAATCTCAAACGGAATCTCCTCATCAATACATTTCACTTCCCCCGTAGCGAGAAACTTCTCATAATAGGAACTCAATGAATTTGTAAATACCATACATTATTAATGATAGTGAATTGTTTAACTAATAATGTATCAGACATGAACATTGAAAATTTTGGAACGTATCTTCGTCAAGGGAATATGGCGGAGAACACGATTGCGGCTTATCTATATGCCGTAAAAGAGTATTATTCCCGACATAAGGAACTGAACAAGCGCAACCTGCTTGTTTATAAGACTTATCTCATTGAAAAATTCAAGCCTAAAACCGTAAATCTACGTATTCAGGCAATGAACAAGTATCTTGACTATATGAATAAATCTCGTTTGAGATTAAAATCCGTCAAGGTACAACAGCGTAGTTATCTGGAAAATGTAATCAGCAATGCCGACTACGCTTTTCTGAAAAACAAACTAAAAAAGGAAGAAAACCAAGAATGGTATTTCGTAGTTCGTTTCCTTGCTGCTACAGGTGCACGAGTCAGTGAACTAATACAAATGAAGGTGGAACACGTGCAGATAGGTTATTTTGACATCTATACCAAAGGTGGCAAGATACGTCGTATCTATATTCCTAAATCACTCCGCAAGGAAGCTACGGAGTGGCTCAATAGCACCAATCGTACAAGCGGTTATCTATTCCTCAATCGCTTTGGCGAGCGTATCACCACCAGAGGTATTGCCCAACAGTTAAAAAACTATGCCACAAAATATGGTTTGAACGAGAAAGTGGTTTATCCTCATTCGTTCCGCCATCGCTTTGCCAAGAATTTCTTGGAGAAGTTCAACGATATTTCTTTACTTGCCGACCTGATGGGGCATGAAAGCATTGAAACCACTCGTATTTATTTGAGGCGTAGCAGTGCCGAGCAACAGGAAATTGTGGATAAGATTATAACTTGGTAAAGGCAATTTATCTGCGTTGCTGTGAGTTTTTCGTCTTCTGTTCTCCCCAAGGGAGTTCAGAGGATGAACCTCCGCTACCAGTTCCGACATGGACTTGCGCCTGACCACCTGCGGCAAGTTCAAAAGCCACTCCAAGTAGGTTGGCTTGTGCTTCATTGACCTGTTCCTGAGGCTCAAACACATCATTTATCAATTCATAGATGGTAGCTTCGTCTTTGGTGAAACTTTCCCATATCGGATTGAGCCAATCAACATGTTTTATAGAGTCGTATTTCTCATTACCTACCTGTGTCCAAATATGCAGACTGGGCTTATTATAATTGGGAATGAAATGGTGGATAAGTTCCGCCCCGGATGACAGACTGTAACGCTGAGGGTTAGCCTTACGGTCGAGCTGGTCAATGCGTAGATTCAACTTTTCTATAACAGAATCCTTTGCTTTGGATTGTCGGCCTGTTTTTTCTGCCATACGTATAGCCTTGTCTATCTCTTTCTGATAGCCGTTCCTTAATTGTTCAATCTCTTCCCTATGTTTTTCTTTCAGTTGAGACTTTTCAGACATTAGGGTTTTAATCTGATTTTTGAGTTTGGCAATCTGCTCATCCCTACTCGCAAGCTCTTTTTTCGCTTTAGCCAAATCCCCCTTGCCGAACCACGAAAGGATTGTGTTTTTCCCCTCTTGTGCTTTTTCAATGTCTGCCTGCAATTTGGCGATGTCTTCCTCATACCGATTTATTTGCTGTTTATAGTATTCTGAATTTGCCAGATGTTTTGCTGTAGAACCGACAATGCCACGCTGCAATCCGAATGGCTTCATGGCTGCTGCATAACTGTTCTGGTATTCGTGCAGTTTGCTACGTCGCATAACATCATCTGCCGATAGGCGTGCCCCGGACTTTGTTGCGTACTTCTTCTCACCCTCACGCTTTTTACGAAGTCGTTCTGTTGTTACAATGGGTACGATTGTGGCATGCAAGTGCGGAGTTTTCTCGTCCATGTGCAATACACAAGAAACAAGATTCTCGCTTCCGAAAGTATTTTTCAGCCATTTTAGATTGGCATCTATCCAATTATCCAACTTACCTTCCTTGGCAATCTTCATCATCTGTTCATGTGTTCCGGTCAAGATAATGCGGATGGCTTTCGTCTGGTTCTTGCCGACCTTGCGATGCAGTCTGGCATGGTCTATCCGATGTTGTATAGCATCCGTCCGGTTCTTCACCCCGGCAGGAAATACAACCAGTTCCCGATTGAGGTGCGTCCTATTTGCATCGGCATTGATGGGTACATATTTTTCCCTCTTGGCATCCTTCCTTTCTATATGGCATGACATACCAGAATCATTACCACTGCCACGTTGAAGGTGGCAGACTGCGTATTGCGTATTACTCATATCTTATTTCCTTTTCACTGATTCTTTGGTTGTAAAATCCCGCCTTTTGTGCCACAGGCATCCGGGTGTCGAGAGGGTATCCCTCCGCTTATGGGCTTTTTTACTGCCACTAGGAGAGTGAAAGCGGTGAAAATGCCCTAATAAGCTACGGGATTTTACAAACCCTTTCCCAAAGACAGCGAGCTGTCCTATTCATCTTTTTATTACATCTGTTCTACATCCACTAACTCCAATTTCAATTCATCAATGAGCATCTGCAAAGCCGGATTACGTTGTATCATTTTGGAGAGTATTATTTGCGGAGTATCTTTCATCAGAAGGAAATCTGCAATGTCCAATCCTTTTTTTCGTTGTTCATCTGTAGCGCATTGTTCCAGACTATCACTCAATACAACTTTGGAACATACGGAAGTAAGCAAAGGCATTTTGGTTTGCCAAACTTCTTTTGCTCCCAAGTCTGGGCATAGCATAACTGGCCTTCCTTTCAAAATACTTATCACATCAGGCTTGAAACATCCGTGCATTCCACCGGTAGCCAACCATATAAACTCCGGCATATAATGGGTCGCTACCAAAGCGGATTTTTCGCTTTCCACAATAGCTACTGGTTTGATCGGATTATCAGACAACAGATGTTCGCCAAACAGACATTGCTTCAAATGGTAATTTTGGAAATTTAGTTCCGTATGTACCCAACTTATATAACTTCTTGGCTCTTTTATCCGATGTCCTGTTTTTGAATCATACAACATTATTTTTCCTGTTCGTACATTACCCTGCCAATCAATTTGCCAATAGACGGTAGAACCGCCCCACTTCTTTGATGTACCAACATGATACAGTTGGAATATCCGGGAAGTCTCGTCTTTGCCCAATACTCCGGATAGGTAAATGTACAATGGATTCATGCCATAGTTGGTAAGAGTACGTTCCATTAGTTCATTGTCAACAAAAGAGGTAGGAGATGGCAAATGAGACTTAGGCTTGTCGACTTCAACGAAATCATCCTTTTTGTAATCCATCACCATTGGGTTATCATGAAAATAATCTGATGGAGTGTAATGGTATTGACAAGATTGTTCATGGTCGCATCTGCCTACATAATCAGGAAAAGTTATTTCTCCTTGACTATCTATGTACTTGACAAAGCATTGCTTCTTTCCACACTTCGGGCATGAAAGTTTTGAACCACGCTTATATTTTTGAAGAGAAAATCTATATTCAGCCATACTTCTTTGTCTTGTTATTGCAGTCCATGCAACTTGCACTTATTGCAGTTTTGCAGAAATCCTATGTAAGCGCAAAGTGCAAACTGCAACAACTGCAAACTGCAAAAGGTGTCGTTTATTGCAGTTTCTCATATTCACCTCGCTTTACCTTCTTGATAATCTTATTCGTGGCAAGATTAACCAAAGAGTACATCACCGACCTTTCCGACAACCCTACTTCTTTTCCGGCTTGAATAGCATCGGCAGTAGTGAAAGTTGCGGAAAGGCAATCAAGCAATTCTCTCTTTTGTGGTTCAACGCTCTCTCTCAGCATATATCTTTGAATGTTGGTATAACAGTTCTCAAAGTATTCACTCAATGCAATAGCTGATTTGGTTGAGTCAATATCCACAAAATCCTTGTGTGCTTCATTGCAAGCCCAGCGAAGAATCTGCAAGACTAAAGCCAAACGAGCCGTAATCATGGGAGCCTTAATCACTCTGCTATCCACCAATCCATCATCTTGGATTTGATTAACAGCCCGAATCGCATTATTGCGCCAGTTTGTAAAATAGGCTTTGGCTTCCGAAGAAAATTCCAGTACATTATGTATGGCTCTGTCATCTTCATTCTCTGTAAATGGCAAACTAATCACCTTATTTATAATAGAATCCCACATAGATGAGTATTTACCAAAAGTTGATACGGAAGAATCTTCATCCAAGCCCCAATCTGAAATTTCCTGAGACGATGGATAAACAAAAATTATTCTGTCTATCAGCCCATTGTCTTTATATCCTTTCTCTATTAGTTCGTGCATACGTGTCGTTTGCATCGTGCCGACAATATTTATAAAAGGATGCTCTATATGAATAGGTACAGGGATGCTGCACCTTGAAATATCCAATGGCTTTCCGCTGAATGCAGTCAATAACTGTTCAATGAGTTGCCCTTTGCTATATTGATTCACGGCATTAAACATTCCCATGATTTCATCCACATATACCACGACACCTCGCTGATTGTCATCCAGCGCACGCATTAAAGCCTCCGGTGTAAAATCGGATATGATGATTCTTCGTAAAACAGGTTTGTCCGGCAGTGAAGAGGATTTGTCTTTTTTGACCTTGTTGTTTTCAATCAAGCTATTATAATGCTCCATATCCAATTTGAATTGCTTGATGATTTTTGCATCATGCTTTCGGATAGGGCGGAATGCGAAATCCAAAGGTGGGGTTTTGCCCATTCCGGGACGACCTACCAATATCATATAGAGGGCAGGATTACTAATCCATCCACCACGAATACGGATATTGACAGCGTTGCCAATAGCGGTTGACACTGCCACCAAAAGAGAAGCCATCATGTACTCAATGGAATAATTTTCTTGCCGTGCTAAAGCCAATATCATATCTTGAATTTTGGCAGGAAAAGCATCCAAAGGAATCTTGCTTTCAAAGACCCCTTCAAATTCCATTCTGAGTGCATTGCATAAATTGGTTGAATCCATTAGAACCTGGTATTTCTTTTTGACTTTATGAATTGGGCGGCTTCATCCGCCAGTTCCTTCTGCGATTTCCGTTTGCCGTCATGAAGCCATGCGTCAATCTCCGATTTGAGAAACATGATACGCTTCCCTCTCTTATGAAACGGAATCTGGTGGCAACTCGTCCATCCGTAAACGGTCTGTTCCGCCGGATGGCTGGGTAGGTATTCGCACAGTTCTTTCAGGTTCATCCACTGGTCGACAGGCCGTACTTGTGGGATGTTGTTCAGACTGTCAATCTTGGAATCAAGTTTATTGAGCTTGTCCATCATCCATGACATTGCCTTAGGCAAATCTTCAAATGTAATGTTCATGTCTTCCATATCGTTATTAGTTGATTTTGCTGCAAAGTAATGGCAAATTTCAATACTGATTTATGGATGGCAAATATCACATAAAGAAACATCAGCAGGTCATAAGAATCATAAACTATATGCACTGATTATCAGTGCATATAATGACAAATTCCATTATTAGATTTTTTCGTTTATGCCTCTCGACATAAGGGAATCATCATCGAATCATAAGGTTGTGAAGATAAAAATGTATAGAAACAGAAAGCCACCCACATGAAAGATGCAGATGGCTTACAGAATAAGAAATCAATGTCGCTTTCTATACTTAGCGTAAATTATTTTTTAGAAATTTCTTAAGCGAGATTGTAGTTATACCCAATAGCTTAGACTTAAGTTGTAGCCCATTGTCTGATGTAAGCATAATTGGATTCTGTTCTTTATACTTTAATGCGACTGATAATATCATATTGTCAGGTGAACGTTTATCAAAGTCATCTGGCAATAAAGAAGTATCTGAGAACTCGTATAAAATCTCATGCTGTGACTCATTATTAAGATTACGTAAAGCCTTCTCCGCGTTTTGTCTTCGTTCTTCAGTTAATTTGATTTTCATCTTATCGAGCTCATCCGTCACCTTTGCAGACAAGATGATAGGATACTTTCTGTCAATCTTAGAAATAATATCGGGATAGTCCACAAAAACATTAGTATCAATGATATAATAGTTTTTCTTTGTTATACTTAATTCCTTCTTTTTCCGTTCAAATTGAGAAAGGTCAATTTTACCTACAACTCTCAACCCTATTGTGGAGGAGACCGTTGATACTGTTTTTTCTTCAGATATAGGTTGGACTATAGGGGCTGATGATTCTGACTCTTGCAAATTAGTTCTCCATACATTTGTTTTACCATCAAACTTATCACAATTATCTATAAACTGTAATACTGTAGGTGATACAGTGTGAAATTCGTTAAGAGGCATATCTGAAATAATGAGAGTCGTACTAAGCGAACGGCTTGTTGCTACATTAAAACGTCGATCTTCTAGTGCGAAACCCGGATTCCTTCCAGGAATGTATAGAATAGCATAATCAACAGTCATACCTTGGATTCTATCTATCGTTTCGATAGTTATATCCAGTTCAAGGTCAGACGTACAGAAACGTTTCTGCAGTTCCTTTACAGAATCTCTAAAAGGTGTTATGATAGCTAAAGAACGATCAGGGTAAAATTTTTCCAGCTTTTCAATCACATCTCGTATAATAGCATCTGCTTTATCTGAATAAACTCCATTGCGGACATCTAGTGTACAATGGTAAAGTACACCGCCATCTTGTGGAAATAAGACACTATTCGCTTTGGTAAAATCTAAATAGTCTTGCTTCACAGACACAAAACGATTTCCGTAAAAGTATTTTGTAAGGGAGGCTGATCGACTCGTGAGACGGAAAGTGGTTACTATACGATAAGATTTTATCGATGTCCCCAGCACCATAGACTTCAATCCTTCAACTTGTGTTGCCACATTCCACGAATTATATTGTGGATTGTTAAGTTTCACGATAGGTGGCAACTGCATAGGATCACCTACAATTAGGCAATCAATCCCCAACTGCTTAAACGCAACTATAGCCGTGAGAAAAGCCTGAGAAGCTTCTTCTATGACTACCAAATCGTATTGTGGCAAACCATACAGAGTCATCTTCTTTTCGCTAAAAACACTTGACAACTGATAGTTTGTCGCACAGAGCATTTCGCCACCAGGAACCTGCAAGTCGGCAGAGGCAGCTTTTACACCAGACACCTGTTTGCGTTCGTCAATAGAGAGATTTGTCTTGCTGACACGACCTTCCTTCACATACTTCTGCAAAGGCTTCTGCTTTATCAACTCGATAAGACCCTTGTTCGCCATGGTGGTGACGCAGACGGTTTTGCCAGCATCAAGATACGATGAAATCACAGAAGCGATGGTGTAACTCTTACCAGTTCCCGGAGGACCTTGTACGATACAACAATGTTCATTAGCGAGCGTGTCTATGATTGTGTCAGAAATGCCTGTTGGCTTCTGTTCATCAAATGCGAGTTCCTCGGGTGTCCATTCCTCATAATCTATAGTCGGTTCAAGGTTCAATTCATCGTTTGAAGAGAATGCATCCATATAGCTGGCAAGGTTGCGGAAATACTCTACAGGAGGAAATGGATTATGGACGATAAGTGAAAGACTTTTGCCATCAACCAACGCCTTTGACAAGATATCGTACAACTTAAAACTGAATCCAGAGCATGCAACATAGTCATAGTTGGAATCACCAGTATGAACATAGTACATTGGAGTCATGTCAGAACCAGAAGAATGAAAATCCTTATTGTCAACGAACTCATCCCAACGGCAGATCCACTCCGTAACGTGTTCACCTAATGCTTGCTTAGCACCTTTCTTAATTATGCACACGCCCTTCAGAACTTTCAAACGTGGAGCCATACGACGAGGGCATTTGAGGATAATCATGCCTGTCTCATGCTGAATGGAATCAACATAAGCAAGCGATAATTCACCTGTCTTAAATAAGTTCCGCATCTGCGAGCGATTGATCTTTTGTTGCTCGTCGATAGCCTCTTTCACTTGGTCAGCAAAGAATGACTTATAGTTTGCAAGTTTGATATTGTCAATCATAATCAATAGTCGTTATCGTTGTAATCATCGTTACCATCTTCCGCTTCTGCCATAGCACCAACATAGTGAGCGAATACGGCATCCATATTTGTACGAGCAGCCACACGAATCAAGGTGTATGCAGTACCTTTGGCATCTTCAAGTATGCCTGTATAAAGAGCCCTTACTACATCAACCTTCTCCTTGCCGGTAATCTTGATAACAACATCGTCTTTTTCTACGAGTTTCAGGAATTCCTCGGCGTTGTTAATGTAATGGAAGTTCTTGCCTTGTCCATCAAGATAAACGCAAATCTTCCACTTGTCATCAACCATCTTATTCCATACAGAAGGAGAAATATACATCACGCCACGAGCAGCACTACAAGCATGAATGTATCTGCCATCTTTAAGTTTGTGTACAGTTACATCACTCGCATTACGCACGAACTCTTCCATTGTTTCCTCAGGCTCTGCGTGCATCTCATTTCTGAGGTTCTGGTACAGACGCAACTGAGCAAGATAGTTGGTGTCGGCAATCTGCTCTGGCTTGATGTTACATTGAGCTAAGAGGTCTATTTCCTCCCTCGTTGGTGGTAATGATTCCAGTTCAAGAGGCGTTCCATGTGAGCGAAGGCGTTCTAATTCCTTTTTGGTGAAAATCTTCGGATGCTTACGTGTACGAGGTTTGTAAGGTCTGTCACCAACAGGTTGATAATTCTTGTCCTTATCAACAGATCCCATGTACCCATTACTGTCAGGATCATAATCCTTATGAGGCTTGTTTGATGAAGCGTGAGACGTGTTAGACATATGAGTATTAGAAGACGTTGTGCTGGCATTATCCGTTGTGTCAACATCTTCATCAACGTCAGCTTCTACATCGTCTGTTTCATCTGTGTCATCGTAGTCTTCAATATCCTCTTCATCAACCTGTTCATATGTGTCATACTGACCAAGGTCATTTTCTGGCTCTTCCTCTGCTGTAGATGACGTTGCTTGACCAACTAGTGATTCAGTTTGTTGCGACTGCTGTTGTGGACGAGAGTCAGAAGTTGACTGCTGCGATGCGGTTTGAATAGGTTCTTTTGGTGATGTCTCTGATTCTTCCCCAACTTCAAGTTCGTTAACAGGTCTTGACGTTACATCTTTATTTGGTGCACCAGGCTTGTCATCCTCGCGAATAGTTTTCGTATCGTCAACATGCTGATTTTCTGTTGATGTCTCTGTAGTTGCTTCAGTAGCAGAATCTGTTGGTTCATTCGTAGCATTGCTATAGTAATCGTTTTCTGTTTCGATAGGTTCTTCTTCCTCTGGCTCAACGTTGATGGTCAAATCCAACGATCTGAGATAAGCGCGGAACTTTTCATCGTATGCAAGTGAAGAGCAATACTTTTCGATGCACGCTTCTACAGAAACGCTATCATCAAGAACGTCTTCACATACATTATCATACACGTCAAAACCTACCAGTCGCTTCAATCTACTACAGAACTTTGTAAAGGTACGATTATGCTTCCATGAGCTTACATAATAAAGGTGGTTGTCATCGTTATAGATACGCTCCACATCATTATGTATAGTGTCATAACCGAGGTCTATTTTTTCACATACAACAAAATGATACTGCGACAGCTTTGTATTATAACGTTCGTAGAGTTCTTGGAATCGATCTGGGTTCTCGATAGCCGACAAGATAAGCAGACGAGGTCTGAGTATGGCAACCATATCAGCTGTTTCATCTTGTTTGCCTATAGGTGTTGCCACAAAATCAGAACTTGTCAGACATTTTATCTTCAGCATGTTGCAGACCTTGACAAACGAATCTGTATCATAAGGGAAAGCACTTGTCTGCATAACAAACTCATCGCCACGGAAGATATTCCTTTCCTGTGTCGCATCTGGATGGATAGCATAAAGTTCCGTAATATGCTTCTTCTGCCCCTTACCATTACGCCATTCTGCAGTTGGCGTTTTACGATAGTTGTCAACCAAAGTCTCATCTTGAATAGGCGAAGACAGCATCCAATTAATCACTATACTGCGGAAATTAGTTTCTTCCTCTCTTGGATGCGTAACACGAGCAAGGTAATAAAGGCAATCTTCAAAAGAGAGAGCTTTACAGAAGTTGATCTTCTCAAATAATTCACGAGCATCACGATTGTCAATAGAGTCAACAATAGCTTTGCAAGGAACCTTCTCTTGCCATTGAGGTACCTTGGCACGAACAGCATAACCAGCTATGTGAGGTGTATACAACAACTCCGGCTTTTGAACAGAATTCTCTGTTGGTATGCACACGCGGTTATTGAAACATCCATCTTCTACCCAGGATTCATATTCGACCAAGCGACGAGAGAAACATTTCGACCAGAAATAACAAGCAAATGTGCGGTTTGCGAGATACTTCAAGTCCTCTCGCGTCATATTCTGATGCACGTTCTCCGCCTTGAAATATTGTTTGATGATATCCTTGTTGCCTTCGAAGATGTAAGTGTCTGAAAGATACGACAATTCAGCCACACCATTTGCCTCAAAGTCGCACGTTGGAGAATATTCTGTTCCAAGTGTCAGCTCATGAGCAAGCTTGTATGTCGTTTCATTCGACTTGACCAGATACTTTATCTGCTTACGAAGTGTGTCATTTATGTCATACTCACTCTGTATCTTGACTACTTCACGTACAAACTGAATGTGAATGTCTGCAACGTTATTCTCATCGGCAGTAAACTTTGCAAGATAATCCTTAACCTTTGCGTCAATCCACATTTGCTTTGTGGTAATGAGATTGCGATTACCGTACTCTTCAGAGATAGCATGAAGCAAGTCCTTATTTGCCTTTAGAATATCGGGATGAACCTCGTTGGCAAGAGTGATGTACTTGAATGGCTCAGATACAGAATCCTCATCCATATTGACGATTATTACCTGATCTAGAGTCTTATAACCAGCATATTGAGTGCGAACTCTCAACTGCATAATTTGGTATTTCCTTTCTGCCCATTTATCCTTCAGGTCTTTAAGGTGCTTGGTCATCATCGCTACAACAGAATCCAAAGACTCTACTTCAATAGTTGAAAGCTTAGGCAAGATGTCTGAGAAAAGAATATCCTTGTTATCGGACTTAAGACCGAGTTTCCTGAACAATTTCATCCACTCTGACTTCTCGTTCTCATTGGCGGTTTCGATGTAAGACGAAGACACAAACTGCGCCTCCTTTACATACTTAGTTACCAGCGCCTCAATTTGTTCTTGCTGATAGGTGTCAGAAATGTAAAGTGATACACAATTGATAAGCGCGTTGTTATTGTCAAGTAACGGAATAGTCTTAAACTTATCAACAGATGCAATTTGCTTCTGGTTTACCTTTACCCATCGCCAGAAATCAACGTTATTGTTTATAACATTAACCGATTGACGCAAGTTTGCGTTCTGAGCAAGAATGTCAGTTGTGGTATTGATGTCAAACTTCACAATCTTGAACAGCTGACGCATATCCTGAGAGAAATCATCGGTATATTTCTGTGAGAGCACAACATACATCTTCGGACACCATGCTTTCTCGCACAGAATCTTTGCGTCCTCGTTGTATTCGATATACTGGATATTCAGTTCCCTTGCTCTTACTATGGTTCCGTCATAGGCAAGTAAAGGCATATCCTTGATGTCGTTGAAACTCATAGTATCATCAAAGAGTCTGTCTGCGTCACGCTTCAGGTACTCCAAGAATGTGAGCATAGTTGCCTCGTCAACAAGACCGGCATAGATAACCGCCTTATTCTTGATTACAACATCTGTGAAGAACGACTTGTCTGTGAAGGTCTTAACGCCAAACTGCTGACGCAAGAACGATTCCAGTTTCTTTACCTCTTCCTTCTCACGACCTTCAAAGTAATCATTCGATAGAGCATACATCATGCTATCCTGCAACCAAGCATGATTGATATTGTCAGCATAGGTGCTGTTCTGAGCATACGCATCCTGATTGAAGTATCGCACGTCATCGTTGCAAAGATATACCTCATTTTTGTGGATGTCAACACAACGCAAGACATAATCCTTGAAAACGTTTTCCTTCAACTGCGCTTCACAACCATACACATATTCAACAAATGCTTTGTTGGCGGCATAATTGTTTTCTATGGCAGCGTTTACTTTTGCTCGGAAATCGGCATCGCCAACTATGACAGTCGTGATGAAGGAGTCCTTGGTAAATTCGTTGAATCCAAGGTTAGTAAATATTGCAGTTATATTATCTTTCTCGTCATCAGCCAGGCTGTCAAAATAGATATGCGATAGTACGTTGATAAGATTCTCGCCCAACCATTTCTCACGTATTAAGCCATGAGCTTCTTCGTTGAAGAAGTAGTGATAATTGGTATAGTCGGTACTTGCACCACCATCCTCGGTAATGTACGGAACCTTTGTCTTGTTAGCCTTTAAATCAACTTCCTTTACTGCAAGATAACGATAGAATGCAACAGAATTGCTTGGTACGTTAAGCAACGCCATAGCATCCTCATTGGATAGAATGTAATCTGTAATCATAGACGCAGCAGAGAAAGACAGGAAATACTTGTCTGCAAATGATTTCCAATTTTCATCTTCCTCAAAATTTGCTCTTGATGCCTCGCAAAGATGCGGTACAAATCTACGCAAGAATCCTATTCCATTACAATTCGTGTCAAAATCATAGTAGAGACTTCCTGCTGTAAACAAATCGCCTTCGTATTCAATAAATATATTTTTCTTCGCAAACTCGTTTAGTTCATCCTCACTCAACCAATGTCTAATAAATCGTGTATTGTTTTCGGGAACTGTCAACCATGTCTGGAAATCAGTTTCCTCACATTTCTTTACAACAGCATCAACCTTTACATCAAGGCTCGAAGGAGAATGCTTGTACAAGAAATCCATGAATGCCTCCGATTGTCTTAACTCGTCAACTGGCAAGGAGTAGTCACCCAACTCCATAAGAATTATGAAGTCTTCGTCTGAAATGACTCCGTTCGCTGTCATGCCAGTCATGTCGTTAATAATATTGTCGATGCATTCAAAGGTTTGTTCACCATCCTTATCCACGCATGGAACAAAAGGCTCTTCTTTTATGAACTTTTCAAATTCTTCCTGGAACTCCTCTATAAACGTCTTATACACGCGTCTCTTCTTGCACTCATCAAAGTCTGGGATAAGTGCAAAGATAGAGTCAAGGTCGTATTTTTTGCTTTCAATAAGCTGCTTGATCCAATAAAAGAACTGTTTACCTGCAATACGAGCAATAACGTGATTGAGCTCGATATCCTCAATATCATCACGCTGTCCGTTGGGCACCATATCGGTATTCATTAGGAAATTGAAGCCCCAATCAGCCCGCTTTGCTGGCAGATAGCAATAAAGTATGGCATCATCAACTGGCGTCAACTTTCTTTCAGCTTTCTTGCACGCAAACTTTACCGCAGTCTTACGGAAGTTCATGTACTTCTCAGGTATTTTCTCATAACCATCCGAACGAAGAGAGTCTGGATTTTCCAAGACATCGTTTATCTTATCTGTAATATCCTCAGGAATATCATCTACAAGAGAATCTGATACACACCAGTCTTTATTGTCTTTCTCACGTACAATCGGTTCATCCTGACCATCAATAAAGATGCTAACCTTCTTGATGTTCGGGATAAACAATATGACGCGCTCTGATTCAAATACATCGGTAAACAAATCGATGTAGTTATCATCTCTGTCTTCATCGGTCAGAATTTCCTTATCTCGTGGTTGGAGAGCGAACTTTACTCTGAACTCTTCGTTAGGATGCTGACGGAATACAGACTTGATTTCATTATCGATCTCATTATGTTCCGTCCAGATTGGCAATATCTGCCACGGTGTATTGATTACATCCGTAGCAGACTTGTCGAACCTGAATGTGTAATTACCAGTATTGAGGAGAACATAGTCGTTGTCAAGGAAAACGGTCTTAAAACCAATACCTTTGTAGCCGATGGCTTCGGTATTGTCAGACTTCTCGCCATCATTTATATCACAAATAGCTGCAATATTCTTTGGATTGAAATATTCACCTGTATGCTCGAATGTTAAGTAGTTCTCGGTAATATGGAACTCTACATCAACAGGCAAAGGTTGAATCTTACCATCAATTTTTGTACGAAGAGGATAGTCGTTAGCATTCTGCAGCAACTCATAGATGAATACTTCCTTACCGCTTTGTGTAAGTTGCTTTTTGAGAGTATCAAGCGAACGAGCAATCTTCTTTGCAGCACCTGCAGGGTAACGCATAATGCCCTCGTAAAGACTGCTCACAATGTCTTTGGGGTAAATTGGTGTTATTTCCTCATGCAAGTCAATACCGAACTTGAGAGGATCGGTTTCAAGCAATACCCAAGTGAACTTGTAGTATGCATAGCGGTTGAACTCCTTGTTGCTTCTGAATGAGATAGACAGATTCTTTATACCACGTTCCTTATCTTCAATCTTTGTAAAATCAGTATTACGGATATCTGTTATCGTAAACCAACCTTCATTTCTTTGAGGCGCAAACTGACCAATAAACTGATTGTTCTCAAGACGCAATCTGCGTTTGATTTTAACGACCTCCTCGGAATCTACGTATTGGGTTGCTGCACGATTGTATTGTGGTCTTCTTTGCTCTTCGTGAGATTTTGGCTTAGCTTTTTCAATTACATACCTTATAGGTTTTTCTCCCGAGAAATCTGTCCAGAATGAAAACAATCCAGAATCTGTTAAAAATTCATAGAAATGATCGTACCCCAGATTCTTATAATTGATACCTACTTTTCCAACAGCACGTAAGAAATCATACTGGTTCACCCATCCATCACCCTTGTCAACCAGTTCAACCTTAGGCAAAGATTGATATATCTCACGTAATTTTTCTATTATTGATTTGCTGACCATATTCTATTAGATTTAGTTATTACAAGATCGTCATCATAATTTTCTGATTGTCTGTAGGTACGAGCAACTCCCGAATATCAACTTCAAGTATTCTTGCAGTTTCTACTAGAGTTTCAAGAGTGGGTTGAGTTGTGTTAGTACACCATTTGCTCACTGTAGCCTGATCTTTACCTATTTGGTCAGCAAGCCACTTGTTCGTTTTCTTCTTTTCTACGAGAACTACTTTGATACGATTAATGTTTTTATTTGTTGCCATATAATTACACTCTATTGTCTTATACCTTCAAAGATGCAAAATTATTTCGAAAAACAACAATATATTTTATTGTGACATAAAACTATTTACGTATTTACCTAATAATTTGATTTAGAATATAAAATTATAGTCAATAATACGGTAAATCAAGCTTAATCGTCTTGGTAGCCTCTTCCTTTTTAGCATCAACAACCTTTGCATACACTTGAGTTGTACGGACATTCGTATGACCAAGCATTTTGCTAACAGTATAAATGTCTGTTCCTCCGGCGAGTTGCAGGGTTGCATACGAGTGCCTAAAGCAGTGGTAGGTGATGTGCTTCGTTATTCCGGCTTCTGCAACCCATTTCTTTATCGGACGGTTAATCCATGACGGGTCTGGCAGTCCGCCAAAAACTAATTGTTCGCCGTCCTTCCTTTCACCACATAATTGAAATGCTTGTTCGGATATAGGCATATACTCAACGCCTTTGGTCTTTTGCTGAGTAAAGTTCAAACGGTAACCACCATTGAATACCTCTATCTCTGACCACTTCAACTTTTGAATGTCACAATGACGAAGCCCGGTAAGTGCAGAAAAGAGGGCGGCACGCTTCAACAACGGGTCGCATGGAGTTTGAGCCAAGCGGTTCAGTTCTTCAATGGTCAAGTATTCCCTACGGCTTTCTTGACCTTGAATACCCTTGATCTTTGCCCCAATATCAACCGTCAAATAGCCGTCAATGAAAGCCTGCTTCAATGCAGCCTTGAATATGGAGAAATAAGTGGATGCCGTATTTTGCGAGATAACACCTTTCTTGCCTCCTCCCTGTGGGGCGTTCAATAGGAACATACGGAATGATTCTATCAGCTTCAAGTCAATCTGTGAGAAAAGGATGGTATCTCCTTTCGCAAAGATTTTCAACAATTCATGTACACGCTTCCAGTTGATGATAATGGAATCGGAGCTATGGGCGTGGCGTAACCGTTGCACATGGTCGAAGTAGTCTATGAAGTTGCAACGTGAACGCTCTAGCTGCTCTGCCTGTTCTGCATCCGTTTCAGAATAAAGCGAAGCGTTATCGTATTCCTTTTGGCGCAGGCTCCTCACCTTGTCGGCATAGATACACGATTCTTGGTCTAATTGAGATTTGCATTGGATGATGCCGTTCAAGTCACGCTTTAGCTTATAAGTGGTCTTGCCGTCTTTGTCGGTTCGGGCATTCCGCGACTTATCCCATATGGGAGTGGTTATAGTACGGCTCAGATATTCACGCACTCTTTGGGGAGTGGGTTTGTCTGCTTGGAAAACCGGATAAGCTTCAACATACAGGTACCATTCCTCGCGGTATTCCGATTTGCGGAGTTTTACTGAAACTCGTGTATTGGCCAACGCTTTCTTCATTGCTTCATCCCTTTATATAGGTTATCAATTTCTTTCTTGGGCACATAAACGAAGTTACCTATCTGCCGGGTAGGGATAGAGTATTTACGGATATGTAGATAGACCGTACTGTCTTCTAAATGAAACTTCTTGGATATTTCGCCGATAGTATAACAGTCTTTAGGCTCCAAGCTATATAGTTTTGCAACGGGTTTGGGTTTTGTCAGAGCTTTCTTTCGTAGCGGATAGAGTTTCAGCAGTTCTTCTTTGCTGACACGGATTTGGTTAGTTCCAAGATTTATGTGCGAAATAGTCCCTTTATGTATCAGACGATACAGCGTATCTTTGCTGATGCCGAACATGGCATAAGCTTCCGACACCTTGATGTAATCTTGGTGCTTCGGGATGCTCTTTACAATTTCATCCAATCGCTGATTCCGCTTCTCTTCGTCTTTCCTGCGCTTATAGGCAATGTTGGAACAGCGTTTGGAGCAATACCACGATTCTATGGTCTTGGCGATGAACTCCTGACCACACACCTGGCATTTGCGCTTTATCTCGAACTTTGCTGCTGGCATAATGCTGATTTTTACTTGTTTGTATTCAATCCGTTTATATTTTGTCGCAGATTTCCGACTTTCTTATCGCGGCACAAATATGGTACAAATATACAATAAAAATCCGAGAAACAAGCAAATCCATCAGAAAGTGTTAAAAATAAAGTAGGGTGTAACTCATTGAGCTACACCCTACTTCTCTATCGTTAGTTATCGTTGTTTACCGATACTTACTTCACTTCCTCAAAGTCAACGTCCGTAACGTTACCGTCTTTGCTGTTGTTGCTGCTACCTGCGTTACCGCCAGCTTGTTGACCACCGAAGTTAGGATCTGCTTGCGGGCCGCCTTGAGCGCCGCCACCTTGAGCGTTGTACATTTCTTGGCTAGCTGCTTGGAATACGCTGTTCAATTCTGCCATAGCAGCATCGATACCTGCGATATCCTGAGCCTTATGAGCTTCTTTCAATTTGTTCAAGGCACCTTCGATCGGAGCTTTCTTGTCTGCCGGAAGCTTGTCGCCAAGATCTTTCAATTGTTTCTCGGTCTGGAAGATCATGCTATCCGCTTGATTCAATTTATCGATACGCTCTTTCTCTTTCTTATCGGCCTCTGCGTTTGCGGCAGCCTCTTCTTTCATACGCTTAACCTCATCATCGCTCAAACCGCTGGAAGCCTCGATACGGATACTTTGTACTTTACCGGTTCCTTTATCCTTGGCGGATACGTTCAAGATACCATTGGCGTCGATATCGAATGTAACCTCGATCTGAGGGACACCACGTTGTGCGGCAGGTATTCCATCTAGGTGGAAACGGCCGATAGACTTGTTGTCTTTAGCCAAAGAACGCTCACCTTGCAAGATGTGGATCTCAACAGAAGGCTGATTGTCTACGGCAGTCGTAAATGTCTCGGACTTCTTGGTCGGGATGGTCGTGTTAGACTCGATCAATTTAGTCATTACACCACCCATTGTCTCAATACCTAAAGACAGCGGAGTAACATCCAACAGCAATACGTCTTTAACCTCACCTGTCAATACACCACCTTGGATCGCTGCGCCTACGGCTACTACTTCATCCGGGTTAACGCCCTTAGACGGAGCTTTACCGAAGAATTTCTCAACGATAGCCTGTACAGCCGGGATACGAGTAGAACCACCTACCAAGATCACTTCGTCGATATCAGAAGTTGATAAACCTGCGTCTTTCAAGGATTGACGGCACGGTTCGATACATGCTTGGATCAGACCGTCAGCCAATTGTTCGAATTTAGCACGAGTCAAAGTCTTAACCAAGTGCTTTGGAATACCGTTTACCGGCATGATATACGGCAAGTTGATCTCCGTGCTAGTCGTACTTGACAACTCGATCTTCGCTTTCTCGGCAGCTTCTTTTAAACGTTGTAAAGCCATCGGGTCTTTACGTAAGTCTACGCCTTCCTCTCGTTCGAATTCTTCAGCCAACCAGTCGATGATTACGTGGTCGAAGTCATCACCACCTAGGTGAGTATCACCGTTTGTTGATTTTACCTCGAATACGCCGTCACCTAACTCAAGGATGGAGATATCGAATGTACCACCACCTAAGTCGAATACGGCGATCTTCATGTCTTTGTTCGTCTTATCCAAACCATAAGCTAAAGAAGCGGCAGTCGGTTCGTTTACGATACGGCGTACGGTTAAACCTGCGATCTCACCAGCCTCTTTCGTAGCCTGACGTTGAGCGTCACTAAAGTAAGCAGGTACTGTGATAACGGCTTCCGTTACTTCCTGTCCCAAATAATCCTCAGCTGTCTTTTTCATTTTCTGCAGGATCATCGCTGAGATTTCCTGCGGAGTATACAAACGTCCTTCGATATCTACACGAGGAGTGTTGTTATCACCACGCACTACTTTATAAGGAACGCGATTGATTTCCTTTTGTACTTGGTCATAAGTTTCACCCATGAAACGTTTGATAGAGAATATAGTCTTTTCAGGATTGGTGATAGCCTGACGTTTTGCGGGATCACCTACCTTACGCTCGCCGCCTTCTACGAAAGCTACGATTGAAGGTGTTGTTCTTTTACCTTCGCTGTTCGCGATAACAACCGGTTCGTTACCTTCCAATACGGCAACACAAGAGTTGGTTGTTCCTAAGTCGATTCCAATAATCTTTCCCATGATTGTAAATATTTTAATTGTTATTATTCATCGTCCGTCATCCTCCTTGTTTAAAGGATTCACATAGTATTCAACAAATGCCGTGCCAAAGAAGTTTGGGTTTGAAAATAAATAATACGTGTCATGAATCGTGACATTTTGACGGTTTGGCAGAATACAGAAAGCCCCGGAACCGCTTTAATAGGCCCGGGGCTTCTCTTGTTATTTGTTGATTATTTCCTTTTCTTCTTTCATGTCAAGCTCATTCTTGTCGGCATCAAAGAATTTGTATTCAAGAAAGGCGAGACTTTGATTGGGAATAACTTTTAAACCATGTGTGTACTTCATTTTCCACTTCATGCTCAAGGGGAACAACCCCTTGTTCACATACGCTGCGACATACGGATGTACATGCAGGGTGAATTTCTTCACGTGATGTTTGTTTACTAAGCAATCTATTTTTTCTTCCAGGCTGTCGGTAAACAGGATGGAAGGCTTAACCGTTCCTGTTCCGAAACAGGATGGGCAGTCTTCTGACGTATCCACGTCCATTGCCGGACGTACCCGCTGACGGGTAATCTGCATCAAGCCAAACTTACTAAGAGGAAGGATGTTGTGTTTAGCCCGGTCATTTGCCATTGCCTTTGTCATGTGTTCAAATAGCTTTTGCCGGTTGGCAGCCTCTGCCATATCGATAAAGTCTATAACGATGATACCTCCCATGTCTCGTAAGCGGAGCTGACGGGCGATCTCATCGGCGGCGGCTATATTTACGTCGATAGCTGTCTTCTCTTGAGCATCGCTGCCTTTGGAACGGTTCCCGCTGTTCACGTCGATAACGTGCATAGCTTCCGTGTGCTCGATAATCAAGTAAGCTCCACTCTTGTAAGTGACAGTTCGTCCGAATAGCGACTTGATTTGCTTGGTGACCGCAAAGTTGTCAAAGATAGGAAGCTCTCCCGTATATAACTGTACGATTTCTTCCCGTCCCGGTGCGATCAAGCTTACATAGTCGCGGACATTATTGTAGACCTCCTTGTCATTTACATAAATATTTTGGAAAGAGGGGTTGAATATATCCCGAAGTAAAGCTACGGTACGTGCCGTTTCTTCATAAACGATAGCCGGAGCTTTGAGTTTAGGCACCTTCACGATATTATCTTCCCATCGTTTCACCAATGTCTTTAGTTCATGATCAAGCTCTGCGACACGTTTGCCCTCCGAGGATGTCCGTACGATAACACTGAAATTCTTCGGTTTGATACTTTGGATTAACTGGCGCAAACGAGCCCGTTCCTCGCTTGATTTAATTTTGGTGGAGACAGATACTTTATCGGCGAACGGTATCAGCACGATATATCTTCCGGCAAAAGAAAGCTCGGAAGTCAATCGGGGACCTTTCGTCGAGATAGGCTCTTTAGCAATTTGAACCAACACCTCTTGTCCTACTTTCAGCACGTCGCTAATACTCCCGTTCTTTTCGATCTCCGGTAGAATCTGAGTTTTCGACAGTACCGGCGCCTTTTTGGGATCGCTCAGCAATTGCTTTAAATATTTCTGTTGGGTGTTGAAGTTAGGACCTAAGTCCAAATAGTGAAGAAACGCATCCTTTTTGTAACCGACATCAATGAACGCAGCGTTTAAGCCCGGCATCAGTTTCTTAACCTTACCTAGATAGATATCACCAACGGCGAACGAGACGTTGCGGGCCTCCTTTTGGAGCTCCACAAGGCTCTTGTCCTCCAAGACGGCGATAGATACCTCTTTGGGCTGTACATCAACTACTAATTCACTAATCACTTAAGATGTGTTTTTAAGATCAGACCTTATAAAATACGCAAAGAACAAACTTAAAAGGTCACTTATTAAGTTTGTTCTTTAGAGTTCGTTAGATAGACTTATTTCTTCTTATGTCTATTCTTCTTCAGTCTCTTTTTGCGCTTGTGCGTAGACATTTTATGTCTTTTTCTTTTCTTTCCGCTAGGCATCGCTTTAAAATTTTAAATTAAACGTATAATAATTAATTACTTAACTTCACCAATAAAAGTCTTAGCCGGCTTGAATGACGGAATGTTGTGTTCCGGGATGATGATCGTAGTATTTTTTGAAATATTACGAGCTGTCTTTTGAGCTCTCTTCTTAATAACGAAACTTCCGAAACCTCTCAAGTAAACGTTTTCGCCTTGGGCTAAAGAACTTTTTACGATATCCATGAAGGACTCAACGCTTGCTAGCACTGTCTGTTTGTCGATACCAGTGCTTTTTGAAATCTCGCTAACAATATCTGCTTTAGTCATGTCTATAAATTAATTAATTGATTTTGACCTATTAATTTTTTGGAATGCAAATATATAGCTTTTTATTTAAGTGGAAAAAGAATTGAGCTTCAATTTTTAAATAAAAAGATTCTTCTCGATTCGTAATATATATGTATGTTTGCGGTAATCAAATAGTTATGATGTTGAAAAGAGAGAAAGGGAGCAGTTATGTTACAGTATGAAAGTGAGTTAGAAATCAGCCGGATATTGGTTGAGTGGTATGAAACCTATAAAAGAGAGCTTCCTTGGAGGGAAACGAGAGACCCTTATATCATCTGGATATCGGAGATTATATTGCAACAAACCCGGGTTGTACAGGGATTGGAGTATTTTTTGCGTTTCACCGAACGTTTCCCGGATGTGGCATCTCTAGCGGCGGCGGAAGAGGATGAGGTGCTGAAATATTGGCAGGGCTTGGGGTATTATAGCCGGGCTCGTAACTTACATGCGGCGGCTAAATCTATCATGGAGCGGTTTAACGGGGTTTTCCCGGAGAATTATAAAGAGGTATTATCCTTGAAAGGTATCGGGGAGTATACGGCGGCGGCGATCGTCTCCTTTGCTTGGAACCAACCGTGTCCGGTCGTGGATGGAAATGTGTACCGGGTACTTTCCCGTTTGTTTGCCGTAGATACGCCGATCGACACCACGAAGGGTAAAAAGCAATTCGCGGAACTGGCCGGAATGATCTTGGACCCTAAGAACGCAGGGACGCATAATCAGGCGATCATGGAATTGGGTGCTTTGCAATGTGTTCCTCAAAACCCGGACTGCGGGGTGTGCCCGCTAAAAGATAAATGCATGGCGTTCGCTTCCGGCAATGTGCAAGCTTATCCGGTGAAACAAAATAAGACGAAGACAAGGGATCGTTATTTCCACTATCTATACATTATATATAAAGGACAAACTTGGATGAACAGACGGGCGGGGAAGGATATCTGGACCGGCTTGTATGAATTTCCTTTGATCGAGACGGATCATGCGATGGATTTTTCCGGTTTGTGTGAGACGCAAGCCTTCCGTAACCTATTGGGAGATGCTGGAAAATTGAGTATCACCCAAGGGTTATCGAATGTAAAGCATACGCTCTCCCATCAAATTTTATACGCTTCTTTCTATCAAATAGAGATAGAGCTGGTTCCGGAATCCTTGGGGAATTATCTCTCTTTGCCTTGCCGGGATATTGAGAAGTATGCCGTTCCCCGGCTGATACATATTTATTTAGAGAAATTAAACGGAAACTTGTGAGAATGATTGAATTTGTGTTTCTTTGTATGGTTATTAAGAATTTGAATTATGTCATTGAATAAGGTTATATTGATCGGCAACGTAGGCAAAGATCCTGACGTTCGCTATTTTGACAGTGGTGCCGCTGTCGCTAATTTCCCGCTGGCAACCTCGGAACGTGGGTATACGTTGGCAAATGGAACGGTGGTTCCGGAACGTACGGAGTGGCATAATATCGTAGTTCGTCGGGATTTGGTTCCTTTCGTGGAAAAATGGGTACGTAAAGGTTCCGGTGTATATGTGGAAGGCAAGATTCGTACTCGTAATTATGATGACCAAAGCGGCGTGAAACGATATGTTACGGAGATCCATGCGGATCGTATCGAGTTTTACAGTACGGGTTCCCGTCCGGCCGATGGTGGAAATACGACTGCACAAGGCGGTAGTATGCAGCCCAATGTGGGGCAAGGACAATCGGCTCAACCGACTACGGCGCCAAATACCGCTTATCAACAGCCAGCCGCCTCGCAGCCTAGCGCATTCTCAGAATCCAGTGACGCGGATGATCTCCCGTTCTGATATTGTTTAACTAATACTGTTTCCCTTGGACTCGGACTATTATTTATCGGGCTTATTTGAAAACGTAACGGTGCAGGCGCTGACAGCGGGTCCTGTGATCGCATTAAGCCTTGCCTTTTTACTGCTGTTTGTTTCCGGCTTCGTGTCGGCCTCTGAAGTGGCATTCTTTTCTCTAACCCCGGGCGACCTAAATGAGATCGGGGAAGAGAATCGCCCGGCAGATCCTGTTATCAAACGTCTCCTTGAACGTTCGGAGTATCTATTGGCATCTATATTGATCGCTAATAATTTCGTAAATGTGGCGGTCGTTATGTTGTGTACCTATGCGATTAACGCTTGGATTAATTTCTCGGCCGCTCCTCTTCTAGGCTTTGTGCTTGAGACGATTCTACTGACTTTCTTGCTTTTACTTTTTGGGGAGATCATGCCTAAGATTTACGCACAGAAGAATTCTTTGCGTTTTGTTCGTTTTTCAGCCTCCGTATTAAGTGGTTTGGAACGCTTCTGCCGCCCATTCTCGAAAATCTTGGTTAATTCCACATCGGTCATCAATAAAGCGTTAGCGAAAAAGAAATATGATATCTCTGTAGATGAGCTTTCTAAAGCGTTAGAGCTAACCTCTACCGAGATCCCGGAGGAGAAGGAGATGCTGGCGGAGATTATCAAGTTTTATAATAAGACCGCTGATGAGATCATGACTCCTCGTTTGGATATGGAAGATATCGAGATCAAGATCAGTTTCCGTGAGGTGGTTGATTTTATTATCAAATCCGGCTATTCGCGTATTCCGGTATATTCCGAGACTGAGGATAATATAAAAGGTATCTTATATATCAAGGACTTATTGCCCTATATTGACAAGCCCGATACATTCCGTTGGCAGAGTTTGATCCGACCGGCCTATTTCGTGCCGGAAACCAAGAAGATCGATGATTTGCTGGAAGAGTTCCGTACCAATAAAATTCATATGGCGATCGTGGTCGATGAGTTTGGCGGTACCTCCGGTATCGTGACGATGGAAGATATCCTAGAGGAAATTGTCGGAGAGATCTCCGATGAGTATGATGAGGATGAGCAACAATTCATCCGTTTAGCAGACGGTAGCTTGATCTTTGAGGCAAAGATATTATTGACGGATTTCTTCCGAGTTATCGATGCCGATCCCTCAGATTTTGGTAAATTGACGGAAGAAGTGGAAACTTTGGCCGGTCTTTTGTTGGAGATAAAAGGGGATTTTCCACGCCGTAGGGAGATTATAGATTTTAAGGAATATCGTTTCCAAGTGCTGGAAGTGGATAACAGGAGGATATTAAAGGTTAAATTTAACCGTATCCCTGAAGGTACAGGGAATGATGAGAATGGGAAAGATACGAAGTAAATGTTTATGAAATGGATAGCTGCTGTCATAGGAGGTTCTCTGTTTTTAGGGATATGCTGTATTTCGTGTGTGGAATATACGCCGAAGCCACGGGGCTATGTTCGTATCGAACCTTCGAAGGCACAATATAAACCGCTTGATCTCAGTTACCTGCCTTTTAATTTTGATGTCTCTCAGACTGCGGTCATAGAGGTGCCGGATCAAAAGAAGGGTGTTACGGGCTTGAATATCTCGTATCCGGAGTTAGAGGCTAAGCTTTATTGCAGCTATTTGCCAATTACTCCCGCGTCCTTGGTGACGGTGGAGACGGAAAGCCGCTCTTTCGTCGCCCGCCAAATAAAGTCGGAGAATCGGATATCGGAGAAAGCGTATTCCAACCCTGCCGCAAACGTTTATGGCTCGCTGTTTCTTCTGGATGGAGAATCGGCTTCTCCCATACAATTCCTGTTGACAGATAGTGTATCGAATTTCTTCCGGGGAGCCTTGTATTTTGACTGTAAACCCAATGCGGATTCATTAGCTCCCGCTATCCAATATATCCGGGAAGATATCATAGAACTTATACAAACTTTTAGTTGGAAAGAATAATATGGCCTTGCTATATAAACAACTCTCGCCGCTGCATGGAGTCTGGAAAATGGAAGAAAGTTCTGATGAGCTTTTGGGGATGCTTGAGCATAAAGCGGACTATTCTTCTTTTTTGGAGCGGGTATCGGCAGAGAAGCGGAGGCAGGAACGTTTCGCCAGCCGGGTGCTTTTAAAAGAGCTTTTAGGAGAGGAGGTAAGGGTTGACTATCATTCTACGGGTGCCCCGTTCCTCGCGTGCGTACCTTTATATATTAGTATATCTCATACGAAAGATTATGTGGCGGTAATCTTGGATAAGCGTCCGACAGGGATCGATATCGAGTATCGTTCGGACCGGATCTTGAAAATACGAAGTCGCTTTATGAATCCGGAGGAAGAGGCGGGTATCGATCTGGAGCATGAGGTCGAGCATCTATTAATCCATTGGTGCGCCAAAGAAACCTTGTTCAAGATAATCGGGCAGGAAGGAGTGGACTTTCAAAAGCATCTTCACGTGAATCCTTTTCCTTATTTATCGAGTGGGACGTTTAAGGGACGAGAAACCCGGACCGAGGCATGTCGGGAATATGAGTTGGCATATCAAGTTACACCGGACTATGTATTGACTTGGTTGAAGTAAGTTAACTTCATACGCTTGTGAAGTTAACTTCATTGACTAACGAAGCTAACTTCATTGGCTCACGAAGCTAGCTTCATCAAATCATGTGGTTGGAAAGATATCGTTCGATCTATTTCTGCCAGATCTCCCAAGCGGCGAAAGCCTGTAATAGAAGCATTTCCAGACCATTTTTCACGACGGCGCCTTTTTCTTTTCCTTTCTTCATGAAAAGGGTCTCATCCGGATTGTAAAGTAAATCATACAATAGATGATTCGGCGTAAGTAAATCGTACGGGATATCCGGACATGAGTCTATATTCGGGAACATACCTAAGGGAGTCGTGTTTACGATCACCGTATATTGCTCCATGGTTTTCGGAGTAATCTCATCGTACGTGATACAAAATTCTTTCGGTTTGCGAGAAACCAGCGTGGCACCAACGCCTAGCTGTTTCAGTCCGTGGAAGACTGCCTTCGACGCCCCTCCCGTACCAAGGATCAACGCTTTCCGGTGCGTTTCTTTCAATAAAGGATCAATCGATTGCTTGAATCCGATAATATCCGAGTTATATCCTTTCAGTTTAAGTTTGCCGAAAAGACCTTTTGTGAACTTGATGACATTTACCGCTCCGATCTGACGGGCATCGTCATCCAAATCGTCTAAATATGGGATTACTTGTTCCTTATAAGGAATGGTCACGTTTAAACCGTTAAGTTCAGGGTTTTCTTTGATTACGTTCTTAATCTCCTTGATAGAGGGAATCTCGAAATTCAAGTACTCAGCGTCGATCTTCTCCGCCTCAAACTTCTGGTTGAAATACGTTTTAGAAAACGAATGTCCGAGGGGATATCCCAGTAAGCCATATTTCTGCATAACCTTTTTATTGTTTATTCTTTAGATCCTGTATATAATGAACAGATCCCGAAGGTAAAGGTCCGTACACGGGCCTGCTTGAAGCCTTGGCGGGTGAGTAAATCCGTCATGACCTTTCCCTGAGGAACTACCTTGATGGAAGCCGGCAAATAATTATACGCGACTTTTTCTTTAGAGAGTAGACGTCCGATAAAGGGGATGACGGTCTTTGAATAGATCTGGTAGAGTTGTCTCATGGGAAAATGTTCCGGTGTGGAAAGTTCCAAGATCATGATATGTCCACCGGGTTTCAGCACCCGGTACATCTCTGAGATACCTTGCTCTATGTTCTCAAAATTACGAACCCCGAAAGCGGCGGTTACGGCATCGAACGAGTTTTCCTCGTAGGTCAAGGCCGTACAGTCCTGTTGCTCGAAGGATATATACTCCGAATAACCGGCGGCAGCTACTTTTTTCCGTCCCACTTCCATCATGCCTAACGAGATGTCGGCACCGACGATATGGTCGGGTCGCAGCTTTTTGTACATGGAGATAGCCAAGTCTCCGGTACCGGTAGCGATATCCAGTATCGTTTTAGGAGAGAAAGGACGCAGGAAAGCGATCCCTTTCCTGCGCCATATCTTGTCGATACCAAATGAGAGAGTATGGTTGAGTTGATCATACGTTTCGGCTATCGAGTCGAACATACGTTTGACTTGCGTACCCTTTTGTTCCTCTTTGTTATAAGGAAGTATTGTCTCTGAACCATACTGTGTCATGTGCGGTATCTTATTTATTCTGTAAATATTCGGTAACGTTTTTCTCGATGCGGTTCAGCAAGTTATCAGTCTCGCCTTTTACGAAAGTCTCCCCTGTGATATGCTCGAACAATTCGATATATCGGTTGCTGATTCCTTCTACGATCTCCGGTGTCATTTCAGGAACTTTCTGTCCGGATTTACCTTGGAAGCCATTTTCCATCAACCATTCGCGGACGAACTCCTTGGAAAGTTGCTTCTGCGGTTCCCCTTTGGCAAAACGATCCTCGTATCCTTCTGAGTAGAAATAACGGGAGGAATCCGGAGTATGGATCTCGTCGATCAAATAGATCTTGCCGTCACGATGACCGAACTCATATTTCGTGTCAACCAAGATCAAGCCACGTTCCTTAGCGATCTCGGTACCGCGTTTAAACAAGGCCATCGTATATTTCTCAAGAACCTCGTAGTCCTCTTTAGAGACCAAACCTTTAGCGAGAATCTCCTCTTTAGAGATATCTTGATCATGCTCTCCGATCTCAGCCTTTGTGGTCGGGGTGATGATGGGTTCGGGGAAACGTTGGTTCTCACGCATACCCTCCGGTAGTTTCACACCGCAGATCTCACGCACGCCGCTCTTATAAGCACGCCATGCGCTTCCGCACAGATAACCGCGTACGATCATCTCAACCGGGAAACCTTGGCATTGAACGCCAACCGTTACCATCGGGTCCGGAGTAGCCATTTTCCAGTTCGGACAAATATCAGTCGTAGCGTCAAGGAACTTGGCGGCGATCTGGTTTAACATTTGTCCCTTGTAAGGAATACCTTCCGGCAAGATAACATCGAAAGCGGAAATACGGTCTGTAGCGACCATTACCAATACGTCGTCATTGATGTTGTACACGTCGCGTACTTTCCCATGGTATACGCTCTTTTGTCGCGGGAAATTGAAGTCTGTTTTAACTAATGCCTTCTTCATGACTCTTACTTTTAGTTGTTGTCTATATTCGTTTTCTTCTCTTTTGCCTCTTTGATCTCTTTCTTCCGTTTATCATCGAACTTATCATAAGCCTCTACGATTCGTTGGACAAGTTTATGCCGGACAATATCTTTCTTGGTGAACTCGATCTTACCGATCCCGTTTACGCCCTTCAATATTTGCATGGCCTGTATCAATCCGGACGTGGTAGAAGGCGGAAGGTCTATCTGCGTGACATCTCCGGTGACGATCATCTTGGCGTTCATACCCAAGCGGGTCAAGAACATCTTGATTTGATGCGTCGTCGTGTTTTGCGCCTCGTCCAATATAATGACGGCGTCGTTCAAGGTACGACCGCGCATAAACGCTAGCGGGGCGATCTGTATCACGTTATTCTCCATATATTCCTTCAGCTTGGCTGCCGGTATCATATCCTGCAAGGCATCGTAAAGCGGTTGCAGATAGGGATCTAGCTTATCCTTCATCTCACCCGGCAAGAAACCCAGTTTTTCTCCGGCTTCCACGGCGGGACGGCTTAAGATGATCTTCCGTACTTCCTTATTCTTTAATGCTTTTACGGCTAGGGCGATAGCGACGAATGTTTTGCCCGAACCGGCGGGTCCTGTGGCGAAAACCAGATCGTTGTTCTCGAAAGCCTTTACCAATAACTGTTGATTCTCGGTACGTGCGGTAATCGGCTTGCCATTCATGCCGTGGATGATCAGGTTCTCCTGCTTCACGACCGTGGGACCTTTCCCTTTTATAATATCCAGAATCACGTCTTCGGAGAGCGAGTTAAACTCCTCACAGTATTTTTCCACCTCACGGATTTTCTTGAGAAAAAGCTCGGACTCATCCTCATCTCCAATCACTTTCATCACATTTCCACGGGCAACGATACGCAATTTCGGAAACAATGTCTTGATCAATTGCATATTAGAGTTATTCACACCGTAGAAAATTACCGGGTCTACGCTTTCAAGAATATAAATTCTTTCAATCATCCGCTATTCCTTTTATTAAATTACGCTTCAAAAAGATGTGCTATTTTTTATTATTCGAATCAAGTTACAAAATTAGTAATATTCTTTATCCATTGATGCAAAGGGAGAAGTTTTATTTCACGGGAACACATCTTTCAGCCGTCCGTCTACCATTTAGAGAAAAACTAATTGGAGTTAAGGGGGAATTTCGGATTTTTCCGTATGTTTGTCAGGCAAAACGAAGGTAATGAAGATGAAGACTGTGTTTAATGTGATGTTGTTGCTGGTCGTGATCGTGTCGGCGACGGCTTTTTCTTCTTGTAAGGAGAAAAGAGGTGAATTGAAGAAGATTTGGTACAATGGAAGCTATAATCGTGATTTTAATGATTTGAATGACGTTCATTTGTCCGTCGCGAAGAAGATCGGCATAGAGCCTGTCTCTTCGAGGGAAGGAGCGGAGCACGCCTCCCGGGATATGGTGGAGATCAAGACGAATGACTATTACGAGGTAGAGGAGTTGACGCACTCTATTCCGTATTTGGTGCCGGAAGCCGCTAATCTGCTGGAGGATATCGGGAAAAACTTCCAAGACTCATTGAAAAACTTGAATGCTTCCATCTATAAAATAAAGGTAACCAGTGTAACCCGTACGGTTGCCGATGTCAAGAAATTGAGAAAAAGGAATACGAACTCTTCTCTCAACTCTGCCCACCAATACGGAACTACGTTCGATGTATCATGGGTACGCTATACTAAGATAGATGAGAAAGATACCTTAAATATTGATAAGGACCGCTTGAAAATGGTGCTTGCCTCCGTGCTTCGTGATTTGCGCAGGGCGGATCGTTGCTATATCAAGCACGAACGCAAGCAAGGGTGTTTCCACATTACGGCTCGTGAGTTGTAATTTGTTCCAGCGCTTTCGTATAAACCGATTTGTCGTATCCGGAGAAACAGCACATCGTGACTTGCTGGATTTCCGGATTCTCTTTTAGGAAGGTATCGATCGTGCGGATCGCTATCTGTGCAGCCTCCTCGATAGGATAGCCATATACGCCGGTGCTTATTGATGGGAAAGCGATTGTTCTCAGTCTGTTCTCTTTCGCCAATCGCAAGGAGTTTCGATAACAATTTTCCAGTAGCTCCGGCTCTCCGTGTTGTCCGTTTCGGTAGATGGGACCGACGGTGTGTATGACATGACGGGCTTTCAATCGATAACCTTTCGTTATCTTCGCCTCTCCGGTCGGGCATCCTTGTAAAGTCCGGCATTCGTCAAGGAGTTCCGGACCGGCGGCCCAATGGATGGCACCGTCTACGCCGCCACCTCCCAATAAGCTATTGTTCGCGGCATTTACGATGGCGTCTACATCCAATGTCGTAATATCTGCTTGTATAGCAATTATTCGTTCGTTCATATCTTTAGTTATTTGTATGTTGGTCCTGTTCATATATATTCTAAATGTGCGCAATATAGCGAAAAAGTTGCTTTGTTTCAAACTTAAAATGGTTGTTTTGAAAGCATGTACGTGTTTTCTAGGAGGGTTAGTGGGGGATTTTGGCTGTATTTTGCAGAGTCAAATTTTTATTGGAATATTTTATAATATTATTTGGTTTATAAAATAAACTTGTCTATATTTGCGATGTGCAAAGAGTGATGCGCAGCTCCTTTGCATTTTTTTATCCATGGATGGTTTATAAAATAAACTTGTTTGCAGTAACAGTGATAATAATTAAGAGGAGGATACTAAAATGAGACGAGTTTTATTCATATTATCTTTATTCATGTTGGTATGTGGTTGCATAGAGGCACGTACTATTATTGTAGAGATTGGAAATATACGTGGTAACCATGGGAATATCCTAGTTATGGCTCAGTCAGGAAAAGATACCAAGCCTGTTTATGGCATGGCGAAGTCTGAGAAAGGAAAGGTTACGATCCGGCTGGAAAACGTGGATTGGGAAAAGTTTGATCTGTCCGTATTCCATGACGAGAACGAGAATTGGCAAATGGATATGCTGGAAGGAAAAGGGCCTGCGGAAGGATATGTGTTGAAAAGTTGCGAGGTGAAGGATGAGGAAGCGACTTTCAAATTAAAACTGTATTATCCGGTAAATCAATAGAGCCATGGTACGGTTTTTACTACTATGGCTCTGGATTTTGGCGATAGGCGGGAGTAGTGCCCAAAAGATCTCGGGACAAACGGTTTATAAAGCCCATGTTTCCGATGCGGAGGGAAATGCCGTGGAATATGCGACCGCTGTGCTTTTATCGGGAGAAAAACAGGTAGGGGGTGCCGTGGCCAATAGTGATGGCGATTTTAGCATGGAGGCGGAGGCTGGGAAGTATAGGCTTGTTGTTCAATGCCTCGGATACGAGCCTTTACGGAAAGAGCTGATCTTGCCGATAAAACGGCGGGATTCCTTGATTCTAGATCTATCGAACCATGTTCTGAGGGAAGTTGTTGTTCAAGCGAAGAATATCGAGCGGAAGGCGGACCGCTTTATCATGTCGGTCATGCCATCTGCCGGAAAGGATGGTACGGAATTATTATCACAGGCACCGGGTGTCTGGCTCTCGGATGAAACTATCTCGATAAACGGGGCGCAAGGAACGAAGGTGTTTGTGGATGATCGTGAGATTCGTTTAACGGGAGAGGAGCTACTGGCTTATTTGCGGTCTTTGAAATCGGAGGATATAAAAAGGATTGAGGTAATACCGATCGCGGGAGTTGAGTATGAGGCCTCAACTAAGGGTGGAGTGATCAAGATCTCATTGCGGCGACGTCCGGATAACGGTATGCAAGGATATGTATCTTTAGGTACGTCATTGTCTCCATCTTTACAAGGGTATATTCCATCGGCGTCCGTAAATGCACGTGTCGGGAAATGGAGCTTGAATGGAGCGGTATCGGGTACTTTTACTCCCCGGGATAAAGGAGAGATCAACTCCAACAGGGAATACGGAACGGTGGGGAATAAGTTTGTGTCTCAATCTTTGTATGATACGGATTCCAAATATGGGAATGGACGTGTCGGGGCTATTTTCGAGATCGATTCGCTGAATAGTGTCGGAGCTGAGATCGAATATATCAATCAAGCTTCGGATGGAACATCTTGGAGTCAAACGGATTTAGTAAAGAACTCTTATCCTATGAAGAGTACGGGGAATTATCGACAGAAGGATGATTATAACACGTTTTCCGCTACGGTCAATTACTTACGCGAAATGGATGATCGAGGCTCGGTATTTAAGGTCATAGCCGATTACGTAAGTAAGCGATCGACCGGGGATAATTTCCATACGATCTGTTATGAACAGTCTAGTTGGAGCTATGACACGGTTTACCGGAGTCATGCGGCGGCGGATTATGATATGGCGACAACCGATATTTCTTTCCAAAAGAACTTGCGTAAAAAGATGTCTTTGAAAATCGGGGCTAAATATACCTATATGTTGATGGATGATCATTCCTTGTACGAGGGGTTAACCTCTAGTGGTAGCTGGATTCCAAATGAGGAATATGGATATACCTTGAGATATAATGAAAATATAGTAGGAGCTTACGCCTCTTTCTTTGCGGAGATCAAGAACTGGTCGTTTGCTGCGGGGGTACGTGCGGAATATTCCAAGACGTCGGATAGAAGTGAGGATTTTAGTCGGGATTATCTGGATCTTTTTCCGAACTTGGGCGTGACCTATGCGTTCGATCCCATCAAGAGGTGGATGCTGGTCGGGCAATATGCTCGTAATATCGAACGTCCTCCGTTCTATACCTTGAATCCGAATCGTATACAGAGTTCGGACTATAGCTACCAGATCGGGAATCCCTATCTGCGTCCTACTTATATCAATCGTTTCAGTGTAACGTTGGTTTATAATTATCGTTATACGGTGACTGTAGGAGGAAACTTGCACCACGACTTGATCCGGGAGTTCTGTAAACAAGATGTGGCGAATCCCGATGTATCCTATATCACGTATGAAAATCACGATCGGGAAAACCATTGGTTTGTAGCGGTCAGCTTGCCGTATCAACCCTTTACTTGGTGTAACTTGACAGGGAATTTCATAGGCGTACGGCAGGATATCCGGATGACGGAATTGTCTTCTTTCTCGTCTCATTATTTAGGGTTTGCCAATGCGATCGCTACCTTTACGTTGCCGGCAGGTTTTACGGTGGAGGCCCGGTATAGTGGAACGAGTCGGCTATATTCCGGTAATAGCGAGGTCGCCCCCCGGCATACGGTTGGAGTAATGGCGAGGAAGAAACTCTTGAATGATAAGCTATTGTTGGCAGTTTCAGTCGATAATATCTTTAACCAAGCCAATGAGTACGCCAGTACGTTGGATGTTTATCGAACATCATCCCGTTATGAAAACGGACTTACTGGAAGGGTCTTTAAGGTTGCGTTGACATGGAATTTCAATAGCGGAAAGAAAGTAAGGAAGAGTAAGATTGAGATAGGTTCCGGTTCCGAACGGAGTCGCCTGAATGAAAAATAACATAAAATAAATACAATTATGGAAGATAGAAAATTATCAGAAAAAGAAAGTCTGGATATTATCACTCAGATGATTAACTCCAGTAAGCGAAACATGAAAGTAGGGAGTGGCAATGTGTTACTTTATTGGGGATATTTTACCGTCCTCTTATCGGTCGTGATATCCTCCTTGATATTGTGTACTCAAAATTATATTTGGTCTTGGGGATGGATGCTCATGTTTGCTGTCGGACCAGTTATTTCATATAAGCAAAGAGGTTGTGAGCCGGCCGTGGTGACTTATACGGACAAGACGATCTCCAAGGTATGGCAAGTGTTTGGCTGTATGTTTGGACTGACGTTCGTCTTGATCGCGGTATTTTGTGCGCTTTATGGGCAATCCGTCAATTTTATATTGATGCTTCCTTTATCGTTATTATATTGTGGATTAGGGGTATCTATAAATGGTATTATCTTGCGGGAGAAATGGATGATTTACTCTCCGGTGGTTGCTTTCGTTTTAGTTATCCACATGCTGATGAGTTTGATAAATCATGATCCTGTCACGGTTTTATGGTATTTGTATTTTGGCCTTTCATTTGTGGTAATGATGATTATTCCCGGGCATATTCTTAATAATAAAGCTAAAAAACAATGTTTAAAGAATTAGATCCTTTATTGCATTCCCAACTCCGGCTAGCGGTGATGTCCATTTTACTATCGGTGGAGGAGGCGGAGTTTGTCTATATCAAGGAGAAGACGAGCGCTACCGCAGGAAATCTCAGCGTCCAATTGGACAAACTTAATGAAGCTGGTTATATCGAGATCGAGAAGGGGTTTGCCGGGAAGAAGCCCCGAACGGTTTGCCGGATCACAGACAAAGGACGCTTGGCGATGGAGGAGTATGTGAATACATTAAGACAATATATTAATATTTAGCTTGTGCCATTCTTAGGGCACGCTTGTGCCACCGTGATGGCACAGCTATGCCATAAGGATGGCACAAGTGTGCCACTAGGATGGCACGGCTGTGCCACGCCTATGGAAAGTAGTGGCACAGTAATGGTTTGCCAATCAATTGTATGCTTAGGGGCGAATTGTTTATCCTTCCACTATCTTATATCCCGAAACGGTGAGTAATTGCCGGATCTCATTAATCTGCTGTTGATTCCTTGTTTCCATCTCCAACCGCAGATAACAGCCATTGATATCAGCCGTATGGCTGACACGCTCGTGATATACGGATACTACGTTAGCGCCGGTAGAGGCAATGATTTCAGATACGTGCTGTAGTTGTCCGGGTTTGTCTACCAATTCGATCGTCATGGAACAAGAGCGGCCGGATTTCTGCAAACCACGTCCGATTACCCGGGAAAGGATATTCACGTCGATATTTCCGCCGGAAATCAAACAGATTACTTTTTTCCCTTTGATGGGTACTTTATTAAACATGGCGGCGGCCACGGCTACGGCACCCGCCCCTTCGGCGATTAATTTATGTTGCTCGATCAACGCGAGGATAGCGGTGGAAATCTCATCGTCTGTCACGGATACGATCTCGTCCACATATTGCTGGCAAAGATCGAAAGTATGTATTCCCGGTTCTTTTACGGCGATACCGTCGGCTATGGTACGTACACCTTCGAGGCGTTCGATTTTCCCATGCTCGATAGAGTTTAACATGCTGGGCGCTCCTTTGGCTTGCACTCCGTAAACTCTGATATTCGGGTTCAAGTTCTTGATGGCATAGGCGACTCCGGAGATCAGCCCACCCCCTCCGATCGGAATGATTACGGCCTCTACTTCCGGGAGTTGTTCCAATAACTCCAAACCGATGGTCCCTTGTCCGGCGATCACATCCTCATCATCAAACGGATGGATAAATGTGTATCCTTTCTCATCCTTCAATTGTAAAGCCTTGTTATAGGCGTCATCGTAAACACCTTCGACAAGGCATACATCTGCCCCATAAGATTTAGTAGCCTCGACTTTAGAGATAGGAGCGTTATCGGGCAAGCAGATTAAGGACTTGATACCATGAGCGGTAGCCGCTAATGCCACACCTTGGGCATGGTTTCCCGCCGAGCAAGCCACTACGCCATGCGATTTCTCTTCTTCCGTAAGCTGGGCGATCTTGAAACAAGCGCCGCGCACTTTAAACGATCCGGTTACTTGTAAGTTCTCTGGTTTTAGAAAAATATGGGATTCCGGATTGATATTGGGAGCGCTGATTAAATCAGTGCGTCTGATGACTGTCTTCAAGGCATATGATGCCTGATAAATTTTATCAAGTGTGAGCATTCTGTCTGTTGTTAAAACGATGCCGCGAAAGTATAAAAAATACCGCAACCTATTCATACTTATCTTTGTTATATTATAAATCAAAATATAGAGAAGTATGGTAGTGATCGATTTAACGAAAGATGGTTTTATCGCCAATGTCGGTGATTTTGAGGCGAATCCCAAAGATTGGAAATATATAGGAAGTCGTCCTTGCCTCATAGATTTTCACGCTCCTTGGTGCGGTTATTGCAAACGCTTAAGCCCTATATTGGATGAGTTTGCCAAAGAATTTGATGGGAAGATTTATATTTATAAGGTGGATGTAGATCAAGAGGAGGCACTCGAGACAGCCTTTAATATCCGAACGATTCCCACTTTGATGTTTTGCCCGCTAGACGGCCCCCGTGAGATGATGATCGGCACGATGGGAAAACTGGAGTTAAAGCAGTTGATTCAGGAAAAATTGTTGAAGTAATATAATATGATATATGGTGTGGGGTGTAGAGACGTAGCGTGTATGCTGCGTCTCTATTTTTGCTTTCTTATTATATGAATTGAATGAATAGTAACCCCAATCCTACAGAAACCCCGGTCGCTATCAATCCCGGCATCATGAAAGAATGGTTCAAGATGTATTTACCGATGCGGGTCGTGCCTGTACGATCGAAGTTGATGGCGGCTACGACTGTCGGGTAGTTTGGGATGAAGAAATAACCGTTTACGGCGGGGAATAAAGCGATCAACATATAGGGTGAGATTCCCAATGCGATCCCTAGCGGCAATAACGCACGAATGGTAGCCGCTTGGCTAAATAATAAAATGGACATTACGAAAAGGGCCAATCCGAATAACCAAGGCATCTGTGTAACTATATGCTCGATAGATCCCTTTAATTCAGTCATATTGCCGGCGATAAATGTATCTCCCATCCAAGCGATACCGAAGATCGCTACCACCGCTTGCATGCCTGCGGAAAAAACGGAACCCTGTGCGGCCTTGATACCATCTGTTTTTGTAAATAATAAGATGAAAGCGGAGGCTGTCAACATTAATACCTCAATAATATGTGACATCTGCATCGAGACCTTTTCCGTGCCGACGGTAAAGACCGGACGTAGGGACTCCATAGAACCAAAAATAACGATCGCTATCGTAGCGAGAACAAATATAGAGACCGATAAGGCCGCTTTCATTTGGTTTTCAACGCCTTTCGCCTCGTAATGCTTCGTGCTGAACTCATGGTTCGCTACCCGCTTTAAGTATTCCGGATCTTGATCCAATTCTTTACCAACCCTTAAAGAATAGATCGCTCCCGCCAATACCCCCAATAAGGTACAAGGAACTGATATCATAAGGATATTCATCAAGGAAATATGATATCCGGATAACATACTAAGCATGGCTACCGTAGCCGCCGATATCGGACTGGCCGTAATAGCCTGCTGGGAAGCGATCACGGCGATCGCCATCGGACGTTCGGGACGGATCTTCGTTTCCGTAGCGACCTCGGCGATTACCGGAAGGACCGAATAAGCCACATGCCCCGTTCCGGCTATGAAGGTAAACAAATAGGTGACGAACGGGCTTAATATCGTGATTCGTTGAGGATTCTTGCGAAGCAATTTCTCCGCCCACTTAACCATCAGATCAAGTCCGCCAGCGGCTTGCATACAACTAGCTGCCGCTATTACGGCAACGATCATAAGCATGACATCGATAGGAGGGGAAGTGGGCTGGAGCCCGAATCCAAAGGTGAGTATACCGAGTCCGAGACCTCCTAACACGCCTAATCCGATACCACCGATACGGGCACCTATGATGATGGCTATTAAAACGAAAGCTAATTGTAACAACATGCTGTGCAATTCTTTTGATTTAGTTTGTATTGGAGACAAAAATACTTATTTTTGTTCCGCTATGAATAACAAAAACACAAAAAACGAATGAAAAGAACAAGTTTCGCTATTTTGATCGGTTTGTTTTGCCTTTTCCCTGCGCTTTTCTCGCAAGTACGCAGTGAGTTCCTGTTGGAAAAGAATTGGAAGTTCACCCGGGAAGACCGCCCGGAGTTTATCAATCCTACTTTCAATGATAGTAAGTGGCAATCGGTGACCGTTCCGCATGATTGGGCGATTTACGGCCCTTTCAGCTCTCAGAATGATAAGCAAGAGGTCGCTATCGCCCAAGACGGACAAACGGAGGCCATGGAACATGCCGGCCGAACCGGAGGTTTGCCTTTCGTGGGAGTCGGCTGGTACCGGACCGAGTTTGAGGTTCCTCAATTTACGGATGGGAAGCGTGCCACGATCCTGTTCGACGGTGCGATGAGCCATGCCAAGGTCTACGTGAACGGGCAAGAGGTTGGATATTGGCCGTATGGCTATAATTCTTTCTATTTCGATATCACGAAACAGCTCATCCCGGGGAAAAAGAACACCTTGGCGGTTCGCCTTGAGAACTTGCCGGAATCCTCCCGTTGGTATCCGGGAGCGGGACTATATAGGAATGTACATGTAATCGTGACGGAAAACGCCTATATCCCGGTCTGGGGAACTTATATTACGACCCCGACCGCCACGAAGGAATTTGCGAAAGTCAATGTACAGACGAAAATCGTACTGCCGGAAGGGGCCGATGCCAGCAAGTATAGCGTGAAAACCAGTGTATGGAATCCGAACGGGCAAAAGTTGACGGAGCAGACTACGCCTCTCTCACAGATTAAGTACAATGATAATAGCCTCTCCCAAGAGTTTATCATCCAGACCCCGACTTTATGGTCGCCGGATATGCCTGCCTTGTATTCTGCGGAGACTCGTTTATATGAGGGCGATCAACTGAAAGATCTCTATACGACCCCGTTCGGTATCCGTTCGATCGAGATCATTCCGAATAAAGGCTTTTTCTTGAATGGTGAGAAGACGGTATTCAAAGGCGTTTGTAATCACCATGACTTAGGCCCGTTAGGGGCTGCCGTCAATGATGCCGCTATCCGTCGTCAGATCCGGATCTTGAAGGACATGGGATGCAACGCTATCCGTACTTCCCATAATATGCCGGCTCCCGAGTTGGTAAAGGCTTGCGATGAGATGGGTATGATGTTGATGGCAGAGAGCTTCGACGAATGGAACAAGGCGAAATGCGCGAACGGCTATAATTTGATTTTCGACGAATGGGTGGAGAAAGACCTCGTGAATTTGGTACATCATTACCGGAATAACCCGAGCGTCGTGATGTGGTGCGTCGGTAACGAGGTGCCTAACCAATGGGATGAGAGCGGTTGTAAGATCTCTAGGTTCTTGCAGGATATCTGCCATCGGGAAGACCCGACTCGTCCGGTGACGCAAGGTATGGATGCCCCGGATGCCGTCGTGAATAATAATATGGCGGCGGTGATGGATGTGGCTGGATTCAATTATCGTCCGTTCCGTTATCAAGTGAATTATAAGAAACTGCCTCAGCAAATAATCTTGGGAAGCGAGACGGCCTCCACAGTTAGCTCACGAGGGGTTTATAAATTCCCGGTAGAGCGTAAGGCGATGGCTGTCTATGAGGATCACCAAAGTTCCTCGTACGACGTGGAGCATTGCAACTGGTCTAATCTGCCGGAAGACGATTTTATCCAGCATGAGGACCTTCCGTATTGTATCGGGGAATTCGTATGGACAGGATTTGATTATCTGGGCGAGCCTACTCCTTATTATACGAATTGGCCAAGCCATAGCTCCTTGTTCGGTATTATCGATTTGGCGGGTATCCCCAAGGATCGTTACTATCTATACCGTAGTCATTGGAACAAAAGCGCCAAGACCTTGCATATCCTGCCGCATTGGACATGGCCGGGACGTGAGGGCGAGGTGACACCCGTATTCGTTTATACCAATTATCCTTCCGCCGAATTGTTTATCAACGGAAAGAGCCAAGGGAAACGTACGAAAGATCTAAGCATCGGTATCGATAGTAGTTATACCGAAGCGGCTCAAAAGAGTTTCGAGCGCCAGAAACGGTATCGCTTGATGTGGATGGATACCAAATACGAGCCGGGAACTTTGAAGGTGGTCGCTTATGATAAGGAGGGTAACGCTGTGGCCGAGGAGGAGGTTCATACCGCAGGGAAGCCGCATCATATTGAGTTATCCGCCGATCGTAACCAATTGACGGCTGACGGAAAAGACCTTTCTTTCATCAATGTTAGAGTCGTAGACAAGAACGGTAACCTTTGTCCGGATGATACCCGACAGATCCAGTTTAAGGTTCGTGGTGCCGGAGCCTACCGTGCGGCGGCAAATGGAAATAGCGCCAGTCTGGAACTCTTCCATCTTCCGGAAATGAAACTGTTTAGCGGGCAACTTACCGCTATCGTGCAGACGGCCGAGGAACCGGGAACGATCTATTTCGAGGCTTCCGCACCGGGAGTAAAAGGGGCGACCTTGGAATTGATCAGTAAATAAGCTTGATTATCATATAACGCAAACCGCGCGATTCAAGTCCGGAGACGGCTGTGAATCGCGCGGTTTGTTATCAGTTGGATGTTGTTTCCGCTCTTTATTCAGGCTTCACGATATTCCCGAATACATCAAAGGTAATCGTCTCGTCCTGCCCGTTATGTGAAACCTTGAATAGGTAGAAGGTGCCATTGGCATTCAATAACGTATATATGGACTGTACCTTGTCGCTAGCGTAAGCGGAGGATTCGAAGCCTTGCATCACGATCTGCGGAACCTCTTGCTCGGACATGGCCCATGTGGTACTTTGCCACCTGTAATCCTTATTCAATTGCGCCACTTTATAAATCTGGTTATCGATCATATCCAGCTCGTAACCTAGGCTGTTCTGTTGGATATCCAGCAACTCGGCGTTGGCGAAAGTGATCTCCATCAGGTTGCTGACCTCTTTCGGGATAACGATCGGTGCGTCATTATTGATCTCATCGTCCACGGCTTTGATCAGGTTTCCATACTGTGAATAATACAGGTCTACTTCGCTATTGGACTGCTCCGCCTCGATCTTGTAAACGATTCCCATATTTAGGCGATTGATGGCGTACGTGTCATCCACGGTCCAATTTGAGTAAAAGCCTTGTTTGAAGGCGGTGGATACCGCTGCCGGTAATTGGGCGAAAGAGATGTCTATCTTTTCCATCATCCATACGCCTTGATCCGTGAACCAAGCGGTTGTCTCGGAACCTTCATTATTGAAATCTACCACATAATAGTTACCTTCGATCTCAAAAACAGGGTTCTTGGCATCGGGATATTTCTCTTGAAAAGCGTTCTCTACCGGGGGGAGAGGGATAATACCTTGATGATCATCATCATTTTTGCTACAGCCAGAGAAAAAGAGAGTCAGACCGGCTATACATGTGAATAGGATAAGTCTTGTGTTCATACATTTTGCGTTTATAAGTTTTGGGCATAGAACAACAGGCCTATCGGAAAAGTTTTGAGCGAAACCGAACACAGTGTCCGAAATCGAACAGTACTAAAAATGGATATTCTCATAGAATCAGTTACTTACGTTTTTGGCACGGGGTTTGCTCTTTGGAGGGTGGAAAATAAAAACAAACGAAATATGGACAGAGAGATATCAAAAGAGGTTCGGCAGAAGGAGCAGCGTAAACAGTTTATAAAGCTGGGGGCGGGGATTGGTATTGCCGTTGTCTTAATAGGCGGGGTGATCGGTTTCATGCAAACCAGCCTGCAACGGAAGGACTTGGTTTTTTCAACGGTAGATAAAGGAGTGATCGAGGTTTCCGTTAGCGCGTCAGGCAAGGTGGTTCCTGCTTTCGAGGAAATCATCAACTCACCGATCAACTCCCGTATCGTCGAGATTTATAAAAAGGGAGGCGATTCCGTGGATGTAGGTACTCCGATCTTGAAACTGGACTTGCTCAGCGCCGAGACGGATTATAAGAAACAATTGGACGAGGAGCAAATGAAACGCCTCCAATTGGATCAACTCCGTATCCAAAACCGCAATAAGCTTTCCGAGATGGAGATGCAATTGAAAGTCTCTCGCATGGAACTGAACCGAAAGGAAGTGGAGTTGCGCAACGAGCGTTATCTGGATAGCCTAGGCGCCGGAACGACCGATAAGGTCCGTCAAGTGGAACTGGACTATAACGTTAGCGTCTTGAAACTGAAAGAGGATGAGCAAAAATATGAGAACGAGAAATCCTTGACGGATGCCGATTATAAAGTGAAAGAACTCGACCTGAACATCTTCCGAAAGAGCCTAGCCGAGACGAAGCGTACCTTGGAAGACGCCCAGATACGCTCTCCCCGCAAGGCGATCCTGACCTACGTGAACAACGAGGTAGGTGCCCAAGTCTCTCAAGGCAGTCGTGTCGCTATCGTCTCCGACTTGTCCCATTTCAAGATAGAGGGGGAGATCGCCGATACCTATGGTGACCGGATCGCCGCCGGTAGCAAAGCCGTTGTAAAGATCGGCAACGATAAACTGGATGGGGTGGTTAGCGATGTTACCCCCTTATCGAAGAACGGTGTAATCTCTTTCACGGTACAGTTGGAGGAGGATAATCATCGCCGCTTGCGCTCCGGTTTGAAGACCGATGTATACGTGATGAATGCCATCAAGGACGATGTGCTGCGTATTTCCAACGCCTCGTTCTACGTCGGGAAAGGAGAGTATGAGTTGTTTGTTGTCAACGGAAACCAATTGATCAAGCGGAAGGTACAGCTGGGAGACAGCAACTTTGAGTATGTCGAAGTAGTCAATGGCTTGGAACCGGGCGACGAGGTAGTCGTTTCCGATATGACAAGCTTCAAGGAAAAGAATAAACTGAAATTGAAATAAAGGATGTTCAAGCAATACTTTAAACAAGCCATCCATGCGCTGAGAGAGAATCGTCTTACAAGCGTGGTTTCTATCTTGGGTACGATGCTGTCGGTGGCCATGATCTTGGTTGTCGTGTTGCAATTCCAAATCAAGCTGGTAGGTTATAGCCCCGTATCGAAGCGAGACCGGATGCTTTATATCTACTCCGTGAACACTAAATCGAAGGATGGGAGCGAGAATAACAATACGGGCCTTTCCGCCGAGACGATACGTGAATGCCTCTATACGCTGAAAAAGCCCGAGGCCGTAACCGTGACGGCACAGAATAGCCACGTTATCTCCATTCCGGGTAAACGATTGTTCGAGGAATATACTGTCTATTATACCGATCCCGCCTTTTGGAAAGTATTTGACTTCAAGTTCCTTTCCGGCAAGCCTTTTACGGAGGCCGATTTCAATTCCGGTCTGCCTCACGTGGTTATTTCCGATAAGTTGGCGGGTATCCTGTTCGGTACCCAAGACGTGGTCGGTCGTGATATCTTGGTAAATAACGTGATGCCTTGCACGATCGCGGGAGTGGTAAAGCGCCCGTCGAAAGCGGCCAGCGAGGCATTCGCCGATGTATGGATGCCTTATACGGCGAATACCCTGTACACCAATAGCGGAGGTTGCGACGGGATGTGTGGCCCTTTCGGGGCGGAGATCTTGGCGCATAAGCTCTCGGACATCGATTCCATATATGCGGAGATCCAGCAAGGGGTAGCCCGCTACAACGCCGGCAAAGCGGATTTCATCTTGACGATTCCCAAGCCTTTCACCCATCTGGAACTGGCCTTAGGTTCCGGTAGTCGGTATGGCTATAACCGGGTAGGTTGGGGCGAATACCTGAAGACAACTGGCTGGGTGCTTCTGTTCCTGCTGCTGGTACCGACCTTGAACCTGACAGGGATCGTACAATCCGCCGTACAGAAAAGGCGGCCGGAGATGGGGCTTCGCAAGGCTTTTGGGGCTACCGGTGAACGTCTGTTTACGCAGGTTGTTTGCGAGAACCTGATCATTACGTTGATAGGAGGTGTTTTGGGGGTAGGTTTGTCGGTCGTATTGCTCTATGTAGGCCGGTCGTTCTTGCTGACAAAAGATACGGTGATAACTTTTGGCATGCTTTTCCAGCCCTTGTTGTTTGTGGCGGCCCTGTTCTTTACGTTGGTATTGAATGTACTAAGCTCGGGATTACCCGCATTCCGGATAGCGAGGGAGCGGATCGTGGAATCGTTGAAGGATGCGAACGTGTGAAAAATAACTACTGAAAAGGAATGATATGATCAAGCATATACTAAGTATAATATGGAACCAGCGCCGAAGTAACGGTTGGATATTCGCGGAGTTGTTGGTGGTGGCCGGTGTGTTCTGGCTGATGGTCGATATGTTTTATGTGGACACGCGAACCTATTACTCTCCCCTCGGATTCGATATCACGAACGTATGGCGTTTCAAGTTAAGCGAGCAGGAACGGAACCCTTCGGATTCGCTTCCCGGGCTATCCGAGCCGGAGAAGCTGACCCGCTTGATGTCGCAAATACGCCAATGGTCCGAGGTGGAGGAAGTTTGCGCTACTTATTACTCCTGTCCCTACTCGATGGGAAATTCTTGGAGGGAGATAGAGCCTCTGGATGGTGACACGAGCTTAACATCTGGGGAGAATTTCCAGATCCGGAATGTCACCCCGGAATATTTCAAGCTTTTCCGGATCAAGACTCCGGAGGGGAAACCTGTAGCGGACGAGATCGCCGGGATACATAACGCCTTGGTCTTGTCCAAGGAGATGGCAGACGTGTTTTATCATGGCCGGCTGGCTCGTGGAAGGAAGGTGAGGCATAGTAAATTGGATAATACCTTTACGGTCGCCTCCGTATCAACCTCTATCCGGACCGACGAGTATAAATCTCCGGAGCCATGTTTTTTCCAGAGCCTTGAGGGGGAATTGTTTAACGAGACTGTCAATCAGTTTGGAGCCCGGAATGCGGAGCTTTGCGTCCGGATGAAAAGAAACTATACACGGGACGACATGAATCGTTTTCTGAATGAGATGGGAGACCGGTTGGCGGCGGACAATCTATTTGTCTATGGCATCAGCAATATCAGGGAGTTCCGGGATATTCATCTGGATGGTAAGGGGCGTGAGATGAGCAATAAGTTCTCCTTGATGGCCTTCATGCTGGTAAACGTCTTTTTCGGCATTATCGGTACGTTCTGGCTCCGTGCGCAGAATCGCCGGGGAGAGATCGGCTTGAGGATGGCGCTGGGTGCTTACGATGGCACGTTACGGCGGTATCTGTATCTGGAAGGTCTTTGCCTATTGGCGTTAACCCTTCCGTTTATCGCCCTCTTCGCTATCAATATGGTGGCGACGGATGCTATAGATACCTATCGCCTGCCGTTTACGACGGGGCGTTTCGCTATCTCTTTCGGTATAACTTATTTAATGATGAGCGGCATGATCTGCCTCGGTATCTGGTTGCCTGTGCGCAAGGTTACCCGAATGGTCCCGGCGGAGGCGTTGCATTACGAATAATATGTAGAATAATAACAAACGATTAGATTTATGTATAAGCAGTACATCAAACAAGCGGTTCAAATGCTGCGTGAAAATACGCTCGTAAGCGTAATCTCTATTTCGGGAACGGCCCTTGCGATCGCCATGGTGTTGGTGATGGTATTGGTGTTCCAGATTAAATCCACGGGATATGCCCCTGAGTCCAATCGGTCTAGGTTTATGTATGTCTGGGGTACGGAAGTCGGTACGAAAAATCCCAATGGCCCGGAGTATAACCGTGGAGGTATGTCCAGCGAGGTCGTGAAGGAATGTTTCTACACCTTGCGGAAACCAGAGGCCGTATCCGGCTATTGTAGTGATAGCCATTCCTTGTCATTGCCCAATAGACGGCTCTTCAAGGAGTATGAGATTTGTTATACGGACGCGGGCCATTGGAAAATATTCGACCATCCTTTCTTGGAAGGGGGCCCCTTTAGCGAGGCTGATTTTCAATCCGGTATACCGAAGATGGTGCTGTCGGAACAAGTGGCGACCGATTTGTTCGGAACGGGACAGGCCGTCGGGCGGCAGGTCGTGATGGATTTTATCACTTTCACCGTCTGCGGTGTGGTGCGTGACGTACCTTCTTCATTGATGAGCTCCTACGCTCAGGTATGGATACCCTATAGCAGCAATGAGGCCCTGACCCGTGTAAATGGGGAGTATGGGGAGAATATGGCCGGTTATTTCAGCGTGGCCTTATTGGCTCGTTCCTCTTCCGACTTCGATGCCATACGCTCGGAGCTAGACCAACAGGTCCGTCGCTACAATGACAGCAAGACCGATTATAACGTAGGTTTCCCTTCCGGGCTACTTTCCCAGTTGGATACGGCCATGGGAAGCGGCGCTTTTCAAAAGGTGGACTGGCCTACCTTCTTGGCCGGATCGGGCGCTTTCCTATTCTTTTTGCTCTTGGTCCCGGCGCTGAACTTAACGGGCGTGATCCAATCGTCCGTGCAGAAGCGGAAAGAAGAGATCGGTTTACGTAAGGCTTTCGGGGCTACGGGGCAGAATCTTTTGATGCAGATCTTATCGGAGAACTTTGTGCTGACCTTGATCGGTGGCGTGATCGGTATCGGTCTCTCGATGGTGTTGCTGGTGGTAGGGAAGCCTTTCATGTTGAGCGAGAACGTGAGCCTTACGGCGCCTATGCTTATTAAACCGGGCTTATTTATCTCCGCCCTTATCTTTACGTTCTTGCTGAATATATTAAGCGCCGGGATACCGGCATGGCGTACGACACGGCAACCGATCGTAGAAGCGTTAAAGGGGAATGAGTGAATCCAATGAATAATGAACAATGAGTTGTCAATTGTCAACTATCAACTATCAACTATCAAATTATGATTAAGCATATATTTAAAATAATATGGGCCCAGCGCAAGAGCAACGGCTGGATACTGGGCGAGTTGGTTATCGTGATGTGCGCCCTTTGGTTTATGATGGATAAGTTATGGGTGGATGTGCGCTGCTATAACGCCCCGATGGGATATGATATCTCGAATACGTGGCGTTTCAAGCTTTCCACGCTCTCGTCGAACGCCCCGGGTTATGTGCCCGACTCACTTTACGACTCGAACGCAACACAGGATTTGTTGAAGCTTATGGAACGTATCCGCCAAGAGCAGGAGGTCGAGGAAGTATGTGTTACGTATTGGTCCATGCCTTATTCAAACGGAAGTTCGTGGGGTACGCTCCTTCCCTTGGGCGCTGATACCTCGAAGGCGGTAGGACAGAACTACCACAAGCTGAAAGTATCTCCTTCTTATTTCGATGTATTCCGTATGAAGGATAAGGAGGGCCGTGCCATCACCCCGCTGGTGGAGAACGCTTACCGCCCGCTTGTCGTGACGGCGGAGGCGGAGGATTTCTTCTTCGGGGGGCAGTCCGCCATAGGCCGGCAGATCTCAGAGAATGACGACCTTTCCGAGCCTTTCACGATCGCCGCTGTCCTTCCTACCTTCCGTAGCAATGACTTCGACCGTCCGGAGAACTGCGCTTTCACGATATTGAAAGGTGAGTCCTTGCGGGAGTTCGTGAAGAATTTCGGCGTAAGGAGCGCTGAACTATCGGTACGTACGAAACGCCCGATGACCGAGGATGAGATGTACGCTTTCTTGGAGAAAACAGCGGATCGGATGACGGTAAATAACATCTTCGTCCACGGTGTCACCCTCCTTGCCGACCAGCGTGATGACCAACTCCGGTTTACCAAGAACGAGAACAGCAAGAAACTCTCCATGATGGCCTTCCTGCTCGTGAACGTATTCTTCGGTATCGTAGGCACGTTCTGGTTGCGTACCGAGCGGCGGCGTAGCGAGATCGGTCTCCGCATGGCGATCGGTTCCAGCCGGGGCAGGCTGGGCGAGTACATGTATCTGGAAGGTCTGGGTCTCTTGGCGATCACTGTTCCGATTCTACTGGTCTTCGTCTTCAATATGGCCTTTTTGGATAAGCTGGATTCCTACCGCGAGCCCCTCTCCATCCTCCGCTTTCTAGTAACCCTCAGCGTCTCCTACCTCCTGATGGCCGGCATGATCTGCATGGGAATCTGGTTCCCTGTCCGCAAGGCGGTAAAGATGGCTCCGGCGGAGGCGTTGCATTACGAATAAATTGTCTATCTTTGCGTCTGTCAATTTATTAATGAGAAAGGAGCAAGCTTATGACAGCTATAGAATTAAAAATGTCGTTACTGCAAGAGGTGATGTCTTTGGAGGATGAACAGTTGATCAAGAAGGCCCTCGACAGTGTCCGCCGTATGAAGATGGCTGCCTTTGGTAAGGCAACCCCGGTAGAGAAGCCGGCAGACGATTACGCAGAGCCTACCAAGGAGGAGATCTTGGCGGGGCTAAGGAATGCCCTGCAAGACGTGAAGGATTTGCGTGAGGGCAAGGATGTGGGGCATAAGTTTAGAGACTTAAGTGAGTTGCTCAATGAGGTATAGGATAAAAACCCATTAAGACTTCGATAAAGAGTTCAAACGTCTCTGTAAGAAGTATAGCTCATTGAAGGCTGATTTATCGGCTTTGGGTAAGTCTTTGAGCGAGAACCCCGATCAAGGGACGAGCTTAGGCAAAGGCGTTCGCAAGGTACGCATGGCCATCGCCTCCAAGGGAAAAGGAAAGAGCCATGGGGCGAGAGTGATTACTTACACGGAGGCCATTGTCTGCGCAGATAATGAGGGTACGGTTGTTCTCCTCACGATCTACGATAAGGCCGACCGTGACTCCATTTCGGCAGCCGAGATCGATGAACTGCTGAGATCCTTACGTTGGGAATTATAAAATCTGAAACTGTCCATAATCGCTGTCCGATAACGAATCAAGTGTTCGTTATCGGACAGCTTTTTTTACGGGGTGATGTTAGGAATCAGGTGGTTACGTTTTTGGCACGTTATTTGCCTCCGTAGGGGCACAAAGTCGGATGATAACAAACAATCGCTGTTTAGGTCGGGTAATAGATAATTTATAATACAAAGGTTTATGATAAAGCAATACATTAAACAAGCGTTGAGGATGATCGGGGAGAACAAGCTGTTGAGCGTGATCTCGATACTCGGTACCGCCTTGGCCATTTGCATGATCATGGTGATCGTCATCCTGTATGTCGTGAATACGGCGAGTTTCAAGCCGGAGGTAAACCGTGGCCGCACCTGCTACATAACGACCGTCATGAGCAATGGCAAGGATGATAACCGGCGCATCTCCTACTCGTCGCTGGGACTGCCCTTGGTGAAGGAATGCTGCTATCCGCTGAAAGGGGCGGAGGCCGTTACCGCCATCAATATGGATCGCTACAGGCCGTTGACCGCCTCGTCCATGGACGGGCTTAAGAACCGGACGAGTTACATCTCTTATACGGATACCGCCTTCTGGAAGATCTTCCAGTTCGATTTCCTGCAAGGAGGCCCCTTCAGCCCGGCGGCTTTCACGAGCGGTATCCGCGACGCCGTGATCAGCGAGAGCGTGGCCTTGGCCCTTTTCGGCACGGACCAAGTCGTGGGGCGGGAGATGAAGCTCGATTTCATCGTCTACAATATCTGCGGGGTCGTGAAGGACGTATCCCGGTTCGCCTCGAAAGCGTGGGCGGAGGTCTGGATCCCTTACACGGTGCGGGACGACGGGGGATACCAAGAGGGTATCAACGGCTCGTATAGCTGTTGCGTCCTGCTGAAACCGGGCGTCACGAGGGAGGAGTTGAGGACCGAGGCGTTGCGGAAGGTCGAGGAGTTCAACGCCAAGACCCGGGATGTCAAGGCCGATATCCTTCACCAGCCCTCCACCCAGATCGAGGAATGGATCGGCGGCGGTAGCGAGTTCGGGGCGAACCTCTTCTATCTCTACGTCCGTTACGGCATCATCCTTTTCATCCTCCTGCTGGTTCCGGCCTTGAACCTATCGGGCATCACCCTGTCGAGGATGCGCCGCCGGATGGCCGAGCTTGGCGTACGTCGGGCTTTCGGGGCCACGCAAGGCACCATCCTCTGGCAAGTGCTGTCCGAGAACATGGTCTTGACCCTGCTCGGCGGACTGCTGGGATTGGCGATGTCGTACGGCGCCATGTTGTTGCTGAGGGACTGGTTGCTGGTCACCTCGCTGGGGAAGACGGGGCTTTCCACCGGGATGTTTAACGGGGCGGTCTTTATCGCCGCCTTCCTGTTCTGCCTCGTGCTGAACCTGTTTTCCGCCGGCCTCCCGGCTTGGCGAATGTCAAGATTGAATATTACGGACTCTATAAATGGTTGACGCTATGTATAAGATGATTCTAAAACAACTCTGGAACGAGCGCAAGGGGAACTTGTTTATCTGGTTGGAAATGCTCGTGGTCTCTATCTTCCTTTGGTATGCGGCGGACGCCTTGTTCGTGATGTACAGACTCTACTCGCAGCCCTTGGGCTTTAACATCGAGCATACGTATCATGTGAGTTTCGACGTGATCCCGGAGGAAAGTCCCGATTATGACACGACCTCCGTGCATAGCGAACGGGGAGGCGGGGATTATCTGACCTTGATGGATCGCATCCGCCGGAACCCCTCCGTGGAATCAATCTGTTTCACCACCGGCGTGCATTTCCATTACCGGGGATCGAACCAATACGCCACGTTCCGGAAGGACTCGTTGATCCGTAATGGCTTCGTGCGTTACGTATCGCCCACCTATTTCGAGGTGTTCGACGTAAAGACGGCACAAGGCGGGTCCCCCTCGGAGTTGGTGGACGCCCTGCGTGACAACCAAGTGGTGGTGACGGGTACGGTCGCCGACAGCTTCTTCGGCGATCTTGCGGCGGCCGTGCGCCAAGAGATCTATATCACCGACCAAGGCTCTCGTGATAGCGTGGCCTACCGTATCGGTGGTGTCTGCGAGAAACAACGTTACTGCGAGTTCACCGGCTATGATTACGCTTACTATAAGCTGGTGGACGAGAACAAGGTGGCCGAGGAGGGCGATTGGGTCGGAGAGGGCTTGAACACCTTCATCCGGGTGAAGCCCGGCGCGGACGGCGCCGCTTTCGCCGCCGATTTCCGGAAGGAGATGGAGCAGCAATTGCGCGTGGGTAATATCTATTTGAAGGATGTTTTCCCGATGTCCCATTACCGGGACCAGTTCCTTGAGCGTTGGTTGGATCAAGTCCGCCTTTACGTGGCGGGCATCGCCTTCTTCCTGCTGAATGTCCTGCTCGGCGTGGTGGGAACCTTCTGGTATCGTACGCAACAAAGGAGCGCCGAGATCGGCCTCCGCATGGCGATGGGAGCCACCCGCAAGGGCATATTCTGGCAATTGGTGAAGGAGGGCTTGGCGCTACTCACCATCGCTTTCATCCCCTCCGCCGCCATCTTCGCCAACCTGCTGTATATGGAGGTGACGCAAGGCTCGGAGATACCGCCCGACATGGCCTCACGCCTGTTGTTCGGCTTCGTGTTCTCGTATGCGGTGATGGCCGCGATGATTGTCGTGGGAATTAGTTTCCCGTCTTACCGGGCCATGCGGATGCATCCGGCGGACGCCTTGCGGCAGGAATGATCGGACACGGACGGCACGGATGGCACGGGCATCCGTGTCCGGAAACGAACCGACTGTTCGGAAATGAATCGACTGTTCGATAACGGACAGTACTTTTTTATGGAGATGTCATGGAATCAATGAGATACGTTTCTGGCACGTAATTTGCTTTTAGGTGGCAAAGCCTAGCGATAGCAAGAGTTTAACAATAACAAGAGTCAAACAATAACAATTAAAATATTACAGTCATGATCAAACTAACGAATTTACAGAAGATTTACCGTACGAAAGAGATAGAGACAGTCGCGTTGGAAAACGTGAACCTAGAGGTACAGCAAGGCGAGTTTCTCAGCATTATGGGACCCTCCGGATGCGGGAAATCCACCTTATTGAACATCATGGGCCTGCTGGACTTGCCTACCTCCGGCACGGTCGAGATCAACGGCGTGAACACGGTGGGCATGAGCGACAAGGAGTTGGCCGCTTTCCGTAACAAGCAACTGGGTTTCGTGTTCCAGAGCTTCCACTTGATCAATTCCCTGAACGTGCTGGACAACGTGGAGCTTCCCTTGCTCTATCGCAAGGTCTCTTCCTCGGAGCGCCGCAAGCTGGCCGAGGCCGTGCTGGAGAAGGTCGGCCTCAGCCACCGTATGCGCCATTTCCCGACGCAGCTCTCCGGCGGCCAGTGCCAGCGCGTGGCCATCGCCCGTGCGATCGTAGGTAACCCCGACATCATCCTCGCCGATGAGCCGACCGGTAACTTGGACTCCAAGATGGGTATCGAGGTCATGGACCTGCTCCACCAACTCAACAAGGAGGACGGCCGCACCATCGTAATGGTAACCCACAACGAGGCGCAGGCCAAGCAAACCAGCCGCACCGTGCGCTTCTTCGATGGAAGGCAGGTGCAGTAAGGGAGCCGTATACGGAGGATCTCCATGTGTGAGGCACTACTGGTGGCACCTTGCCTCATAGCTATGAGGTACGATACCTCAAACGTATGAGGCAAGGTATCACCCGTGGTGTCTCGATACCTCACATCACGGTGAAGGTAAGCGTACCATACCGGGGCTCTTTATAAAGGTGATAAGTAGGGGTGAACTGGGTGCAGACGATGGCTTCCCACTCGCCTGCCCCGAAAGCGAAGCCGGGGACGAAGCAGAGCCGCTGCCCGCTGTTGACGAGCGTCTCCTTGCGATACTCGCTCCGTTTGTCTACGACACGGGCGGCGATGTCATCGATGCTGAGCGTACGTTGCCATACGACGCTTCCCTTGTAGCTCGTGTTACCGGGCAGGTGGCTCTTGCTGACGCGGATGCTCTGCTTGCGAAACGGCTTGGGCAGCTCCGACTTAGGTATTTCTTTATCCATGATCTCGTGGTTTAATGAATGATTAAGTGGCAAAGATAAGAAAGATAACATGAATAGTATTTGGAAATACATGCTAAGCGTATAATAATTACGGAAAGCAGGCGGCAGATACCCATAAAACAAACTAACAAATAATGAACGATGTACAAGGTATACCTTAAACAAGCTTGGGCCTTGATGGGGCAGAATCGCTTCTTCACCGCCGTTTATATCATCGGTACGGGCTTGGCGATCTCGATGGTGATGGCCATAGCGGTGGTCTACCATATCCGGACGGCGAATATCGCCCCGGAGGTGAGCAGGGACCGGATGGGCTACGTATCGAACGTATCGTATGAGTTCAACGGGGGCAAAGGCTCGTTGAACAGCGGTTGCGGGCCCCGGTTCGTGAAGGAGGTCCTCTACGGCCTCGAGACACCCGAGAAAGTGGCGGTCACCACCAACGCCGCCATCATGCCTTATGAGGTGGGGGACATCTTCATCCAAGCGCCAGGTAGCGACGAGTCGCCGAAAGTACAATTGATGGGATGCGACGACGCGTTCTGGCAAGTCTACCGTTTCAGCTTCTTGGACGGGAAGCCGTTCGCCAGTGCCGAGTTCCTTTCCGGGATGCCCCGCGTGGTGCTCGACCGTTCCTTGGCACGCCGCCTGCTCGGGCGTACCGAGGTAGCCGGTCAGACCGTCTTGATCAACGATATAGAATATACGATTAGCGGCGTGGTGGAGGATATATCCGCCGTCGCTTCCGACGTTTACGCCGAGGCGTGGGTACCCTACACCTCGATGGCAAGTATCATGGATACCGCCTTGGAGGAGCGGGAAGGCTCGGTGGGACTGCTGCTCGCCAACTGCCTGCTGCGTGACGCCTCGGACCTTCCGGCCCTCTCCGCCGAGTTGGAGAAGGGAGTAAGACGCTACAACAGCGGCTTGCGGGAGGGACAGGTGAGAGTGGAGCCGCCCTGCTCGTTCGGCGACCAGTTATTGTCGCGGTTGTTCGGGCCGGAGACGTATATCGTCTTGGGCGTCGCCCTCTTCCTCTTCCTGCTAGTCCCGGCGCTGAACCTCTCGGGCCTGAACGCCTCGAGGATGCAAGACCGGGTGTCTGAGCTAGGCGTACGCAAGGCCTTCGGGGCGTCGCGGAAGACGTTGATGGGGCAGGTCTTCTGGGAGAACATGCTGCTGATGTTGCCCGGGGGCATGGCGGGATTGCTGTTCTCGTACGTGCTGGTGTCCGTATTCCGGGGCATCCTTCTTTCCCCCGGTTTGCATAGCATGGGCTCCGGGGCGGGTAACGATATCTTCCTCTCGCCGGGGATGCTGCTGAATATGGAGGTGTTCGCCTATGCGTTCGCTGTCTGCGTGGCGCTGAACCTGCTCTCTTCGATGATACCCGCTTGGCGTACCGTGCGGGTGAGTATAACGGATGCGTTGAACGATAAATAGGATACGGCTATGGTAATACATCTATTAAAGTTGATAAGGTCCCGTTTGGGAGGAAGCTGCTGGATACTGGTGGAACTGCTGGTCGTATTCGTGATCCTGTGGTTCATGATGTACTACTTCGTGGCGCAAGGGATGCTGACGCGGATGCCGGTGGGCTTCAAGCTGGATCACGTGTACAACGTGACGCTCGCCATACGGCCGTCCGACAGTCCCTCGTTCATCGCCTACGAGGAGGGGAGCGAGGAGCCGGTGCGGAACATCGAGCGTATCGTGGAGCGTATCGAGCGGCATCCCGACGTGGAGGTGGTAGGGCTCTCGTATTATTCGCTGCCTTATACCGACTCGAACATCGGCAGCAGAGTCTTGAAAGACTCGATCAACCAGCGGGTGCGGGCAATGATCGTCTCGCCGGGGTATTTCCGGGTGTTCGGCATCCGCTCCGCTACGGGAGAAAGCCCGGAGAGACTGGGGCAGACCCTGTCGGGGCTTCGGGAGGGGAGGGAGATGATCCTCTCCGCCGATCTGGCGAGCAAGCTATACGGCCATACCGACGTGATCGGGGCCGAGATCTATAATTACAACGATACCGTGCCCTGTCACGTGATAGCGGTTACGGAGCCGGTACGAAACTCCGAGTACGATTCCCGGAATCAGCATAGTGTCTTCTCTCCACTGGACTTGCGGGGGATGTTCGGCAAGGGCCAGTTGGACGAGAAGGGACTCACGCGAGTGCAGATCACGTTCCGCACCCGTCCGGAGGTCTCTACCTCCAACTACGCCGCCAAGTTCCGTAAGGAAATGAGTAGATCTTTGATGGTGGGTAATTACTGGGTATCGGAAGTGAGGGACTACGAAGGGATACGGGCCTTTTATCTCGAGAACTCGGAGCGGACGAGCGCCCATCGGCTGGTATCGGCCATGGGATTGTTCTTCTTGGTGAACGTGTTTCTGGCGGTGATCGGTACGTTCTGGTTTCACGTGAGCCGTCGCCGTTCGGAGTTGGGGCTACGTATGGCGATGGGCTCCACCCGCAAGGGTATAGAGGGGCTGATGATCGGCGAGGGCTTGTTGCTGCTGGCGATCGCTTCCGTGCCGGGCTTGCTGATCTGCCTGAATCTGGCGGTGGCCGATATCGTGCCCTGCGGCGTGATCCGCTTCACGGCCATTAGCCTGCTGACAGGGGGTGTCTTGGCGTTCGTCGTCTTCTTGGCTATCTGGTACCCGGCCCGTAAGGCGGCCCGGCAGGAACCGGCTGACGCATTACGGTATGACGGATAATAGAAAACAGGTAACACCCGGTTGTAGAGACGGGGCGTGCCCCGTCTCTCACCGACTGAATCGTATAATTAAATCGACTGAATATGTATAAGATCTACTTAAAACAAGCATGGGCCCTGATCCGGCAAGAACGGCTGTTCAGCTCGGTCTATATCGTGGGGACGGGATTGGCGATCTCGCTGGTGATGGTGCTGTCCATCGTGTTTTACGTGAAAATGGCCTCTATTTATCCGGAGATGGACCGGGACCGGTTGCTGACCGTGAAGAGCGCTGCGCTGAAGAATGAGAAAGGGGGCACGAGCAGTGGCCCGGTATCGCCCCGCTTCGTGGAAGAGTGCCTTGCGGGGGTGCCCGGCTTGGAGGCGTTGGCGCTATGTTGCGATGACGCTGCCTCCGCTTTCGTGCAGCCGGTGGGCAGTCCCGTGCAGATACCGGTCATGAAGATGGGGGTAAACGATGGGTTCTGGAAAGTATTCTCCTTCCGTTTCCTGGAGGGCAAGCCTTTCACCGAGGCCGATTTCCGGTCGGGGATGCCCGTGGCGGTAATCGCCCGCTCACTGGCCAAGAGGCTTTATGGAGAAGGTAGTGCCGTGGGGCAGACCTTGAGCCTCGACTTTACCTCATTTCGTGTGGTGGGCGTGGTGGATGACGTATCTTACCTGATGGATCGGGTTTTCTCGCAGGTCTGGTACCCATATACCCAAGTGCCCGACTTCGAGGAGCGGGTCCGATACTCGGAGGCGCGTATGCCCGGGCTAGGCCCCTTGAAGGTCTATATGCTCGTGAAGGACAAGGCCGATATCGGCAAGGTGCGGGAGGCGGTGGCGGATAACGTGCGTCGCTTCAACCAATCGTTGAACGTGGATGGCAAACGTGAGTTCTCCCTTCTTGGGCAGCCGGATCGCCATTGGGAGAGTATCTTCCGGTATTGGTCGAACGTGGAGCCGGATATCGTGGGAGACTTGAGCCGTTATGGGGTGATTTTCCTGCTCCTGCTGCTCGTCCCCGCCGTCAGCCTCTCGGGCATGGCCGATTCCCGTATGGAGCGGCGTCTGGGCGAGCTGGGCGTGCGGCGTGCTTTCGGGGCTCCCAAGGGGGCGTTGATCGGGCAGGTCTTGATGGAGAACTTCCTGTATACGCTGCTGGGCGGCTTGGTGGGACTGCTGTCCTCCTTCCTGCTGGTGACGTTCGCCAGCTCGTGGGTCTTCAAGATCGGCAACGGCTTCTCGGATGCCGCCCCGGATGGCGTGGACGTATCGCTCTCCATGGGGATGCTGTTCAACCCGTGGGTCTTCTTGATCGCCTTGTGCGTATGTTTCCTGTTAAACCTGATGTCGGCGTTGTGGCCCGCTTGGCGTGCGTCAAGACGGCCTATCGTTGATTCGTTGAACGCTTAAATGGAGGGAAGAAAGATATGTGGAAAATGACTTGGATACAATTGATGAACCGCTGGCGTAGCAACGTGTGGGTGTGCGTGGAGTTGCTGCTCGCCTTTTGCTTGGCGTGGTACATGGTGGATTACTTCTTCGTGGAGATCTATAACCGTAGCCTCCCCTCCGGGCGCGACTACGCCGATGTCTGGCAGGTAGAAATGGGCCTCTTGCCGGAAACCTCCCCCGACTATCGAGCCACCGAGAGCGACTCGATCGCCATGCTGGGAAATTATGAGCGGATAAAAGACCGCTTGCGTGATTATCCGGGAGTGCAGGCGATGGGCGCGGCCTCGGGCTGTTACTCCACGCCTTATACGGGCTGTTATTACGGTATCGGTTTGGCGAACGCGGCCGATACGAGCAAGCGGGAAGCGGTCATGAGGTATGAGATGGATCCTACCACGGATTTCCTGTCGGTCTTCAACCATTCGTACGCCAAAGACGGCTGTCCGGTATCTACATCCGATTTTGATTGGGGAGACCCCCGCGCTATAGTAACCACCCGGATGGTGGAGCGAAAGGTATTTGGAGAGGCATCCGCCGTTGGGCGTGAGGTGAAAGACCCTTTCGACGAGGAGGGCCCGACTTATATCGTAAAGGGCGTATTAGAGGATATCAAGCGTTTTGACAATAGCCTACCCCAAGGTGCCGCCTTCTTGGCGATCCGTCCCTCGGCGGAGGAGATCCCCGAGATGAATTATTTCATACGGATCGATCCTGCCGTGGCAGGCCCTCGTTTCGCCGATACGTTCCGGGAGAAGATGAGCCGTGAGCTTCGGGTGGGGAACTTCTACCTGAAACGCCTGACCTCCTATGAACGGATCAAGGCCGATACCGATTATTCCTTTGGCGTTACCTACGATTACCGGGTCCGTATGGCGTTGATGGCCTTCTTGGGCTTGAATATCCTGCTTTGCGTGATGGGTACGTTCTGGTACCGGGTGCGGATGCGCCGGGGAGAGATCGGGTTGCGCATGGCGATCGGTTCGCCCCGTGAAGAGATACGTAGCCAGATGGCTCGTGAGGGCATATGCCTGTTACTCATGGCTACCCCGCTCGCCTTGTTGATAGAGGCCCAATTCGTGATGGTCGGCTTCTTGGACATCCCCAAAGGGACCTTGCCGGAGCTTTACTGGCCGGCGATCCTGCCGCTCCGTTTCTTGCTGGTGAATATCCTGACATGGATACTGCTGGCTATCGTCATCCTGCTCGCCGTCTGGCTTCCCGCCAGCAAGGCCGCCGAGATGGAGCCGGCCGAGGCGCTGCGGTATGACGGATAACAGATAATGCCCCGTCTCCCACCGACTGAATCGTATAATTAAATCAAATGAATATGTACAAGATCTATCTAAAACAAGCCTGGGCCTTATTGAAAGAGAACAAGCTCCTTTCCGGAGTCTCTATCTTCGGTACGGCCTTGGCGATTTGCATGATCATGGTGATCGTGATCGTATGGCAGATGCGTACCGCCAATTACTCACCGGAAGACTATCGAGACCGGATGATGTACGTCAGTGATACCCGTGCCTCCTACAAAGAGAACGAATCTTATAACGACTGCTACTTTCTTGCTTCCCGTGTGGTGAAAGATTGTTTCTATCCCTTGCGCTCTGCCGAGAAGGTAGGCATGGCCTATCATGGCGTGCAACGCTTGGCGGCAGTGGCGGATCATACGGTGGAGTTCAAGTGCGACGTGACCTTTACGGATGCGGCGTTCTGGAATATCTTCAACTTTCGTTTCCTCTCCGGTAAGCCTTATGGCGAGGAAGAAGTACAAAGTGGCATCATGGATGCTGTGGTAAGCGAGTCCGTGGCACGCCGGTTGTATGGCACGACCGAGGTTGTAGGCCGTACCGTCGAGATCAGCTACGTGCCCTATACCATCCGTGCCGTCGTGCGGGATGTCTCCCTGCTAGCCGAGTCTGCCTATGGCGATGTCTGGTTGCCTTATACCACCGACAATTCCCTGTATGATAATGGTTCCGACCGTCTCGTCGGGGGCTTCCGTTGTTATATCCTCGCAAGTTCGTCCGCCGACTTTGATGCGATCCACTCCGAGGCTGAGGCGAATATCGCTCGCCTTAACGAATCGCAAAGCACGCACCTACTGAAAATTGGAGGAGGACCTGATACCCATTTGGGCGATTTGGCTCGCGAGGATGCTTTCTCTGAGCCGAATGTACGGGAACTGGTCATGAAATATGTTATCATCGTTCTTGTCCTTTTGCTGATCCCTGCCATCAACATGAGCGGTATCACGCAAAGCCGGATGCGTAAACGTATGGCGGAGATCGGGGTGAGGAAGGCGTTCGGGGCGACACGCTCGGAATTACTGACGCAGGTACTCTACGAGAATCTGTTGCAGACCTTGCTGGGAGGTGTGTTAGGTCTGTTTTTCTCATACGCCTCCGTATTGCTCTTGTCCGATTGGTTGCTAGATACGGGCACGGCATCGATGGGTATCGGTCGCACCTTCGTCAATGCGGAGATGATGTTCAATCCATTGATCTTCCTTTATGCGTTCCTTGCTTGTCTTGCGTTGAACCTGCTGAGCGCCGGCATCCCGGCTTGGCGAGCCTCAAGGATGCGTATCATCTCGGCTCTCAACGAGAATGTTCATTAATCTCCCGCGTTGGATGATAGCTATACTAAAATAATAGAAAGATATGATACGACATTTATTACAATTGATCTGGAACCAGCGCAAGCAAAACGCTTGGTTGTGGGCTGAGTTATTGCTGGTCTCGGTCTTCCTTTGGTTCCTTGTGGACTACCTGTATGTGATGGGGCGCACGTATACGGCTCCTCTGGGCTTCGATATCCGGCATACGTACAGCATCGTGATCAGCAGCCTCTCGGAAAGAAGCCCGGATTATATCCCGAAGGAGAAGCGGGAGCGGCCGGATGGTGTTCATCTGCTGACGGCGTTGGATCGCATCCGCACCTATCCCGGCGTGGAATCGGCCTGCCTTACGGATGGGGGGATGCCTTATTATATGGGAAGCCGTAACCTCGTTTGGCGGATTGATACGTTGCAGGTGCCCTGCCGCTATGCTTTCGTCACCCCGGAGTTCTTCGACGTGTTCCGTATCTATGATAAGGACGGCAAGACGGCTTCCTTGAAACGGGCCATCGAGGATAACAACTCCATCGTAATCTCCGCCGACGTGGAGACGATGAATCCCGGCCTTTCCCTACTCGGGCAAAAGGCGTACCGGGGGAATGTGACCGACGAGATCGAGGAGACGATCCGTGGTATCAGCGTCCCCATCCGCCGTCATGAGTACACCAAGGCGGAACCCAACGTCTATAGGGCCCTGCGGCTAAGCCGGATGGAGGAAGGATACTATGAGGGGATGATAGATGCCGTGCGACTCTGCGTACGTGTCCGTCCGGATGTCGATAATGCTGATTTCCCCGCACGCTTCCGCAAGGATATGGCCGAACAGCTTCGGCTAGGCAACCTCTATCTGCTAGACGTACAGCCCTTGTCATATATTCGCGACGGTTATATCCGTTCGATCGGCGTAGAGAACGAGGTGAAAACCCGTGTGGCGGTAGCCTGCTTCCTATTGGCGAATATATTCCTCGGCATCATCGGTACCTTCTGGTTCCGTACGGAATATCGCAAAGGCGAGATGGGGCTTAGGATGGCCTTAGGCTCTACCCGCCGTCAGTTGAACTCGATCATGGTGGGAGAGGGTGTCCTATTGCTGGTCTTGGCGTTCATCCCGTCCTTACTCATCAGCTTCAACATCGCCCATATGGATTTGATAGATACCTATCAGCTTCCGTTCACGTGGCTGCGCTTTGCGATTTGCGGAGGGATTACGTTTGTCTTGATCGTCCTCATGATCATCTGTGGCGTATGGTATCCCGCCCGCTCGACAGCCCGCTTGGAGCCGGCGGAGGCGTTGCATTATGAATAAGAGTTAACTTACATATTTCACACATACACACAATTGAAAGCCCGGTCTTGTAGTGATACATGGCCGGGCTGTTTTCGTGCTTGGCAAAAATCCGCGAGTTAAAACGTCATTGACGCATATACCCCATAATGCCCGTCTCCCGCTACCGGGCTGATAGACAGGTTATGTTTCTTCGCGAACGGACGGGTAAAGATATAGGCGCTACCGGCGCCGATAACGGCTCCCGCCGCCACGTCCCACCAATCATGCTTCTTTCCATAGACCCGGCTCCAACCCACGTAGGTAGACACGGCATAAGCCGGAATACCCCATTTCCATCCATAACGCCTTTGGATAAAAGCGGCTCCCGCGAAGGATACGGAGGTATGCATGGATGGGAACGAATGATTATCGCTGAAGTCGGGCCGCTCTTTCTTCACTAGGTATTTCAGCGCATAGGTTACGCCCAATGTCGTAACCCCGGTGAATACGCCTTGTTTCAGCCCTTGCCAGTCTTGGGTTGCCAATACGGTTGCTAGACTCGCCACCGGAGTGATAAACACCAATACGTCTCCCGAGGTCCGTACGGCTTTCCGGCTACCGGTCACCTTCAATTCTTGTCCGTTAACGGACAGGCATAGCATGAGCATTGTAATTGCGAAAAGGATATGTCTCATAGATTTAAAATATAGTTGCTATTTTAGGTATAAAAATGACGAACCCGACGATCGCTGCCGCTATCGCCATCAATAATACAGCTCCCGCCGCCAAGTCTTTCGTTCGCTTGATAGCCTCATTATACTCAGGGGAGACCAAATCTGCTAGGGCCTCGATGGATGAATTGACCGCCTCGGCAGCTAATACCGCCCCGATCACGATCGTTACTGCGATCCATTCCATGCGGGAAAGTCCAAATACCATTCCGGCGATAAGTACGCAAACTGCCGCGAAACAATGGATCCAAGCGTTATGCTCCTTCGTGATCAATAGCTTGATTCCGTTGAAAGCGAATTTAAAGCTTCTGGCTCTCTTTCGAAATGTGAAACCGTCATTCTTCATTTTTATAGCATCTCTTATTGAGGAGGGCAAATATAGGTATTTTTTGCCTTTATCGCATATCCTGACGAACAAACAGGATATTCACCTTTCATATTCCGCAATTCGTCAAGATTATTTGTTGGTTTTTATCTGGAACGATAACTTCGTTGATTAAAAAAGTGCCCGTGATACGAGCATAGATCAAAGTAAAAGAATAAATTTATGGCTTGAAATCAGATATGAAGATAAAATATAACTTTCTAAGTCCGTTGCTAATGGCGATATTGACGATCTGTTGCCTGTGGATTGTTACGGATGTCGCTTATGGTGTCCGCATGTGGGAGCTGGGAGTGGATGCGTGGATCGGGCGTATCAAGGCCCTTGCTATTATATTGATCGGCGTTAGCTTATCTTATTTGTTTTTTAATTACTTGGCTAATATTTTTTTAGATAGGAGTAAAGAGCGGAGGTCCCGCCCGGTGTTCCGGGAATATCTATGGGTGGTCTTGTTTAATTTAGTCGTGCTCAATATCGGCTTATATATCGTGATCTATTCTATAAATGGAACGACCTATCGGTGGGGAGAGGCGTTAATGATCAATGCGGTAGCTGTGCCGATCTTTCTCCTATACTATTTCTTGATCCGTAATAATATATTAGCCAAACGCTATTCGGAGAAAATCGTTCAATTGGAGAAACTGAGAGTAGATCAGCTGGAAACGCAATTGAAGCTGCTGAAGATGCAATACCATCCCCATTTCCTGTTTAATGCCTTGAATACGATCTATTTCTTGATCGATGAGGAAAATGAGGAAGCGATTGAGGCTGTAGAGTTACTTTCGGACTTACTCCGTTATCAATTATATGATATAAATACGAAAGTGACGATCGATGAGGAGATTGATTATTTGCGAACATATATTCAATTCCAGCGACTTCGTATGACGAAACGCTTACAGTTCGAGGAGTCCTTTGACCCGGAATTGACCGGACAAAAAATACATCCGTTGCTTTTCCTTCCATTATTGGAGAATGCGTTTAAATATGTGGGCGAAGCGTATTGGATACAAGTATCTATGCGGGAAGAGGGTTCAAAGGTATGCTTTGGGGTAAGCAATACTTTCAATCCGGACTCCTTGGAACAAAGAAAGGGGAAAGGCATTGGGATCGACAATCTGAGAAAACGGTTGGAGCTATTGTACCCGGATAAACATGAGTTACGTATAAAAAAAGACAATACCCGTTTTAGGGTTGAGTTATGTATTGATTTATCAGAATAATATGGAAATAAAGTGTATCATAACGGATGATGAGCCAATCGCCAGAAAAGGACTTCGGCGACACATCGGTAAAATTGATTTTCTGACCATCGTCGGAGAATGTGAGGACGCTATACAACTCAATAATATGCTGAATTCGGTTCAAGCGGATTTGCTTTTTCTGGATATAGAGATGCCGGATATGTCTGGACTGGACTTTTTGGAGAGTGCTCAGAACGCTCCTAAGGTAATTATCACCTCGGCATACGAGCGGTATGCGTTGAAAGGATATGAGTTTGACGTGGTGGACTATTTATTGAAACCGATCTCTTTTTCCCGTTTCCTGAAATCGGTCAATAAAGCACATGCGTTGATGGAATCTACATCGAAAAGCGAGGAGCCTGCTTATATCTTTGTCAAGACGGAGAAGCAACTTAAAAGGCTTTATTTAAAGGAGATTCAATTTATAGAGGGCATGGAGAACTATATTGTTATCCATACCCTCACTTCCAAAGAGATCGTTCATCTCCGGTTGAAGAGTATATTGGAAACGTTGCCGGCACAAATTTTTATGCAAGTGCACCGCTCTTTCATCGTGAATCTTTCTTATGTACAAGCGATAGAAGGAAATCTATTAATCATTGGGGAGCATAAAATACCGGTGTCGCGCCCTTTACGGGAAGAGGTCTATAAATCGATCGTCAATAATCAACTCATTCAAAGATAAGTATCCAAAAACGAACACACTGTTCATTATCGAACACTTTAAATATTCCTATTTGTCGGATTATCAATAGTATATGTTTTTGGCATGCCTTTTGCCTTAGGCAGGATAAAAAAACTTATACTAAGATGAGAAGGATCTATATAGCGATGTGTTGTCTGTGGGCGGGGATTTCGGGAGTATGTGCCCAAGACAATACGAATAAAGTTCGAATAACCCTGCGGCAAGCGATCCAGATCGCACAGCTTCAATCCGTAGACGCTGCCGTGGCGCTCAATGAGTTGCGAACGGCCTATTGGGAATTCCGTACGCATCGGGCGGATCAGTTGCCGGAAGTGATATTTACGGGGACTCTGCCTTCATATAGCAAGCAATACTCGAAGTACCAGCAATCGGATGGTTCTTATACCTATGTGCAAAACAATGCCTTAGGCTTAAATGGAGAGATCTCTATCGCCCAGAACATAGCCTTGACCGGAGGTAAGATCGCCTTGAATACCTCCTTGGATTTTACCCGTCAGCTAGGTAGTGGCGCTTACAACGAGTTTATGAGCGTACCTGTTAGTTTGACATTGACGCAACCGATCTTCGGCGTGAATGACCAAAAATGGAAACGTCGTATCGAGCCTGTTCGTTACCAAGAGGCTAAGGCCGCTTATATGGAGAACGTGGAGAATGTAACGATCGCTACCATCACGAATTACTTCAACTTACTGTTGGCGGAAGATAATCTGGATATCTGTAATCAGAACTTGCTGAACGCCAATAAACTCTATGACATAGCGGTAGCGAAGCGTAAGATCGGGCATATCTCGGAGAGCGAGTTGATGCGTTTGAAACAGTCGGCCTTGCAAGCGAAAGGTAAGCTAACCGAGGCTCAATCCAATTATAACGCGATGATGTTCAAGCTCCGTTCCTTTTTAGGGATGAGCGAGCAAGACGTGATCGAGCCTGTTCTTCCCGAGGCGATAGAAGGGGTCCGTATGGATTATCAGGCGGTATTGGAGAAGGCTCAAGAAAATAACTCGTTCTCAAAGAATATCATGCGCCGTCAGTTGGAAGCGGATTATGATGTGGCGACCGCCAAGGGAAACCGTCGAAGTATTAACCTGTTTGCCTCCGTGGGTTATACCGGTAAGGATGTGTCCATGCGAGGAGCTTACAACCCGTTGAAAGATAACCAGATCGTAGAGGTCGGGCTTTCGATTCCTATCTTGGACTGGGGAAAACGAAAAGGTAAGGTAAAAGTAGCCGAATCGAATCGGGATGTCGTACTTTCCAAGATCCGTCAGGAGCAAATGGATTTCAATCAAGATATCTTCCTCTTGGTGGAGAATTTCAACAATCAGGCCGCTCAATTGGAGATAGCCGCCGAGGTGGACACGTTGGCGGAAAAGCGCTACAAGACCTCGATCGAGACTTTCATGATCGGAAAGATCGATATCCTAGACTTGAATGACGCCCAGAGTTCGAAGGATGATGCGAAGCAAAAGCATATCCAAGAACTGTATTATTACTGGCGTTATTTTTATAACATCCGTAGTATAACATTGTATGATTTCTTGAATAATCGTACATTAGATGCCGATTTCGAGGAAATCGTGAAACGATAAATTGATTATATGATACTGATAATAGATGATGATGCGGCTGTTCGTTCCTCGCTTACATTCCTGCTAAAACGTGCGGGTTTCCGGTCGGAGGCGGTTCCGGGGCCGAAGGAGGCCTTGGAGGTGGTCCGTGCCACGGCGCCGGAGCTGATCTTGATGGATATGAACTTCACGCTGACTACCACGGGCGAGGAGGGGATTCAATTATTGAGACAGGTGAAGATCTTTCGTCCCGATGTACCTGTGATCTTGATGACCGCTTGGGGATCGATCTCTTTGGCAGTGCAGGGAATGCAAGCCGGAGCCTTCGATTTTATCACGAAGCCTTGGAATAACTTGGTATTATTGAAATCGATCCGGACCGCCTTGGAATTGAGCGAGCAGAAGAAAGAGACAAACGCTCCCTTGAACCGTTCGGATGCCGACCATAAATTTCATTTTGATAAGATCGTGGGGCAAAGTGCCGCTTTGATGGATATATTGGGGACGGTCTCGCGTATCGCCCCGACAAATGCCTCTGTTTTGATTACCGGCGAGAGCGGTACGGGTAAAGAGCTGATAGCGGAAGCGATCCATGCGAATAGCCCCCGGTCGAAAGAGGCTTTCGTAAAGGTAAACCTAGGCGGACTATCCCAGAGTCTTTTTGAAAGCGAGATGTTCGGACATAAGAAGGGGGCTTTTACGGACGCATACATGGATCGGGTAGGACGTTTCGAGATGGCGAACAAAGGTACGATCTTCTTGGATGAGATCGGCGATTTAGAACTGTCTTGCCAAGTAAAGCTACTTCGGGTATTGCAAGACCAGACCTTTGAGGTCTTGGGGGATAGCCGCCCCCGGAAGGTGGATATACGGGTCGTAAGCGCTACGAACCGGGATTTACGATCGATGGTGGCGGACCGTACGTTCCGTGAGGATCTTTTTTACCGGATCAATTTGATCACGGTGCATTTACCCGCCTTGCGTGAGCGAAGGGAGGATATCCCATTGCTGGCCCGGTATTTCGCGGATAAGCAATCGGAGGTCAATGGGCTACCGAGGGTGGAGTTCTCATCGGATGCCCAGACCTATTTAAGCCGTCTTCCTTTTCTCGGTAATATCCGTGAGTTGAAGAACTTGGTGGAGCGGACGATCCTTGTGTCGGGTAAGACGCTTTTGGATGCCGCTGATTTCGAGGTTCATTGCATGAATACATCCGGCTCTAAATCAACGATTCCGTCTTCTTTGGAGGGCTTGACCTTGGATGAGTTGGAGAAGCAAACCATCTTACGCTCCTTGGAAGCGCATGGAGGTAATTTATCGCATGTCGCTACGGCACTGGGAATCAGTCGTGCCGCATTGTACCGGAGATTAGAGAAATACGGAATCCCGATCGATAAATAAGAAGAGGCGAGGATGAGGCTGAAAGGATTATTTTGGATATTGACGACGCTGCTGTTGACTATATTGGCGGTGGTGACTTATTATGTCTTTTATACGTCTTCTATCCGGATGTTTTTTGCGGTAGAAGCCTTGGTCTTGCTTACGATCATCTATTTATTTGTCTTTTATCGCCGTATCATAAAGCCCTTGCATATCATCGGTAACGGTATGGAGTTGTTGAAAGAGCAAGACTTTAGTTCCCGCTTGGGAAAGGTCGGGCAAACGGAGGCAGACCGGGTGGTCGATGTGTTTAATAAGATGATGGAGCAGTTGAAGAATGAGCGTTTGCACCTCCGGGAGCAAAACCATTTCTTGGACTTGCTGGTCAACGCCTCTCCGATGGGAGTGATCATCTTGAACTTGGATGAGGAGATTCTATCCATGAACCCGGCCGCATGTAAATTGTTTGGCGCGCAAAGCTCGGAGGATATGGTGGGAAAACGTTTTCTTCAACTAGATTCTCCCTTGGCGGAAGAATTGGTACGGGTTCCGATGTATCAAGCGCAAACCGTCCGATTGAACGACGCTAATATTTATAAATGTACGCATTCTTCATTCGTGGACCGGGGCTTTCACCACCAGTTTTATTTGATAGAGACGTTGACCCAAGAGGTGTTCAAGGCCGAGAAGAAAGCGTATGAGAAAGTGATACGTATGATCTCTCATGAGGTGAATAATACGACCGCGGGTATCACCTCTACCTTGGATACGTTGGAGTCTACTTTCAGCGGGATGGAAGATATGGAGGATGTCTGCGAGGTTTTGCGGGTCTCCATAGAACGCTGCTATAGCATGAGCCATTTTATCACCAATTTCGCTGATGTGGTGCGTATACCCGAGCCCCAAAGTCGTCCGCAAGAATTGAACCAAGTGGTGTCCGCTTGTAAACGCTTTATGGAGACGGTTTGCCAGAACCGGAATATCGAGATTGTTATGGATCTGAGCGAGGAATCTCCAGTCGTGAATTTGGATAATTCATTATTCGAGCAAGTCTTGGTCAATATTATCAAGAATGCCGCCGAATCCATCGAGCGAGATGGAAAGATTTATATCCGGACGACTGTGCGTCCCACCTGCTTGGAGATAGCCGATACGGGCAAGGGCATCGACAAGGAAACGGAAACTAAACTATTCAGTCCGTTCTTCTCTACGAAACCGAACGGACAAGGTATCGGCTTGATCTTTATCCGTGAGGTACTGTTAAAACATGATTGCCGATTCTCTCTCCGCTCTTACGCGGATGGATTGACAAGGTTTAAGATTTGGTTTAGTTGAAATAATCCCTTTATTGTTTAAGGTTTTTTTCTTGTAGGCTAAGACTGTATCCTTACAGATGTTAGCCTTTTTGTCTGCTTGTATTCATCATGCAACAGCCGTTGCATGATCATCTACCAACTGTTGCACGATCTTCTACCAGCCGTTGCATGATCGTCCAACAGTTGATAGATGATGGATGTCTCTAGAGGAAAAGTCTAAAGATAGGGATGGAAAGGACTAAAGGATACGGAGGTTTTGGGCAAGCTGTACTGGATTTTATACTATCTTTGGGCCGTATAACAAAGCAATAGAAATCTAATCTTGAATATCATGAAGAAAGTAGTATCTGTATTATTTATCCTTGCGATTATCGTATTTTCTGTATTAATGGTAAGCTATTCGAGTGATCAAAAGCCGGAGAAAGTTCTTCGCCATGTTGTTATGTTCGGTTTTAAGCCGGATGTGTCCGAGGCGCAGGTGAAAGAGGTTGAGGATGCCTTTTGTAAGTTGCCTTCTCAAATCGACTTGATCAAAGGATATGAGTGGGGAACGGATTGTAGTCCGGAGGGATTGCAACAGGGCTTGACTCATTGCTTTTTCTTGACTTTTCATTCGGATGCGGATCGGGACGCCTATTTGGTACATCCGGCGCATAAAGCGTTTGGCAAGGTGTTAGGAGGGAAGGCATCGGCGGTTACGGTGTTGGATTATTGGACGAAATAAAAAGAATGGGCGGGATGAATCGATGAGTCATCCCGCCCGTTTTTATATTCCTCAGTTACTTTATATTATAACCATTGATTCATGAACTGATCCATCTCTTCCGCATGGGCTTCTAGGCTTTGAAGTAGCTTGAATTGGGCTTTTGTGCGGATTAAGTTATGTTTCGGGCTATGGATCTTGTAATAGGTATCGCCGTTGATATAATCGGTTAAGAAACGAACGGTCTGCATATAAGTCAATAAGCGTCCACCGTAAGGTAGCAATTTGATCTCGGTAGGAGTTAAGAACGCCTTGGCTTTTTCCATATATCCACGGGTATAGGCTTTGAATATCTCCATATTAACGTTTACATTATCCAGATTCTCATCGTCCTCGGCACCCGTATTGGCTCCGGTACGGATAAAGTCGCCGATATCGGAAAGGACGAAACCCGGCATCACGGTGTCCAAGTCGATCACGCAAAGCACCTTGTCGCTATCAGCGTCAAACATCATATTGTTAACTTTTGTATCGCAATGGTTCGTGCGTTTCTTCAATTGGCCCTCACGGTACAGGCGTTCTTGGATGCACATCGCTTCGGCACGTTTCTCGATCTCCTCTACCAAATCTTTCACCTCTTCCAACCGGCCTGCCGGATTAGCGGCTACAGCCTCATGGAATTGTCGCAAGCGGAACTCCATATTATGGAAATCCGGGATGGTCTCGCCCAGCGTACCCTCGGGTATATCGGACAACATAGTCTGGAAATCACCGAACGCTTTGCCAGCCTCATAAGAAAGCTCAGGAGTTACTTCCTCATAGCTTTTGCTGCGAGGGATGAATAGGCATACCCGCCAATAACTATCTCCGTCGAAATAATATTTTTTCCCGTCTTTAGTCGGCAAGAAGGTTAATACCTTACGGTCGATATCCGTTTCACCTTTTTCCTCCAGCTTTTTGCGGATATGAGTGGTAACCACATGGATGTTATTTTGCAGCATATCCACATTGGTGAAGATTAAATGGTTGATACGCTGTAGCACGTATTTGATCTCCCCTTTCTCGTTGGTCACTTTCAATGTATCATTAATGTGTCCGTTTCCGAATGGTTCAGCGGAAACTACTTTCTCGTCCAACTGGAACTGATCCAAGATGTTTAGTAATTGTTCTTTCGTTTTTGCCATGATATTTCATTATGTTAACTCCCGCGAAGATACAAAAAAAGGCCACGATACAAATCGTGACCTTTTTTTATTTCTTAAAGAAAGAAATCTTATTTCTTGTTACGGTTACCATAACGGCTCATGAACTTATCAACACGTCCGGCTGTATCGACCAACTTAGACTTACCAGTGTAGAACGGGTGAGAAGTGTTAGAGATCTCGACCTTTACCAACGGATAAGTTACGCCGTCGATCTCGATCGTCTCTTTAGCGTTAATAGTAGAACGAGTGATGAATACATCATCGTTTGACATGTCCTTAAATACTACAGGACGATAATTTTCAGGATGAATACCTTTTTTCATTGCTTTATTATCTATTTTAATTTATACTCTGTATATATTTGGTAACCGGTATTTTGGCTTGCAAAGGTAAGGGTTTGCCACAAACAAACAAAGAAAATCGTATTATTTTTTTCAAGGGCGTTGATTTTGTGTTATTTTATATGCTTTGAAGCATCATTTGTCGTGAATCTTGATTATCTTTGTGCAAGTTTTTAATCATTAACGTAATAACATAATAACAACTATGGTAAATTACAAAGATTTGGGCTTGGTGAACACAAAAGAAATGTTCGCTAAGGCTATCAAGGGCGGATATGCTATCCCTGCTTTCAACTTCAATAACATGGAACAGATGCAGGCTATCATCAAGGCTGCTGTAGAGACAAAATCTCCGGTTATTTTGCAAGTTTCAAAGGGCGCTCGCCAGTACGCAAACGCTACTTTGCTTCGTTACATGGCACAGGGTGCTGTTGAATATGCTAAGGAATTAGGTTGCCCGAATCCTCAGATCGTTCTTCACTTAGACCATGGTGATACGTTTGAGACTTGCAAGAGCTGTATCGACTCTGGCTTCTCATCTGTAATGATCGACGGTTCTCACCTTCCTTATGAAGAGAACATCGCTTTGACTAAGAAAGTTGTTGAGTACGCTCATCAATTCGATGTAACTGTAGAAGGCGAGCTTGGTGTATTGGCAGGTGTTGAGGATGAGGTTTCTTCAGACCACCACACTTATACCAATCCTGAGGAAGTTATCGACTTCGCTACTCGTACGGGCTGCGATTCTTTGGCTATCTCAATCGGTACTTCTCACGGTGCTTATAAGTTCACTCCGGAGCAATGTACGATCGACCCTGTTACAGGTAAGATGGTTCCTCCTCCATTGGCATTCGACGTTTTGGACGCTGTTATGGAGAAACTTCCGGGATTCCCTATCGTTCTTCACGGTTCTTCTTCTGTTCCTCAGGAAGAGGTTGAGACTATCAACAAATTCGGTGGCGCTTTGAAGGCTGCTATCGGTATTCCTGAAGAGTGGTTGCGTAAGGCTGCTAAATCTTCTGTATGTAAGATCAATATCGACTCAGACTCTCGTTTGGCGATGACTGCCGCTATCCGCAAGACTTTCGCTGAGAAACCGGCTGAATTCGATCCTCGTAAATATCTGGGCCCGGCTCGTGATAACATGGAGAAACTTTACAAACACAAGATCATCAACGTTCTTGGTTCTAACGACAAGTTATAATCGGAAGTTTCTTGATATAAATAAAGAAAGCCATCTCGGTATCGGGATGGCTTTTCTTTTGGTCTGTAGTTTAGTCTTTTAATACCTTACGAAGCGCTTCCAACATCGGATCTACGGTAAGATCGTTGCCGGTAGCTTGCTTGATCCACACATTCGGGGTGAGGCGGCCTTGCTTGAAGATACGGCTAACCTCATTCGCGAAATCCTTGCCGTTGAGGTAGTTCTCAAGTTGGAACTCGATAATCTGTCCGAAAGCGTAGGCGGAAAGGTAGAGCGGATAACCGATCATATGGGAGTAAATCGCTAGAACGGTCTCGTCTTTCACACCGAATACCGGAGCGTAATACTTATTCCAGATTTCCTTGGAAAGACGGATCACGGCCTCCTGCAATTCCCCGGCGGTAGCGTTAGGATGTGCGTACATCCATTTCCATACGGAGATATCCAGCATGGAAACACCGCAAATCTCATACATGCTCCATATCTTATCCAAGATATCCATCTTTTCTTTTTCCGGATTCTCGTCTTTTATGCCCAGTAACTCAAGGTCTCTTTTCTGGAAGACAAAGGCCAGCGCTTCGGTGAAAGCCGTATTGGGAACTCCGTTGAGCATATAATAATCGACATCATATAATGAGATCGTTTGCTCTACGTTGTGCCCAAACTCATGGATGGCGATATTATATCCTTTGTAATCCATCCCTTGTGAAGGAATACGGGTACGTAAACGGGAACGCTGGCCTTTCATGGAGGCTCCCCACGCATGACCGGAACCACGGGCGGGATCGACTGCGATCTTATCCGCCAGATATTGGGCACGATCGGGGCTGAATCCTAGTTTCTGTAAGATGTCCGGTAGCTTCTTTTCCATCGTTACCGCATCGGGATACAGGGTACGGGTTTGCTCGTTTAGCTTGTTCTCGTCCAGATTGCTACGGGCCTTGAAGCCATCGTACCATATATCGTAGGCTTCCAGTTTGCGTCCGAGGCGTTTGGAGATGATTTTCCCCACTTCCTTTAGTTCGGGGGCGGAAAGGAACTGATCGAACAGGGCTTCTACATCGTTGACATCTATTTCCATATCTTCCGTGAACTTACGGTCTATATAAGTGTTTCCCGTATATTTGTCTATACGCTGCATGGCGTTGAAGTTATTCAACATTTTCTGATAGCGGGCCGGGCTTTCAGGGGTACCTTCTAGTTCATTTCCAGCTTGGGATAACGTATTGGCGTACGGGTTCCATTCGTAACGATCCGAGTTGATCACCTCTTTCGGGATTTCTTGCGAGATGATTCGCTTCATGACCTCATATACCATCCGTTGTTTTTCCAATCCCTCTTTTCCTTTGTTATAATTGGCCTTGATCTCGTCGCGAAGGTTCCAATGGCAAAGTAAGCGCATGTCGGAGGGGAAAATGGTTTTTCCTTTAGGAGTTAGTAAATGCCCCATATAGATATTATAATCCGCGATGTAAATATCTGCGTCACTTTCCGTATCGGCGGCGGCTTGCTTTACTTCCGCCGGTATCCGTTCCGTAAACATATCGCCCAGACGGGCGTAGGCCCATGCTTTACGGTCATCACCTAACGCCTCTTTCTCCTTGAGAGTAAGTTGGGGAAAGTTGAGGGCGATGATGAAGCCGATCTTGTTGGCGTATAGATCGTCCATTAGGTGGGAACTGGGGCTGTAGGACCCGAATTTCTCGTCGATGGCGTGTAGAGGTCCGGTATCTAGATTCAAATTTCGTTGCAGACAGAGTACCATCTCGTTGAAATTGCCATTGATACCTTCAAGATACTCGCTGATCTTGAGGAAAACTTGGTCTTTTTCGGCGGGATCGGATAGATAATTCTCCCGGCAGAAGGTTTGAAACGCTTGCTCATCCCCATCGGAGGTTTGCCAGAGGCGGGCTACTTGCTCGACACCCTTCGTGATTCCTGCTTGATTCTTAGCGTCCTTGGCTATTAGCTCGTCTATCGTAGCTTTTACGATAGAAGGCTGGATGCTGGCTTGCCCTTGCATAAAGCCAAAGGCGCAGGCCAGTAACATACAAATACGTACGACTTGCTTTCTCATGGTATGTTTGTATAAAGTTATTTAAAACAAATGTATGAATAATATTCGTATCTTTGGCCGATTTTTCTAATTGAGTAAAAAACAAAGAGATGAAAAAGTTACTATGTATGTGGATGGCCGTATGCGGCCTTTTGTTGATTCCCGGAAACATGAAGGGACAGTCCTTGAAAGATATCTTAAATTCATCTGCCGTAAAGAACGCCGTGACTTCTGTCACCGGAGGGAAAGCCGTGACTTTCGAGAATTTACAGGGAACTTGGATGTATGTGAATCCTGCCTTGCGACTGGAAGGTGATAATGCCTTGAAGAATGTAGCGGGAAGCTTGGCGGCTACCGAGGCAGAGAAGAAAATGAAGGAATATTGCGAGAAAGTAGGTATCGTGGAAGGTGTATTTAATTATGTCTTTAATTCGGATAGTACGTTTACGAGCGCATTGAAAAGGGGAAGCCTGAAAGGTACTTACTCGGTGAGTCCGGAAGATAAAACGGTGACGTTACGGTATACGGTGGGTAATAAGAAGCTGACCGTTTCTACGCTTACCGCCCATGTCGTCCTTTCTGGTAATGAGTTGACATTGCTTTTTAACGCGGATAAATTACTGAAGTTCTTGAGCACGGTTTCTTCTATATCTAGCAATACGACCTTGAAAGCCATCAATAAGTTGGCGAGTGAGTACGATGGCATGATGCTGGGTTTCGATTTGAAGAAATAATGTAATATGATACGATTTATACCGAGGCGCTATTGGGCAGTAATAGCGGTTGCGTTGGCATTAATCATGTCCGTGTTGGACGGCACGATTGTCAACGTGGCGCTTCCTACCTTGTCCCGTGAATTCGGGACATCCCCTTCCTCCACGATCTGGATTGTCAACGCTTATCAGCTAACGATTACGATGTCTCTTTTATCGTTCTCCGCTTTGGGAGATATTTATGGATATAAGCGGATTTTCTTGATCGGGACGACAATATTCTGCTCAACGTCATTATTCTGTGCCTTATCCTCGTCTTTCGCCATGTTGACGGTCGCGAGAATATTGCAAGGGATCGGAGCCTCGGCTATCATGAGCGTGACGACCGCTTTACTTCGTATTATTTATCCTCCTCAATATATAGGGCGGGGAATGAGTATCAATGCCATGGTCGTGGCGGTATCGATTGCTGCCGGGCCGTCGTTGGCGGGCGCTATCTTATCAGTCGCTTCTTGGAATTGGTTGTTCGCTATCAACGTACCTTTAGGGATTTGCGCGATTATAACGGGTTATTTTCTTTTGCCTCAAAATCCTTGCAAGGATGGGCCGAAACGAAAGTTTGATAAGATCGGTGGAATCTCGAATGCCTTGACTTTCGGATTGCTGATTTATTCGTTGGAAGGCATCGCCCATCATGAGAACTGGAGAATGATCGCTTTACAGGTTCTTCTTCTATTGGTGATCGGAACATTTTTTATCCGCAGGCAACTACGGCAGGAGGTTCCGATATTGCCATTGGACTTGATGCGGATTCCGATATTCGCCTTGTCCGTATTATCCTCGATTACTTCATTTACGGCACAGTTGTTGGCGATGGTATCATTACCCTTTTATTTGCAAAATGTAGCCGGCAGAAATGAGGTGGAGACGGGGCTGCTGTTGACTCCTTGGCCGGTAGCGACGATCTTGACCGCTCCGGTAGCCGGGAGGCTGATCGAGAAATATCATCCCGGATTGTTAGGCGGTATCGGAATGGTGGTGTATGCGACCGGACTTCTTCTATTGGCTTTATTGCCGGGGCAACCCACCAATATGGACATCGCTTGGCGATTGATGCTTTGCGGTATGGGCTTCGGCCTGTTCCAGACCCCGAATAATAGTACGATGATATCGGCCGCCCCTCGTTCCCGGAGTGGTGGGGCGAACGGTATGCAAGGTACGGCACGACTGCTGGGGCAAACGCTGGGGACGACATTTGTCGCTTTGATCTTTAGTGTCACCTCTGCGACCGATAGTATGCCGGTTTGTATGTATGTGGCGGTCGGTTTCGCTTTAGTCGCCGCTATCGTGAGTTGTCTCCGTATCTCACAGCCCGTTCCCATGCGTGGAAGGTGAGTAGGAAGATACGATTTCTAATAGGGTCTCACCGTAGTTCTCTATGATCTTTTTGCCGATTCCGGGTATCTTCAACAGTTCTTTCGAGTTCGTGGGCAAAGTGTTGCAAACGCCAATTAAGGCTTTCTGTTGCAAGATCGTGTAAGGAGGCAACTCCTTTTCTACGGCAAGCTCGTATCTCCATTGTTTCAAACGGGCATATAGCTCAGGATGTAAGACATCCGTGGAGACGGGGATCTTTTCCGCTTCCGTCGATTTCCGTGTCGATTTCCGCTTGCTGGCAACAGCCGACTCCTCAATGTTCGCTTTAGCCTTGGCGGATAGATAGTCGATGAGACGAAAACCATCTTGGCAGGCTTTTAATGTAGCGACCTTGATCGTAAGCTCATCGCTGAAAGCTTTTAATGCGGATGTAAATGCCTTACGGGCCTCTTTATTGTCGATCTCCACGTCGGAAGCCTCTATCAAAGGGAGGCAATAGGTCTCGATCTTTTCCAGAAAGTAAGCGCAACCTTTTCGGATGCGGTCTTGTATATGCTCGTCCGTATCATAGAGATTCGTGCTGGAGATCATACGGGTGAGTTGCTGGCAGAAACGTTCGCCTACTTCTACTATATCCGAACGGAAATAATCCCGTACCCGGGGATATTGGTTGCTTAATTCCGGGTATAGTTTTTGCAGATGGGTGTATGCCGCGTAAGATGTATATTGCAACTTTTGTTGTACGGGATTGAAGTCGAATAGCTCGGTTGCCAATCTCAAATAATACTGTTGTTGGGCTTGACGCAGTTGGTCTTCACACGGTTGACGCTCCGAGAGGGAAGAGGTATAACTTAATATCTTCTCATCGCTAATCATGGCGTTTCGAGTGATCGGGCTACTCAATACCATTCCTTCCAATGTCTTGCAACGGCTCAAGGCAACGTAGACTTGTCCGTGTGAGAAGGCGGCGGATGCGTCGATGATGGCATGTTCGAAAGTCAAGCCTTGGCTTTTATGGATCGTGATCGCCCAAGCGGTTTTCAGTGGGTATTGGCTGAAAGAGCCGGCGATTGTTTCCGTGATATCCTTCGTGTTCTCGTCGATCGTATATTTCACGTTTGTCCATGTCTCCCGGTCTACGGTGATATCGTTTCCTAATTCGTCGGATACGATAATCTTGCTCGGGCTGATGAAGACAATTCGGCCGATCTTTCCGTTATAATATCGTCTTTCGCCGGAAGAGTCGTTTTTTACGAACATGACTTGAGCGTCTTGCTTTAGCTCCAATACCTCGTCGGTCGGGTAGGAGTAAGCCGGAAAGTCATCCTTGATCTCTGCCTTATACGTATAAGCCGGGCCGGGTAATTCTTGCAATTTCCGGTTATTGATTTGCTGGGCTTGATAATTATGGGTTGTCAGTGTGATATAACCCGCTTTGTCATTTGGTTTAAAATTGGGGATATAACGTTGGTTTAAGGTGTGTAGCGTATTCTCGTCGAAGCGGTTTTCCCGGATATTGTTCAATAAGTGTACGAACGTATCGTCCGCTTGGCGATATACTTGAGTTAATTCGATGCAAAGATAATCACTTTCGGAAAGAGCCTTACTGTCAAAAAAGAAGGGAGAGGCGTAATGTTCTCTCAACAAATTCCATTCGTCCTCCTTCGCTACGGGGGCTAATTGTTGTAAATCTCCGATCAATAATAATTGAACGCCCCCAAAGGGTTTATTCCTATCCCGGTAACGACGTAGCATATCACTGATAGCGTCCAGCAAATCGGCACGTACCATACTGACCTCATCAATAACGAGCAGGTCCATACTACGGATGATATTGATCTTATCCCGGCTGAATTTATGAGAATAGGATTTATTTTGCCCGGAGGCCATTTCGCTACCCGGTATATACGGTCCGAAAGGTAGCTGAAAGAAGGAGTGAATGGTTACCCCTCCCGCGTTAATCGCCGCCACTCCGGTAGGTGCTACCACAATCATCCGTTTTGGGGAAGTCTCTTTAAGTTTTTTCAAGAATGTGGTCTTTCCTGTTCCCGCTTTTCCGGTAAGGAAGATGTTGGTTCCGGTATTTTCCAGATAGTTGAAGGCAAGGTCCAATTGTAAATTTGTTTGCATCATATTTAAGTCGTTTAGGTGAATTCACAAATGTACGTATAATCTTTCAAACGTCCTTCTCAAATGGAAAATAAACGGAGTAACTGCGCTAAAATCTACATCCCTTTTTCCTTTTTAGGAAGAGATTGATATACGATATCGTAGGATTGTTTTATAAGCTCTTTGATCTTGTTGTCGGGTACATCTTGATTAAAATAGATACTAATCCAGTATTTTTTATTCATATGCCAACCGGGTGTTATTCCTGAATATCGGGCTTGTAATTCACCCGACTCATTGGGATCGCATTTAATACAACAAAAATCAAATACTTCGATATTCACAAAACAAAACCATTTACTTCCTACATAAAAGCAAAGAACGTCCCGACTGTATTTATCAGGGACATTCGTGAAAGGCATTTTTTCATAAACACCATTCAACGAAAGGCAATATTCCCTAAACTCTTCAATATTCATAACTTTCGTATGTATGATAGATTATAGCGATATCCTATAGACTAAGAAACTTAATGGTTGGACGGAGACTTCAGTAGCGGGAGCCTCTAGTTCCACCGCTGATTCAATGGGTATGACTGTTTCCGGTTTACCCAATGTATTCTTCGCTTCTAGGTCTGAGGCATGTAAGACTGTCAACTTTCCTTTATGCTTGCCGGATGAGATTCCGTTTAGGTTTAATTTGATTTTTTTGCTCTGGATGCTGGTATTGACGATTTTGATGATGAACTCGTTTGTGCCTTTGTCGAAAGCGGCTGTGGCGAATAGCTCGCTTTGCCCGGTAACGGCTTCTTTGTTCATCGTCAGGGGCAATACGTTTGTTCCAGCATTGTGCCCGTATAATTGTTGTACATAGTAGTTAGGAGTTTTCACGATGTTTAGGTTGTCGAACCAGATTAAGTCCGGGCGCCATTGCCACGCATCGACATGTGCGAATAAAGGGGCGTATGTGCATAATTCGACCACGTCGGCATTCCGTTCAAGACCGGTCATAAACGCAGCCTCGCATAATGCGGTCAGGAAGCTATTCTCCCGGTTAGTCGGGTGGCAAGCATATTCACCGGCGAACACTTTGGGACCTTGCCGATCATACGAATCATATCGTTTGGCACTATTTAGGAACCATTCAGGTGAGCGATAGAAATGTTCATCCACCAGATCTACTTTTAAGCGTTTCATCTCCGGCCATAGATATTCGAAATCTTTTCCTTCCGAATTGGGACCGGAACTACCGATGATTTTGATCTCCGGATATTTAGCTCGGATGGCTTTCACGAACGGCTCGAGGCGTTCGGGATATAGCGGTCCCCATTGCTCGTTACCGATAGCGATAAATTTCAGATTAAAAGAAGCCGGATGCCCCATATCTGCACGCATTTTGCCCCATTGGGAGGTAACCGGGCCATTGGCGAATTCGATTAAGTCCAAGGCATCGTCTATATAAGGTTGTAATTTATCTACTGGCACATGCTGGTCCATGTCCTCATTCTCAAACTGGCATGACAGCCCGCAATTCAACACAGGCAAGGGCTCGGCTCCGATATCTTCGCTTAATTGGAAATACTCAAAGAATCCCAAACCGTAAGATTGATAATAATCCGGGAATTTCTTGTGAGGAAATGTATAATTCCACCGGTTGATATTGATAGGCCGGTTCTCTACGGGGCCTACCGTATTTTTCCATTGGTAGCGTGTGGCGATGGTTGTACCCTCAACGATACATCCACCCGGAAAACGAAAGATTCCCGGCTTTAGATCTTTCAACGCTTGTGCTAGATCGCGGCGTAGGCCGTTCGTGCGATTGTTGAATGTCTTTTGCGGAAAAAGGGAGATATGTTCCAGATCCAAGGTACCTGCCGTTTCCATCGTGATGCGTAGGCGTGATTTAGCCTCGGTCGCTTTGGGAGACAAGATAACGGAATATTTCTTCCAGTCTTTTCCTTTTATCTCTAGGTGTTGTGTCTCATAAATATCGTTATCTCTATTTACCAATTCGATACGTAGTTTGATCGGGTTATTGGTCTCGGTACGGGCATATAAGGAAAAGTCGTAATTTTCATTAGCTTTTATACCGATACCTTTGAAGCCTTCGTTCTCCAGACCGGTTCCGGTGATTTGTCCGGCATAAGTCAGGGGTGCGTAATGGGGGTTTTTGTCGAAACAGGGATTCTTTTCAGCTATGCTTACATCACCGAAAGGTTCCCAACCTCCCCATGGATTCTCAAACTCGAAGGAGCGGTTCTTGATTAGTTCCGCATACAATCCTCCATCTGCCCCGAAATTGATATCCTCGAAGAAGATTCCATACATAGTTGATTGGATAGGCGCACCTACATTCTGTACATCGATGTCAAACTCATACACAGGCACGATGTCTTGTGCGGTCATGCAGTTTATACCGACACTTAAGAGGAATAAAGCCGCAGTTTTTTTCATGTTCTTTCTTCTCATATTCTGTGTTTTTCAATAAATAAAGATTTAGACAATCAAATTCGCTATCATCTGTATAAACAAGATCAGGAATACTATCGCTATCGGATAAACTGTCGCATAAGCCACGCTTGGGGCTGGGCTGTCTGTCATGGAATCCGCGGCGGCAAGCCCCGGGGTACTGGTCATACCGCCGGCGATTGTTCCGACTAAATCGAGAATGTTGATCTTAAAGAAATAATATCCGGCTAATACAGCTACGATCATAGGGATCATTGTTATAGCGATACCGACTCCGAATAACGTTAAACCGCTTGATTGGAAAGTGGAAACTAGGTTTACACCGGCAGATGTCCCTACTTCGGAGAGGAATAGTAATAACCCCAATTGGCGAAGCAGGTTATTAGCGGAGCCGGACATAGACCAAATGATCGGGCCTGTTTTTCCGATGGCGCTTAATACCAAGGCAACCATAAGGATACCGCCGGTCAGTCCCGGAGAGAATGAGAAAGAATCCGAGAAGGATATATTTAATTTTCCAAACAATACGCCTAATACGATACCCATAGCGATCGGGAAAAAGTCCGTATCTGAAAGACGTTTCTCGTCATTGCCAATGAATTGGGCGAGTTCATTTACGCTTTCTTTCTCGCCGGCGACCATCAACTTATCTCCAAACTTCAACACTAAATTAGGTTCTGGGGAAAGGTCGATTCCGCTTCGACGTACACGGGTTACCGTACAACCGAAAGTTCCTTGTAAATTTAAATGGCCTAGCGATTTATTGATAATGCTCTTATTGGTCAGTAACAGGGATTGCAAGGTCTGTCCGCCACTTAACGGCAGATCTCCCTCGATACGTTCTCCCAACAATAATGTCAGTTGCTCCAAGGCTTTGTCGTTACCTACGGCCTTCAGTAAATCTCCTTCGTTAAGCGTGGTATGGGGAGTTGGCATAGATATGACATTGTCGTGTTTTATACGGGAGACTACCGCTCCGGTCATGGCCCGTACCTGCAATTGAGCCAAACTCTTTCCGCAGATGTTTTTATTCGTGACTTTAAATGCGGCGGTATGTAATGTAGGATATTGGCTTTTCCTTTGGGTTTCCAGCACTTTAGCCTCGGCTATCAAATCCTTGCGAAGCATTTTTGGCAATAGTTTCACGAAAAGGATCACGCCGATTACGCCGAACGGATAAGCGATACCATAGGCGATGGATGCGGCGGATGATTGCGTGGAGTCGATCGCTACCGCCAAACCGGGCGTACTCGTCAATGCCCCGGCGATCAGACCGACGATACTCGGGGTATCGATATCCAAGATATACTTGAATAAGATTCCTGTCAGGCATGCCGAACCGACAATTAATAACGTCAGGATAATGAGTGTCTTGCCTTTGGAACGGAAGGAGTCGAAAAATCCGGGGCCCGCTTGGATACCAATGGTAAAGATGAATAACACCAACCCCATATTCCCTAATTCCTTGGGTATGATAACCCCAAAATGACCGAATAACAGGGCGATGAAAATAACTGCCGATACATCTAGCGAAAGACCTTTGATCTGTATCCGGCCTAGCATGAATCCAAGCGCTATGATCAGAAACAGGGCAAAATAAGAAGACTGAAGTAATGTTTCAAACATGTCAGATAGTTTTGAAGTGAAGCTGTTAAAGATGCAAAATTAAACTTTTTAGTCCATTCAGGCAACGGCTTGGCTGGATTTCTGTACCTTTGTGCCATATTTTAGAAAAGAGAAAGTAAAGAGTATAAGCGTGAGACGATATTTTATATATCTGGGGTATAACGGAAAGAATTTTCGGGGTTGGCAGATCCAGCCGAATGGTATGACGGTGCAGCAATCTATAGAGGAGGCCTTGGCCATCTTGATGCGTAAGCCCGTGCCTATTGTGGGGGCCGGCCGTACCGATGCCGGTGTACATGCCCGCTTAATGATCGCCCATTTTGATTGGGAAGGACCGATCGAGGATTTGGCTTTCCTTGCGGAAAAATTAAATAGGCTGCTGCCTAAAGATATCGCCGTTTATAAGATCGTGCCTGTCGTACCGGAAGCGCATGCCCGCTTCGACGCCACTTCACGAACCTATAAATATTATATTACGACCAGGAAAGATCCGTTTAATTATGAGCTGGTTTATAAGCTTCCCGGTCGTTTGGATTTCGAGGCGATGAACGAGGCGTGTAAGGTCTTATTCGATTATATCGATTTTACGAGTTTCAGTAAGTTGCATACGGATGTAAAGACGAATAATTGCCATATCCAACATGCGGGTTGGACGCAAGAAGGGGATATTTGGGTGTTTACGATCCGTGCAGACCGTTTCCTTCGTAATATGGTGCGTGCGATCGTTGGTACTTTATTGGAAGTCGGAAGAGGACGTTTAACGATAGACGGCTTCCGAAACGTGATTGAGGCAAAGGATCGTTGCAAGGCCGGAACCTCCGTGCCGGGACATGCCCTGTTCTTGGTAGACGTCACGTACCCGGAAGAACTCTTTCCAGTGGAGGGTTAAATCATGTGGTTAGCTCTAGCCTTCCTCTCTGCCTTTTTGTTAGGTTGTTACGAGGTCAATAAGAAAATGTCGTTAAATGGGAATGCCGTTATTCCCGTTTTATTCTTCAATACGCTCATAAGCAGTTTGATTTTCGTCCCGTTCATCTTGCTCTCTTTTTATACGGATTGCTTGGACGGGACGATGGTGTATGTACCCCGTGCCTCTCTGGAGGATCACGTGAAGGTGTTGATAAAAGCGGTGATCGTCTTATCCTCTTGGATATCGGGGTATTTTGCCTTGAAACATTTGCCGCTGACGATAACTGGGCCGATCAAGGCCAGCCAGCCCGTGCTTACATTACTGGGTGCGATGCTTCTGTTCGGGGAACGGCTGAATCTATTTCAATGGGTCGGAGTCTTGCTTTCTATCGCTTCCTTTTATCTCCTTTCCTCATCGGGGAAGAAAGAGGGGATTCATTTTGCCCATAATAAATGGATCTTCTTCACGGTCCTGTCTATCTTGACCGGGGCGATGAGCGGATTGTATGATAAGCATTTGATGCGTAGTATGGATGTAATGACGGTACAAGTCTGGTTTAATGTCTATCAATGTGTTATCATGTCATTTATCCTGTTGTTTCTATGGTATCCGAACCGGAAAAAGAGCACGCCTTTCCAATGGCGATGGAATATCATCTTTATCTCCGTATTCTTATGCGTGGCGGATTGGGTATACTTTTATGCTTTGACATTCCCGGATTCCATGATCTCGATCGTATCGATGGTACGTCGGAGTAACGTATTGGTGACATTCTTGGCGGGAGCCATCTTCTTCCATGAAAAAAACTTAAAGAACAAGGCGATCGACTTATTCCTTGTGTTGTTAGGAATGATATTCCTATATTTGGGGACAAAATAGAAAATTAGATAATGAGACGAGTTATAGTTACGTTGTTGATCTGTGTCTTTGCGTTGGGAATGAACGCACAAGATATGACAAGTGTGTTCACGGCGATGCCAGACCAATACATTCCTCAATTGGAGCACGCTTGGCGAAAGGATTTGGTGGATCTTTATACTTCAGGAAAAGAATCCCGGCTGAAAAATACGATGAATGGCTTTTCTACCTTGCAAAAGCTAACGAACGATTACCTTTTGCTACAGACTACGGAGCGTAGCACGGTAGAGATGAAATTACTTCCCTTGGTAAACAATACCTACGTGGTTTGTATGATCTCTACGGTAAACGGCCCGGTTCCGGATAGCCGTATCGAGTTTTTCACGACCAATTGGGAGCCTTTGGCAACATCCGATTTATTCACGCAGCCAACTTCCGATTGGTATATCAAGCAGGGAATGGATAAGAAAGACGAAGCCTATCAAGAGGCCGCCTCACATTTGGATATGGATTTAATTCAATATCGATTGAGTCCGGATGATCAGACTTTGACCGCCATTTATACGACTCCTCAGTATCTGAGCCAAGAGGCTCGTGAGAAAATAGAGCCGTATCTCAGTGAACCGAAAGTCTATACGTGGCAGAAATATCATTTTCAGTAATTCTTTCCTTATCCATCCACTCCGATATAGTTCATGAGGTTTTACTGCAACCCGCTTTGCAGTACTGCACGTGGGTTGCAGTAGTACTGCGATAAAGAGTCTTTTTTTAATGGGTAGGAGAGACTAAGATCCCTTCTTCATTAAAAAGAATCGTTATATCTCGGTCTCCTTGCTCCAGCTCGAACTCATAAGAGAGTCCTTCCGCTTTTTGAATGACATGGATATCATCGATTCGATAAGAGGCATATGCGGAGGCCTTGAATGCGGTCATCACGATATCGGGTACTTGGGAAGAGCGTATTTCCCACTCTGTATATAACCATTTGTTCTGGGTATCCAGCCAAACTTCCTTATGGATATTCTCATGAAGGATATCCACCTCGGTACCTTTTGCCTCCGTATCTATCTCAAGGATTGTCGCTCCCGGATACATCTCTGAAATGAGTTCCTTAATAGCGCTGGGGGTAACGGAGGGACGATGCTCGTTGTCGCCGTTACCATCGGTTACTTCCTTGATGAGAATACCGCCTTCCGTATAATGTAGGTCTGCATCTTGCTCGCCATTTTCAACGTCGAGAACGTAAATGGTACCAGCGTCCGGACGTTCTAGCATATCTACATCGTCTATCTTCCATTTAGCGTATAGGCTTGCCTCGAAACTGTTTTTTACGGTTTGGGGCAAAGCCTTGTAAGGAAGATCGGTCTCTGTCAGCATCCAGTTGCCTTGCGGATCAAACCACGCTTCAGCCTCATATGAACCGGTGTAAAATTCTGCTTTGACATAGCCTGCCTCGTTCTCCCAACTGACACGTTGCGCATCCGGATATTTTGTGTCAAAGGCTTTTGTTACAATACTCTCAGGTGTGAATTTGTCATCATCGTCATCACATGACATGAATACGAATGAGCTGCAAACCAAAGTTGCCATTATGAATGCTTTTGTTTTCATACGATTGATTTTAATTAAAAATATATTAATACTTATCTTAGAGTGTCTATTAGTCATCGATATCAATCAAGTTCCCTTTTAAGTCGAATGTCATCTCAAGACCGTTATCTAGCTTTATCTCATAATCCCGTATCTCTTTTTCTATTTTAACAACCTTATTCGATGAATAGTTTTTCTTGATAAGGTCTTGTATTACCTCCGGAATGATCGCTTGCGGGATAGGGAGCCCATGCCGTTTAATCTCTTTCCATTCTCCTTTATGGTTAAACTCAACATTGGTCCCGTCCGTGAGGATCACGTCGTAACTGCTAATCCGGATCAGATTTTTCTCTATTTGGATATGCGATACCGGGATGTCCTTAAAATGATCCGATATGAATTGGCGGCTGGAAACCGGCAATACGTTGGTGTCACTCGTGATCTTATCGTTGCCGGCACAAGCCATGACAGATAATAATGATAAGACTATCAGTAAATAATTGATCCTTTTCATATGCCTTGTTTTTTATTATACCGCAAAGAAAAGGATGCATTTTGGAAAAAATTGGGAATTTCGGCCGTTAATAGAATAATAATGTGAATGTATGCATACCATTTGCGTATTGGTAATCTATCCGGATCGAATATAGATCGACTATTGATTTGACAATGGCCAACCCAAGGCCCGTCGATTCTTGTTGTTTGCTTTGGCTGGCAAAACGGGCAAATAATAATTCCTTATCAAGGGTTTTGTCGATTCCCGTATTTGCGATCGTAAGCATACGGCGAGAGATCGTGATTCCTATATCCCCTTTCTCGTAATTATGGACATAGGCGTTTTTAATGAGATTGGTGATTAACGTAGTGGCCAGCGATTCATTCATGGTGCATACCAAACTCTCTTTTTCTGAAACTCGTAAGTGGAGAGCTTTTCTTTCGTATATGTCATTAATTCCTTCTAATATCTTATGGATAAGATGATTTAGGCAAATATCCCGGGTCTCGGGGAATTGTTTGTTATCTATCCGAGAAAGTAATAGGAGGGATTTATTCAACCGGATGATGCCGTTCAACGCTTGATGCAAGCCAGCGATCTCTTTCAGTTGATCTTCCGTGCAATCTGGATGTTCGCTTAATAATTCTAATTTGTTCATGCATACGGCCAATGGAGTTTGTAACTCGTGGGCGGCATTCTCTACGAAATGTCTTTGTTTGTTGTATAGCTTGTCACTCTGGTTGACGCTTTCTTGAACGGTCTCGTTTAATATCTTAAATTCCTCGATGGGTGTAGGGTTGTTTAATGGAGGATTATATTTGCCTACTTGAAAACTTTTCAGCCAGCTTAATAGCTTATATAAAGGCTTAAAGCTTCTTTTGAATCCTCGATGGATCACGAATAAGATGCAACTTATCAATGCGATATATAAGACGGCCATGCTCCAGATAATCGTCTCGATCATATCTTCTTGTTCTAAGGTGGATAACTCCAGCGTCAGTTCGTAGAATTTACGATCTTTTGTCATGAAATAAGTGCGTAAGGCACGAACCGGTTCGTATTCTTGCTCTATCTCTATGTATACCGTAGCATCGTAGAACTCGTCCTTATCTAGTTTCGCTTCGCTTTCCGGAACCTCACGAATGTAGTACCGGGTCATGATATCCACATGATCTTTCAGCAATGTGCTGTCCGCTAAGGCGGAGCGGATGATAATCTCTTTGTAGTTCTCAAGGCTGTCATTCGTCTCGTCTTCTACCTCATGTAGAATCATAAGGCAGAAAACACATCCCCAAGCGGCGAAAATGACCAATATGGGGACAAATAAATTGCGGAGGGTGTAATGGATTAGCTTCATATTTATTCCTCGTCGGTCATTTTGTAACCGAAGCCATAGACCGCCTTTATTTCGGGGATGGCTCCGGCGGCTTTTAATTTCTTTCGCAAGTTTTTTACTTGGCTATAGATGAAGTCGAAATTATCGGCTTGGTCTATATAATCTCCCCAGACGGACTCGGCTAAAGTAGCTTTGCTGATCAAACGGTTGGGGTTGGATATGAAATAGTAGAGCAGATCGAACTCCTTACGGTTCAATACGATCTCTTTCCCGTTTATATAGACGGAATGTTTATCGGGATATATCGTTAGGTTCGCTAAAGACAGTTGCAATTCCCCATCTTGTTGCTTGCGGCGGATAACGCTCTTGATGCGGGCGTTCAATTCCGCCAGATGGAAAGGCTTGGTCAGATAATCATCGGCCCCAAGATCTAATCCTGTAACTTTATCCTCGATAGAGTCTTTTGCGGAGATAATGATGATGCTGTCTTTCTTGCGTAAGGCCCTTAATTCCTTCAAAAGGGTAAGGCCGCTACCTCCCGGAAGCATGATGTCTAATACGATACAATCGTAATCATAATCATTTATTTTAAGAGAAGCTTCCCGGAAAGAGGAAGCGCTCTCTACCACATATCGTTCTTTCTCAAGAGAACGAACGATAACTTCTCTCAATGCGTTTTCATCTTCGACTACCAGAATTTTCATAGGCTAGCTTGTTAATCACACAAAGCTACTGAAATATTCTGGTAAAAATCTGGAATAAGAAAAGATTCAGTACCGTTCTACTTCAATAATTGGGCCTCTGAGTTAAACGTGAGGCGAACCTCATTGTTCTCATGCTCTAGTTTGAATACGTAAAATGTTCCCGAAGGCTTGTCTATTTGTGTCACCTCATCTATCTTATATTCATGATAAGCCGAATTTGTTAGGTTGTCCATGATGTCTACGGGAACATCTTCGGCATGGATATCGAATTTCGTACTTAGCCACTCGTTATTTTTGCCGAGCAGGACCTCTTTCTTAACGCCTTTATCCTTGATGTCGACTTCTACACCTGCGGCATCTTTATCGTAATCGGTAATGGTCGCCCCCGGATATTTCATCTGGATAACCTTTTGAATCGCTTGAGGGACCGATTTGTCATCGGAGCCTTGTTTCTTTTGTTGGCAACCTACGGTGAGGAATAAGCAGCAGCTCATGAATAAAATAGCTGTAAATGATACTTTTAGTTTCATAACGTTTAAGTTTTCTATTACAAACAAGCGGGTGACAGGCAAAGTTTTTTCCAAATAAGTTAATTTTCCATGATATGTTTTTCTTCCTTTGTCGTCTTGATTATAGAAATGGAACTTGAGACGTTTAAAATAACCGTACTACCTCTCCGGCAGAAGATGTTGAATTTCTCCCAGAGACTGGTTGAGGACACAGCCGAAGCTGAGGATGTGGTGCAAGAGGCATTCATAAAGCTTTGGTATATCCGGGAAAAACTGGATGCCTACCATAGCGTGGAGGCGCTGGCTATGCAGGTTACGAAAAATCTCTCATTGGATAAGATAAAGTTGCGAAAGCCGCAGGGATCGGAGTTGGAGAGCGTTACGTTGGTATCGGATGCGGTAAGCCCCGACGAACAACTGGAGCAAAGGGATGCCGCCGAATGCATACGGCACTTGATCGCCCAGTTGCCCGCTTTGCAGCAAACCATTATCCGGATGAAGGATGTAGAGGGCTATGAGTTAGCCGAGATTGCGGAGATCACGGCTACACCGGTCGAGAATGTCCGGGTGAATCTCTCAAGGGCTCGGAAAAAGATACGGGAACAGTTTTTACAATTAAATAAACAAGAGAAATGGACATAGACGAGTTATTAAACCGATATTTTGAAGGAGAAACCTCTTCGGAAGAAGAGCGGGAACTTCGAGCCTTCTTTACTTCCGGGAATGTTCCGGACAGGTTGGCGGTCTATACGCCTATGTTTGCCTATTTGGAGGAAGAGAGTCGGAAGGAACGACAGCCGGATGAGGCATTGATTCCGATTGATGAGGATATCCTTTTTATGCTGGATGCGGAAAAGGTGGAGGAAAAGAAGACGTTTACTTTACGATCCGTGTTGTATTTGGTATCCGGTATCGCCGCCAGTTTCTTGCTGCTTTTGGGGCTTAACCATCTGTTGAATCCGGTAGATCCTTGTTTCTGTTCGGATAATTATGTCGTTATAAACGGTCGTTGTTATACGGATATTCATAAAGTTCGCTCCATGGCGCTGGAAGCTTTGCAGGAGGTGGCCACACCTGCGGACGAGTACTTTCCGGAAGCGGATCGTGATGAGGCCGACCGTATGATTATTGATAACCAATTGAACGAGCTTCGTTCTTTATTTGATGATAATGAATAAAAATACTGTAAATATGAGACGGTTCGAATACATGTTATGGTTGCTGGTGGCGGTATTTTGCTTAATGCCTTGTGGTGTCTCGGCTGCCGAGACACAGAAAGACTTGAAGATTCAGGAAGTCTTTCAACGATATGGCAAAAAACGTAATGTCACGATGGTGGAGTTGTCTAACGAGATGTTGGAAACGTATGGCATGACTCGTTATAAGAGTATTACGATCAAAGATGATCCGGAAGCCCTGCGGTTTACCCGCCAATGTCTGGAAGCGGACCAGAAAGGGGCCCGGAAGATCAAAGAGGTGACGGACGATGGAGGGGTAGTCTCCGCTTATTACCAGTTGAAGGGCGTAGAAGCAGATATCAACCGTTTTGTCCTTTTTAAGGTCAGCAAGAAAGGGGTAATAACCTTGGTGTACATTGAGGGAGATTTGGATAGTGATGATTTAATCACGCTATTATTTACGAAGAAAGATTTATAAACAAACAAAACAGATAGGAAGATGAAAAGAATACTTTTAGTCTTAATGGCTTGCTTCCCGGTAATCGGGTTGATGGCCGCTGAGGTTGAGCCTTTGGCTGGGGATACGATTATCACCCTTGAGAGAAAACGTATCGAGGTGAAAGATAATGGCGATCGCATGAAAGTCAGGGTGTATGAGGTAGACGAGGATGGTGATTCCGTGGACGACGAGTTGATCTTCGAAGGGCATTACCGGGACGGACAAAGCTATGAACGCCGTAAACACGTGAAGTCTATCAATATCCCTGTGCCTACTTGGGATAAGGACTTCAATCCGCATTGGGCCGGTTTTGGAATGGGCTTCGCGAACTTTGCGGATGGGAGTTTACATGTAAATGATGTAGACGGAGTCTCCCTTCGTAGTGGAAACTCATTGGAATATAATTTGAATGTATTGGAAAAAGCGTTCCCGTTCTCTCGGTATCGTTGGGCGGTGGTGATCGGTGCCGGTATGCGTTGGAGCCGTTACCGGATAGATACGAATGAGTATTTCAAGGAGATAGACGGTGTTACGGCTTTGCGTCCGGCTCCTGAGGGTGTTACGTTGAAAGCGAGTAAGTTGAATATCACGAGTCTGACCATTCCGTTGTTATTGGAATGGCAACCTAAAAAGCGTTCGAGTGAATTCTTCTTGTCTGCGGGTGTAGTCGGTGTGATCAAGACTTGTTCTTCCTCGAAGATCGTATATAATGACGCTTCCGGTAAAAAGCACAAAGAGAAAATGGATTCCGGTATGAATATCCGTCCGGTAACTATGGATTTCTTATTTCAAGCCGGTTGGGATTGGATCGGTCTTTACGCCAAGTACTCACCGATCGACCTCTTTGAAAATGGGAAAGGTCCGAAGGTGCATCCGGTTTCTATCGGCTTGCAGTTGCATTTGTAGATCGTTGAGGTTTTACGGAAAAAGAATGTACGATATGCCGGATCTTGTTAACCAAGGTTCGGCATCGTTTTTCTTTCTTGTTGGCGTAAATAGGATCGGCATCCTACGTACGTTACGATCAAGGGAAAAGGAGAATAGCGTACGATACAGACACCGACGATGGCCCCGATCGACATTAACAGAACTAATTTAAGACGACTTACGGTCCATACTTTTTTATCTACGATCCACATTCCGATCGTGAGCGCCGCCATCTCCGGGAAGATAATCTCTTTCTCTCCCATAAGCTCAGAGACACCCACCATTAATAAGATCATTAATAAAGCGCAAATATATCGTTTACGTTGAACAGGGTCGTTGAATAATTGTTTATTGCTCATAATGTGTTCTTTGGGAAAACGTCGCAAAGGTACGGCATTTATCTTGAAAAAACTTATTTTATACTTTTTTGATGGGGATCGGGAAGTATTGCAAACTTATCCGGCGATATGGCCATTTCTTAATCGTGGAAATAAGATGAACTTTGCAATATAAATAGAAGACAAAGTAATAAATAAAAAGGAGGTTCAAGATGGGTTTTATTAAGGTCGGTGCCGTATTGTTCGCAAGTCTTTTGGTAGGAATGGCGAACGCTAGTAATGGAAATAAGAATAATAACAATAAAACAGAAAATAAAATGACAGTAACAGAATTAACACAAGAAGATTTCGTAAAGAAAGTGTATGACTTTGAGACAAACCCGAACGCATGGAAGTTCGAGGGTGATAAACCTGCGGTTATCGATTTCTATGCCACTTGGTGTGGCCCTTGTAAGATGATGTCTCCTATCTTGGATGAGATCAGCAAAGAGTACGAGGGTAAAATCAACATATATAAGGTGAATGTCGATAAAGAGGCGGATTTAGCGAGTGTTTTCGGTATCCGTAGTATTCCTTCTTTATTGTTTGTACCGATGAAGAAAGAACCGAGTATGGTTCAAGGGGCTATGCAGAAGAATGAGTTGAAGAAATTGGTTGATGATATTTTATTAGAGTCGAAATAACTCGTATAGTGTGTTTTGGGGATTAGTGACGCGGAAGTTTGCTGGGAATAAAGTGAACTTCCGCTTTTTGTTTATATAATATTGTTATCTTTATCCGTCTTAAAATCCGGAAGAAATCTATGGAATATATTTTTAATACTCGCTTAAGAGGTAATATAGCGTTGACCGATTCGTATCACACGAACCTTGCTTTGCAGAAAGATAATACGCTTTACAAGTTTATTTGGGTACAAAGCGGTTCGTTGCAACTGGAGATCGATCACGTACCGACTACCTTAGTGAAAGGTGAGATTATTCCCTTGACTCCTTTGCACCATATCGAGTTCAAGGCGATCAATGGCGAGTACTTGACCCTTCTGTTTAACAGTAACTTCTATTGTATTTTCGGACATGACAATGAGGTGTCGTGTAATGGTTTTCTTTTTAACGGGACTTCCAATGTGATGCAATTGAAATTGAGCGAATCCCAAGTTGCCTCTTTGCGCGATATCACCGACAGCCTAACGAGTGAGTACGCCATAAAGGATAATTTGCAAGAGGAGATGCTGCGTATCTTACTGAAACGTTTCATTATTTTGTGCACCCGGATCGCACGTGAGAAGTTTTCGGTAAGCCCGGAACGGGAAAAGGCGTTCGATATGGTTCGCCAGTTCTATGTATTGGTAGATAACCATTTTAAGGAAAAGAAGATGGTCCAAGATTATGCGGATATGCTGCATCGCTCCCCAAAAACCCTATCCAACCTTTTTACGACTTGCGGATTACCTTCTCCGTTACGGATCATTCACGAACGAATTGAGGCTGAGGCCAAACGATTGCTATTATATAGCCAGAAGAGCGCGAAGGAAATCACGGAGATCTTGGGCTTCGAGGATCAAGCCACATTCAGCCGTTTTTTCAAGAAAATGACGGGAGAAAGCGTCTCTGAGTACCGGAAAAGAGAGAAACGGGAATAATTGCTAACTCATCCGGTAAAATCGCCATTTACGGGATAGGTGTTTCTACCGATCTTTGCGGTATAAGTTCAATACTATAAAACAAATAATAAGATGAAAAAGTTGAATGACCTGTTTTACTCGTTTTTGCAAGTGGCGGCCTCTACTCAGAAGCTAGGTATTAATTTGATCCGTATATCGATCTTGATCATATTTGTGTGGATCGGCGGTTTGAAGTTCTGGAATTATGAAGCGGAAGGCATCGTTCCGTTTGTGGCGAACAGCCCTTTCATGAGTTTCTTCTATACGAAAAGCGCTCCCGAATATAAGACGTATAAATTAAAAGAGGGTGAGTTCGATCAAGCGAAGCATGAGTGGCATCAAGAGAATAACACGTATGGCTTCTCTCGTGGCTTGGGAATCTTGATCATGGCGATCGGTATCTTGACTTTCCTCGGCATTTTCTCGCCGAAGATCGGTTTGGTAGGAGCGGGGTTGGCTATAATCATGACGTTCGGGACGTTGTCCTTCTTGGTCACGACTCCGGAGGTCTGGGTACCTAATCTTGGCAGCGGGGAATTTGGTTTCCCGTTATTATCGGGGGCCGGGCGATTGGTGATAAAAGATACGGCGATACTGGCCGGTGCGATCGTGGTGCTGTCGGATTCGGCGCAACGGATCTTGAAAAAGAAATAAGCGAAACAAGAAAAAGGGGAATGGTTTTAATGCCATTCCCCTTTTTCTTGTTGGTTACCGTTTATTCTGTACGATATTCGGGTTTGCGTCGATCTCGCTTTGCGGAATCGGGAGTGCTACCCGGGGATCGGAAGCGTTGATCACCTGTACGTCGGTAGGTAATTGCGGCAAATGCCAACCGCCCTTGCGGATTACCGGAATATTGTTACGCATGTAATCAAAGAACGCATGTCCTTCGCCAACCAATTCTTTGCGGCGTTCTTTAAGGATTCTCTCTAGGGAAAGCTCGGAGTCGCTAACGGATTTATTGGGGTTGGCTCGGCTTACGATTTGATTCAGGTAGCCTAACGCCTCGCTACGTTTTCCTAGCTTGAAAGCCGCCTCGGCCGCATTTAAGTATATCTCGGACAGACGGATGATGCATAGGTCATTGTCTTGCGGATTGCCGGTCAATACATCTCCTGTTTTTCCGGGATACTTCGCCAGATATTTAGGATGTCCGGTCGAACCGGTTGGAAGGATATCCTCGTCCGGTTTTTGAGGTAAGCGGCATAAGGCATGGCGAACATCATCCGGGTCTTCACCCAGTAAATCCAAGAAATCTTTCGTCAAGACCAAATTGTTCCAATCTTTCACGTTATCGGCATATACCATGGGAGCGCCCTCTCCGCCACTACCGCCGGAAGGCTCGGTAAGCGTAAAGTAGAACTCGAACAGGGATTCGGAATTGAAGTCTTTTCCCCATACGGAGGTATACTCATCGTGCGTGAACAAGGTATAAAGACCTCCGTTATTGATTACTTCTTGAGCGTATTTAAGGGCGTTCTCGTTATCGTTCATATATAAATAGATACGAGATAGAAGTGCTTTCACGCTCCATACATTTTGGTGACCGTCGGATTTGGTTGTAACAAGGTTGGGTAAGGCTTCGGTCAGGTCTTTGATCACTTGGTTGTAGCATTCGGCTACCGTGTTACGAGACGGTTGGTGAGTCGGCAACTCCGTCTTGATCTCGATGGGCACACCCAAGGACGCTCCATTATCCAGTGTATAAGGCATACCAAAGAGGCGGGTTAAATCGAATAAGGCCAAGCCACGCATAGCCAACGCCTCTGCTTTTATACGGGCGATTTCTTGCGTGTCGGAGGTTTGGACGCTACCGTTGTCTATTTTCTCGATTAAGCTGTTCGCTTGATGAATCACGATATAGGGTTGGTTCCATACTCTCGTGATATTAAAAGCGTCGTCGGCGGCTACGTTGAACAGATAGTACGGAGATACACGTCTGCCGGGACCTTTGTCAATACGAGCTTGTACGTCTTCGCCACGGCAGTCGGCATAATAGAGGTAGTTGTCTCCATAATAACTATGCTCGGATGCTATGCGATAGATTCCATTTAATGCGGTTTTAGCGTCTTCCAGTGACTGAATAGCGTTATCGCTGGTCACGGAAGTGGAGGGATCCAGATCCAGCCAATCTCCGGAGCAAGCCGTGAATAAGAAAGGAAGAGCGCCTACGATATATTTAATTGACCATTTCATTGTATTTCTTTTTTATCGAATGAATTGTTGTGTTTAGAAATTAACTTCCACGCCGAAGCTAAAGGTTCGCATGGGCGGTGTCTCACAGAATACCTCGCCGGATACGGGCACTTCCGGATCATATTGCTTCCATTTCGCCCAAGTCAGCAAGTTGCTGCCGGAGAAATAGACACGGACTTTATCCAGCAAGACTTTATCGGTCCAGTTATGAGGCAGGGTAAACCCGAACGTCAGGTTCTTTAACCGCAAGTGATCCGTACTATGTACGAAGCGAGAGGAACCACCGCTCACTTTGTCGGAGCGTCCCAATACGAAACGGGGAATGTCGGTGATATCACCGGGCTTTTGCCAACGGTCTAACTCATAGATGGGCAGGTTGCGGTTTCCTTCGCTGGCTCCGTCTGTCTCGATATACGTACCGGTCTTGTCGAAAGAATAGCCGCCCAATGAATAAGAGAGCGTAAAGGCCAAGTCGAACCATTTATAAGAAAGGATATTGGTAAGGCCTCCGGATATCTTCGGATCTACTTGTTTATAAGGAACCGCTTGCGCCTCATTGACATCTTGGGTCAAGGTGCGGTCTAGATTGCCGTTCTCGTCTTCCGTATTTTTATAATACAGCGCATTTCCGCTCGAGGGATCTACCCCGGCGAATTCCTTTACATAGAATGTATTGAATGGCAATCCTATTTTCCGGATAAACCAACTACTTTCCACCACTTGATCGAGATTACCATCAAGGGCCACGATCTTATTCTTGTTATGTGTCAAGTTCAATACCGTAGTCCAATTAAAATCTGCGTTCGAGATATTCAAGGAACGAACCTCCAGCTCGACACCTTTATTGTTTAACTGCCCCAGATTACCCAGATAGTTCAGGAATCCGGTCGTGGCGCTGATCGGACGGTTGTAAAGCAAATCCTTGGTGTCACGATTGTAATACTCGAGCGTTACGAAGATGCGATCGATAAACGCGAGGTCTAGTCCGAGGTTCATATTATAGTTCTTCTCCCATTTTAGATTGGGATTGGCTTGTGTGCTTTCATACGAACCGGGGTTATCCATATAGTTCTTTCCGTAACTATATAAGCCCATATAACCGTAATAAGATCCCGGCTGATTACCGTTCACGCCATAAGAGGCACGGATCTTGACATCGCTCAACACCGGCTTTACGGCTTTCATGAAATCCTCGGCTCCCAGATGCCACATGCCTGAGACCGACCAGAAATTACCCCAGCGATGCTCCGGCGCCAATCGGGAACTACCATCCCGGCGAAAACTTCCGGCGATATAATACCGGTTGTCGTAATCGTAATTCAAGCGGGTTAGATAAGAAAGCAACCGATAATCCTGTGTAGAGGATACGAAACTGTTTATAACGGCGGCATTGTCCGGCTCGAATAATTGGTCGGACGGCATCTTGCTTTTCTCACCGGCGGCTTTATCTGTCTGGAAACTTTCCGCCTCATAAGCGGCTAGTACATCCAGATGATGTTTGTTGGCGAATGTCTTCACGTAGTTCAACGAGGTAGAAGAGATCAATTTCCCGTATTCGATAAAACCTTTGGACGATTGGGCATCGCTACCGCTCTTGGGACCCGCCCCGCTTAATGCGTTGAAATAGCGGGCATCCTTTTGGATGCTATAATCATAGCTGAGTACTTCCTTTAATTTAAGTCCTTTGATAATCTCTACCGCACCGTGCGCCGTACCGAAGATACGGGTCATACGAACCCGGTTATAGTCGGTACGCATATCCCGCAAAGGATTTACGTTCGTTCCGGGATAGGTATTGGCGTAGGAACCATCTTCGTTAAATACCGGGTAGGAGGGAGGAGTGGCTACCGCCATGCAATAGAAAGGATTGATACTGGATGTACGTTCCTCGTTCATCTCTTGATTCACTTGCGAGAACATGAGGTTCGCTCCGGCCTCGCCTCGTTTGCCGATCTTTTGTTGCACGTTAAAGCGTCCGGAGTACCGTTCCATCGATGAGTTCTCCACCAGACCCTCTTGTTTTTGATAACCCAAGGAGCTGTAGACCGTCGTGTTCTCGGAACCGCCGGAAATGGAAGCCTCATAATTTTGATGTACGGCCCGTCTCATCAACACGTCTTTCCAATCGGTATAGCCTAAAGCAGGAACAGAGGTGTATGCCCCGATATTGGCGTTGGCGTACTCTTCCGGAGTCTGGGTGAAAGATGCGGGATCTTTGGCGATCTGGTCTTGCGCGTAATTAACCAAGCCTTCATAAAGTAGTTCCCGGCGTTGCTCTCCGTTGAGGGTCGGGCGGAAGTCTACCGCTGCGTCCGAGAATCCGGCGCTAGCGTTCAACGTGACCCGGGTACGTCCTTTCGATCCTTGTTTGGTCGTGATCAAGATAACACCGTTGGCCGCACGGGAACCGTAAAGGGAGGCGGCGGCGGCATCCTTTATAACCGTGATATTCTCGATATCGGAAGGATTGATCGTACTCATGATGTTGGTCTTGGCATTGTTCATGTAGGAGGCCTCCGAACCGCTTCCGGTACTTAGGTTTCCCGAGGTGACGGGAACTCCGTCTATCACAAACAAAGGTTCGTTCGATGCGTTGAACGAGCCCATACCACGGATGCGGATGGATGCGTTCGCTCCCGGTTGCCCGGAGCTTCCCGTGATATTGACACCGGAGGTCATACCTTGTAGTTTCTGTTCTATGGAAACCACCGGCATCTCTTTCAGTAGGTCAGCCCGTAAAGTGTTGGCGGAACCGGTAAAGGAAGAACGTGAGAAGTTACCGTAACCGGTTACCACGACCTCATCGAGGTTCATTGCCTCCGGTTGTAAAGCCACGTTTAAGATACCGCTTTTCGGGATAGGTACTTGGGCCTGCTTCATGCCGATGTAATCGACAATAATGAATTTGGCGTCAGGATCAACTTCCAGCGTGAAATGCCCGTCGAGATCGGTCTCCGCTCCCGACAGGCTCCCTTTTACGATAACGGTCGCTCCGATCAGAGGCTCCTTGTCCTCTTGGGAAATCACCGTTCCCTCGATCTGTCTTTTTTGGGCATACGCTACCCCGGGCAATAGAAGTAGACATAGGAATAGTATGCCCCATGTTTTTACATTTCTCATCTCTTTTTGTTTAAAACGTCTTATTAATACCTATACTAACTAGAGGATTATCTGAAAAAGGCGTGCCAGATGTGATAAATCCTGTAGGTTTCTTTATAATTGTTTTCTTATGAGATTATTACGAAAAGCTTTGAATACGGGTGTGGAGGTGGCATTGTGTAATATTTCCTCATTTGATGTGCAATTTTTCTACACTACTTGTTATCTTTGTGAAAGATGATTTAATAGGATTCGTTTATGGACACAAGAAAGATTGAGGATGTTCCTTTCGAGGAAGTACATGAGATACAAAGATATGGGACTTATTTCTCGGAGAAGAGTTTCTGGAAGAAGATAGAGCGGGTAGCGAAGAAAGTGGGGGCTACGGTATTGCGTCCTGTCTTCACGCTGTATTATATGTTGCAGGATGAAAAGGTGCCTCTTCAACATAAGGCTTATATAATCGGGGCTTTAGGGTACTTTATACTGCCTTTCGACTTGATCCCGGAGAGCGTGCTCCCCATTATCGGCTTCACGGACGATGTGGCGGTGATGACTTTCGTATTGAAAATGGTGAAGGATAGCATTACACCGGAGATCCGGAGAAAAGCGGATCAGAAAATACTGGATCTATTTCCTGATCCGGCTTGATAGGGCGTTATAGCAACGGGCGAATATCGGGAAGCTCCTCGCTTCCCTTTTTCATTTCCGGAAGGAGGATTAAGGGGATTTCCGGGAATTTGGCCTTTAGATACTCCAAGGTATTCGCCTCGATCAGCGGGTCGATGCTTGGATATTGGTTATAGACGATAGCTTTTACCTCGATGCCGTATCGCTCGCAGGCGTACAGGCTGAGCAAAGTATGATTGATACTTCCCAGCTTGCCGGACGTGACTAGTATCAGGGGATACGCCTGTTCCTTTACATAATCGATCGTAAGGGATTCCATGTCGTTCGGCACCATTAAGCCTCCGGCTCCTTCCAGTAATACATACTCGTAGGTCTCTCGCAATCGCCGGGTGGATTGGGTGATCGTGTCTAAATCGATACGTCTTCCATCTTTCGCCGCCGCCATATGGGGAGAGCAAGGATAGGTGAAGATATAAGGACAAGTCAACCCTCGCATGTCCTCGTCGGTAAAGGGTATCCCTTGGATTTGGCGGTGTGCCTCTATATCCTCTGATACGTGCTCGCATCCGGTCTGTATCATCTTTTGGGTGATCACTTTCTTTCCGGCTTTCGCCAATGCCTTGGCGATCATTCCGGTGGCTACGGTCTTTCCGACGTTCGTGTCTATGCCGGAGATAAATAATACATTTTCTTTCGTTTGATGGCTCATTGTTCTGTTGTTTAAATAGTTGCTTGATTAATCTTTTGTCTCTATGGATATTCCCCCTTGTCTCTAAGAGATTTATTCCTTTTCTTCTGTGCTATTAATCTTTTCACCCTTGTGAAAAGAACGTATCACCTAGGTGAAAAGATCGTTTCACCCTTGTGATACGATCATATCATATAGGTGAAAGGATCAATACTTCGGAAGAGGCGACCTACCTCACCTTTATCTTTTGACCACTAAGATATAGAGTGGACGGTAAGTTAATGTGACCCCACCATCCGCCGAGGGGAATCTCTCTTGATAATCCCGGCAGAAACGTTCCTGTTTTCCCCGTGTCCAGACGCGAGAGGCGTTGGCCGTGACACCCGTGTACTTTAGATGTCTTAGCACCTCCAGCGGGTGCCGGAAGGTCAGGGCGATATTTCCTTCCTCTTCATGGACGATCCGGAAGTAGGTGGATAACCACTCCCTTAATTGTCCGGCGGTAGGATAGGTGAGCCCTTCTCCGGTCAGTTCCTTGATCTCGTGAAGGTTGTCCGGCGTGAAGGTGTTGAAAGCCAGTATGCCTCCGGGCGATAGGGTGGACGATAGCTTATGGAGGAAACGCGGAAGGTCTTTCATCCATTGCAGGGCGGAGGCCGAGGCAATCAAGTCGAACGTGCCGGGAAAAGCCAGTCGCTCGGCATCACCGGCCAAGAATAGAGGAGGGGCGGAAGGAAACAACTCCTCGATGGCGCTTTGCCAAGTCTCGCAAAGATCGTTGAGTACCCATTCCTCGATTTGGCATTCTTGTTTTAATAAACGGGTGAATCCGCCGCTTCCGCAACCGATTTCCAGCACCCTGCGGAAATGAGAGGAGGTGTATACGGTCAATAGCTGTACCAGATGGGCGCATATCCGTTTCTGGGCTTCCGCGTGATCGTCGTATGTATTCACCGCTTGGCTGAAACGCCGGCGGATCCGTTCTTGTTCGATTACTTCCATAATTCGTTCCATGATTGATAGTGGTAAAAAGGAAGATGAGGCGCCTTGATCTCTTGGATGGGGCAACGGCCTTGCCAGTAGTTCCGGAGGTTGGTTGCCGGGAATATCTTATCTTCGGTGGACAGGATGGCTTGATCCCAGAAGGCGGATATCCGCGGATCGGCTGATTCGAGCTTTTCCGGGAGGATCTGATTATATAGAGATTCCAGTTCCTCCTTGATCTCTTCCAGCGGACGTGGTGAGAGTTCCGAATAGCGATTGAATGTCTCCTTGTCTCCGCACATCCTGCGGTTAAAGCGACGCATGCCTTCCTCGCTGATATGATGGAGGGTTCCCTCGAAGATTGCGGTCGGGATGCCTAGCGTATCGTGCATGGGAAAAGGGGTACCGTTCAGGGCGGTCGCCGTGGTAAAGGATCGGTGGCCTGCCCAGAGCCGGGTGGCTACCCATACGCCTAAAGACCAAGCGACCAGATGCACCTCCTTATAGGGGGCGAACGTCTCTTCGAACCCGAGCGTCCTGTAATCGTAGGCAATCCATAGGTCTGTCTGCTCCGGTACTTCCAGATGGCGGAAAAGCTCCGGCGAGGTGGACCAGCCGGCGAGACAGAGGATCAGACTAGGGGATCGCTTATTTATTATCTTATCTATATACATACTATCAATTCAATTTATATACATACTATCTATCCAGTTCTCTATCCGGGGGGGTAGAGACGGGGCGTGTCCCGGTGGGAGACGAGGTACGCCCCGTCTCTACAATCAGTTGATGCATATTTTTTATCGTGAGGTTTGCCGTAAGGGAGAAGCGGATACGGGAGGTACCTTTGGGCACTGTCGGCGGGCGAACCGGGAGACAGTAGAAGCCTTTTCGTTGTAGCTCTTCCGCTTTCCGTACGCAATCCTCGCTCTCTCCCACGATGAAAGGGATGATGTGGCTTTGGCTGATCTCGCCACCTTTGCTCGTTAAAGCTTCCGCTAACAATCGGCTATACGCTAGAAGATTCTCCCGTTCCTTCGTGAACGAGGGGAGTTGCTCCCAGATGAAGGAAGTCCATGCGATTTGGAACGGTGGCAGGGCCGTACTGAATATGAGCGGTCGCATCGTATTGACCAGATATTCCCGTATCGTATGGGAACAAACCAAATAGGCCCCCATAGATGCTAACGCCTTGCCGAAAGTACCGACCAATAGATCGATCTCTTGGATACAGCCTTGTTCCTCGGCGATACCTAGCCCCGTCTTTCCACGGGCTCCGATGGCATGAGCCTCGTCTACGTACAATAGGATATTGGGATATTGCCTTTTGATAGCTATCAGGCGGTTTAAATCCGCTACATCCCCGTCCATGCTGAAAATGCTTTCGGTCAAGATGATGATCGTCTCGTATTGACAGGCGTTCTTTTGTACGAGGCGTTCCAGTTGGTCATAGTCGTTGTGGCGGTAACGGAGGAATGGGGAGCCACTCAACAAGATGCCATCGATGATGCTGGCGTGCACCAGCTTGTCGGCGAGTAATAAGGTCTGTTTATCGGTTAAGGCCGGGAGGATTCCGGTGTTGGCATGATAGCCGCTATTGAAGATCAATGCGGCTTCCCGGTCGAAGGAGCGGGCGATCTGTTTCTCCAGTTTCGTATATACGGAGAAATTACCCGTTAGCAAGCGGGATGATGAGGAGGAGTAGGGATAGAAGCGGTCTTGTGTGGATGCTTGAAACTCCTCTTGTAAATCCTGCCGGCTGGCTAATCCAAGATAATCGTTGGAAGAGAGATTCAGCATACGCATTCCCTCTTTTAATATCCATATTCCTTGATGCTCGACTTCCGGTAGGTGCCTAAGATTCCCGGAGGCTCGTAAAGCCGTAAGTTGCTCGTTATATGATTTCATATATCTATATATTACCCGGTTGTAGATATGTTAATTATGCGTTAATACTCTCAATAATCCGGAGGTTAGTCTGGATAGTTCATACGTGGAGATAACGAAAGGAGGCATGAGATAAACCAGCCGTCCGAATGGACGTACCCATATCCCTTCCTCTACGAATCGACGTTGCAATACCGCCATATCCACCGGATGCTTCATCTCGATCACCCCGATCGCCCCCAATACCCGTACCTCAGCGACTTCAGGCAGCTTGGCGGCTGGCGCTAACTCCGCCCGCAATTGTTCCTCTATAAGCTTCACTTTCTCCTGCCAATGACTGGCGATCAATAAAGAGATCGAGGCCGAAGCGATAGCGCATGCCAAGGGATTTCCCATAAACGTAGGTCCATGCATAAAGCATCCCGCCTCGCCGGAACAGATCGTGTCGGCTATCGGCTTTGTCGTGATCGTGGCGGAAAGCGTAAGATAACCTCCCGTCAATGCCTTTCCGATACACATGATATCGGGTTCGACTCCCGCATGTTCCCATGCGAACAACTTTCCGGTACGCCCGAAGCCAGTCGCTATCTCGTCGAATATCAATAAGACGTTATACCGGTCGCAAAGTTTCCGGGCACGAACGAGGAAAGTGGGGGAGTAGAAATACATGCCTCCTGCCCCCTGTACGACCGGTTCCAAGATCAAGGCGGCGATCTCGTCGGCATGCCGCTCTAGTAAATCCCGCAAGGGAGCCATGGCCTCCTCTCTCCATTCCTCGCCGAATCGGACCGAAGGTTGAGGTATGAAGTATTGGATGGGTAGGCTTCCGGAGAAGATCCCATGCATACCTGTCACCGGATCGCATACCGACATGGCGTGCCAAGTATCCCCGTGATAACCGCTACGGATCGTGGCGAAGGTATGTTTTCCCGGTATGCCTTTGGACTGCCAGTATTGGATCGCCATCTTTAAGGCTACCTCCACGGCGACCGAGCCGCTATCCGCTAGGAATATCTTTTCTAGGGAAGGGGGCAATAGCGGTAGTAATTTAGCGGCCAACTCGACAGCCGGCTCGTGCGTGAATCCCCCGAACATGATATGGCTCATCTTATCCAGTTGGGTTTTAGCCGCCGCGTTAAGTACCGGATGGTTGTATCCGTGGACTGCCGCCCACCAAGAAGACATTCCGTCTATTAGCTCCCTGCCGTCCGCAAGGGTTATCGTTACGCCCTCCGCTTTGGATACCAGATAGACGGGAAGTGGATCGATGGTCGAGGTGTAGGGATGCCATAGATGATCCCGGTCGTATTGTAAAAGTTCGGTTGTTGTCATTTTTCCCAATCGGTGTTTTCGGTGAGTGAATAGCCTTCGGAGGTAAATAAGACTTTGTCTTCCTCTACCTTGCTTCCGATAGTCGTTAATAAGTCTCCGATGATCGCAGAGTTAATCCCTATATATAGGGATTTCCGTTGCGTGGCCTCGCTTAATTGTGCCCGTCCGCCGGAGAAACGGAGAAATGCGTTCGGATTGATCAAGCGGAAAAGGGCGATCGTTGTTAGCCATTCCTCTTCTTCTAGGATCTGTGTATTCTCCATAGGAGTTCCCGGTATCGGCTGTAATAAATTGAGAGGGATGGATAAGATACCTTCTTTTTGTAAGAAACAAGCCATCTCGATTCGCTCCTCCATCGTCTCGCCCATGCCGATAATACCACCGCAGCAGATGCGGAAACCGATTTCCCGGGCGGTATGGATGGTTTCCATCTTCTGCTCGATCGTATGCGTGGAACAAAGTTGACGGAAATAGGAAGGGGCGGTCTCGATATTGCAGTGATAATTCTCCACTCCGCTATCGTAAAGCGATTGGAGTTGGGAGCGGGTTAGCAATCCCATGGAGGCACAGCATTTAATATCGCTTTGCCGCTTGATTTGCCGGATCGTATCGGTGATCTGTTCCAATTCTTTATCCGATACTCGCTTACCGCTAGTCACCAAGGCAAAACGCCGGATGCCCTGTTTCCGGTTATATACCGCATGATAGACACATTCCTTGGCCGGAAGCAAAGGATATAAGTTTACGAGGGTCTTGTAATGTCCCGATTGTGCGCACCATTTACAATCCTCGCTGCAATTACCGCTTTTGGCGTTGATGATGGAACAAGTGTCGAACTTATTCCCCATAAAATGGCGGGTGATTTGGTGGGCGGCCTCGTAAAGCGCCTCTTTGTCCGGGTGATTCGCCAAGCTTAAAGCCTGTTCCTCAGTAATCTTCCCACCCTCTAGGATGTACTGCTTTGCTTCTTCTATTGTCATTTTCTCTCATTTAATAATTCCGTGTATATATATACCCAGTTGTAGAGACGGGGCGTGCCCCGTCTCTACAACCGGATGGAAATAAGAAAGGCGGGAAGTATCCGAAAGAATACTTCCCGCCTTTACTATATTATATAATGTATAGTGAGCTACACGATGAGCCGGATGAGCGATCTCATTTGATACCAATACCGGGAGTAATGCCGTAAACAGTCCATGCGATACCGCAAGGCTCCGTTTGTTCTCCTCGGTATTCTCCCTCTCCTCGTCATCCTCTTCGAAAAATCCGTCCGTGAACGTACCGATACCGGTATGTAAAGACTGGTTCTTTTTCTCGAAGCGATCGGCTACAGAAAAGGATAATTGTCCGATCGTAACAGCCCTCTGTACACTGATGAAAGCCGCATACGCCTTCCGGCTCCATCTTCTGAAACGGAGTGCCTGCGAACGATATGTATACGACTTTCTCATCCTCTAATTTTCAATTGTCAAGCCACTTTATCCAGTTTCTTCATGATAGAGAACATGAACAACGCGGACAGTAAACAAAGAACGATCAACACGCTCCATACCATCCATAACTGCATGCCTCCCCACAAATAGCCGATGATAGCGACCAGATAGTTACCGATAGCCGTAGCCACGAACCACCCACCCATCATCATACCTTTGTATTTAGGAGGAGCCACTTTGGATACGAAAGAGATACCCATCGGAGAAAGCAATAATTCGGCGAAGGTCAATACCAGATAAGTCGAGATCAACCAGTTCGGAGAAACCAATACCTGCAATTTGCTATCTGCCGCTAAAGCGTCCGGTGTAGGCAAGCCCATAGAACCGATCGCTAAGATCAAGAAACCGCAAGCGGCGATCATCATACCCAATCCGATCTTACGAGGAGCGGACGGCTCTTTCTTCTTATTAGCCAGGTAACCAAAGAGCGCCAATGATACCGGAGTCAATACAACCACGAAGAACGGGTTAAATTGCTGGAAGGTCTGCGGAAGGATCGTTACGGTTTCCGGCATAGCCATATATTTGATACCTAGAGCGGCTAATGCGGCCACGGTCACGATGCCGGCGATCGTTTTGCCTTTGCTCGTTGTGGATTGTGCGATAGCGAATCCTCCATACACGGCGATAACCAATAATGTTAAGTTAATCACATCAAAGCCGATACGATCCAGTCCGGTCACTTGGTTGGCCGTATAGTCGCGAGCAAAGAACGTCATTGTCAGACCATTTTGATGGAAAGCCATCCAGAAGAACAATACCACGGCGAATACCAGCAGCAAGGCGGTGATACGTTGTTTCGTCTCGGCAGGTGACAATTCCTCTTGCGGAGCGTGGGAAGCCTGTGCTTGTTTGGTATTGACATCCGCATGCTTAAAGGTAGAGCGGAATCCCATATAGATAGCCATCGATATGATCAATGAGATACAAGCTACGCCGAATCCATAGTTGTATGCCTCGGACAACTTCTCGATATACGTGGAACAGAACGTAGCCATATCGCCGGTGAAACCTTGTGCGCTTTGCAGAGCGGCGAGTGCCTCTTTGTTCTCTGCGGAGATGGTTCCGTTTAAGAATTGGTGAGCGAGTGCCGGAATTTGTGACTCGTAGAAAAGGTTATACTTACCCAACATCCAGTCTGTCATTTTAGTGGCAGCCGTAGGTGCGTACATGGCACCGATATTGATCGCCATATAAAACAAACTAAAGGCTTGGTCACGTTTACTTCTATATTCCGGGGCATCATAAAGATTACCTACCATCACTTGTAAGTTACCTTTAAATAATCCGGTACCGCAAGCGATTAGCGCTAGCGAGCCGAACATCATGATTTTTCCCGAGGCGGCATCTGTTGGGATGGCTAATAAAAGATAACCGACAAACATGATGATGATACCCGAGGTAACCATCTTTCCATAACCGAACTTATCGGCCATCATACCGCCAATCAATGGCATAAAATACACGAACGCTAAGAAGCTAGCGAAAATCGTTGATGTCTCAGCGGCCGTATAGCCGAATTTCGCTTGCAAGAATAATGTGAAAATCGCAAGCATCGTGTAATAACCGAAGCGTTCGCCCGTGTTCGCGAGTGCTAGGGCATAGAGACCTTTAGGTTGTCCTTGTAACATGTGTTTTAGATAATATTAGTTTATACTTATTGAATAATTTGCTTTATGGCGCCGGTTTCCGGATAGAAAAGAACCTTGACAGGGGCTTTCTTATCCTCAAACATAACAGGGGCTAATCCTTCCCGTGTTCCGAATTGAGTGATTTGGGCCTCTCCTTTGTAGAGTGTTTTTTTGTTCATTAGTATTTCTATGCTGGCTTTTCCCGGAACATTGTAGACGATTCCTTTCAATGATTTGTCTTTCTTCTCGGCTTCCTTGGCATCAAGGATCGGAGCTCTTTCTGTCGCTTTCAAGTTCATATAGACAGGGGTACCGCCCAAATCGTCAGCGTCTACGATACCTAGCTGCTTGGAGAAACGGAACAATACTTCTTTGTCTAGGTTGTCGTGAGGGATAATGCTTACCTCATAATGCTCGGTTTCTTTGGTCAAGATTCCGGTGAATAGGTTTGTTAATGCTTTTTCTTGCTCCTCCAATTGCTGGATCACCAGTTTCATGGCTTCACCATCGGGGGGTAAATTATCCGCCTCGCCGGTCAAGATGTTCAAACGGCTTTCCCGGATACGGTAAATTTGTTTAGCGGCCACCTCCGCTTGTTTGGCGGTGGAGCCTGCCATTAGTAATTCCTCCGAGAAAACGGAAGCGTCTGTCACTTTTTGCTGAGGACCTTTATTTTTCTTTACAGCATCTAGCTCGGATTCAACAGGCGTATATTCTGCGTTTATCGAGCATAATAATCCATCTTCGGTAAGATAAGCGTAAGGGGCGACCGTACCTTGCTTGAATTCTACGATATAGGTATTATCCGCATCGGGTAATCCCCGGTTGATCAGACTGATTTTTCCGAGATCGAAATAAACCTTGTCTTCCGTGACTGCATCCTTTACGCCTAGATACTTCTCTGCATATTGATAGTAAGGCCCGGCTTTGCAAGTTACTTTCGTCACTTCTGCATCAACGACTAGCGAGGTCTTGGGTAACGAGTAGGTGATTCCGAAATTATTGGCTTTTACGGCGTTCTTTTTTACCACCTTGGTTTGTGCCATAAGCGGCATCCCGAGGAGTAAACTAGCTATAATGATTATATTCTTCATATCCCAGTTTATTTTAATTCTGTATATTATTGCGCAAAACTAGGAAATATTTTGCTTAAAACCAATTGGAAGTATTCTTATTGCATGAAAATCCCGGACAACATTAAGAATTTCTAGATTCGCATTGTTCGGGATTCTGAGGATGTCCGGGGGAGAAAGCTTAAAATAGCACGTCTATATAGATCGGCAGGTGATCGGACGACTGGATATCGATCACTTGGTCGTTGATAATCCTAAATTCATGCTTTAGGTCGCCGAAGATATAATCTAAACGCAAACGGGGATGATCCGAGGGGTAGGTCTCTAACGTAGGGTCGGATAAGAGCCTCCACGTTTGTTTCATCGCCTTGAATTCCTTAGAGTCTGGCTCCATGTTGAAGTCTCCGGTGATCAGGATTGGTTTGTTTTCGCTTTTCATCGTCTCATTGATGAGTCGTATAGAGGCCAGGCGAGAGTCTGGGTCGAGCGAGAAATGTGTGTTACACAAGGTATAGTTCGGATATTCGAGACAAAGGAAGGTACGTGGCTCTTCCTTTCCCGGCAGGGGTATGTATTGGTAGCTGCGAGGTTTCTTGCGGGAGAGTGCGGCGATTCCGTATAATCCCTTAGAACGTTCTGTGGCGGGTGCGAAGATTGGATACATGCCGGTCAACCGTGCCAATTCTGCATATTGGTTGATCCATCCAGAGCGTTCGCATACACTGTCCACCTCTTGTAGCCCGACATAGTCCGGCTGGATCTTGTTGATCACTTCAGCGATTCGCTTCAAATTGGTCTGTTGGTCCATACCGATCCCGATGCGGATGTTGTAGCTCATGATTCTTAACGATTGTCGTGTCTTGCATAGGCCACTTCCCAAATTTAGGAGGGCGATGGTTAGGAGAAATAAGATTCGTTTCATGGATTTCTAAGGTATTTCGTGAATAGAAACCCCCGCAGACAACAAGAAGGACTATCTGCGGGGGGCTACAGTTATAAAAATTGAAGATTAATAATTATCGTTCTGTGTTAATGCGCCTCCTACATAGTCGATCTCGCTTTGTGGAATCGGGTAGGGGTATGTCTTATCGGTGACGAGTGTCCCGGCACCGGAATACTTGCCCTCATCAGTCTTGCCGAATTTCTGCATCGTAGATACGAAGGTGCCCCAGCGAATTAAGTCGTAGAAGCGTAATCCCTCGCCTGCAAGTTCGATACGGCGTTCGTGGCGAACGGCGGCACGCAGATCATCGGAAGCTTTCACTTTATACTTAGCGTTGAAAGTATCCTCGGTCACTCGATCGCTCTCCTTGAGATTGAACTTACGGTATTTTGCGTAGCTATCTGTCAAGGAGGTTGTCACGAAGGCACGGTAACGTACTTGGTTGATCAGGTCCGCCGCCAGTTGTTTGTCGCCACCCGTCTCGATCAGGCATTCAGCGTACATCAGCAATACATCGGCATAGCGGATGTGATAGTGGGTCCAATCCGTGTTCAATAAATCGTTTAGTGGCCGTCTGGAGAAGTCTGGATACTGCTTGCGGCTGTGTTGCTGTGGGAAATTGTCGTAGCCGGAATAGTCGTGTACCTCTTCGGAACCATCGTTCTTGACGAATATATCGCCGGATGACAATACCGTGTGTACCAAGCGTGGATCGCCTACCTCATATTCGTCTACCAAATCCTTCGTCGGACACTCGCCGCCCCATCCGCCGGCAATACCGCGACCGACATTCATTTGTGGACAAACGCTACCGCTAGTGTAGCTAGGAATGTAAGAGCGCAGGGTGATGAAGACGGACTCTTTTGACATATAGCCCTCTGTGGCGTTATTGAATAGCTTCTCGTAGTCATCTACTAATTCATAGCTTCCGGATTCGACAACTGCCTTCAGGTCTTTCAGAGCCTCTCCGTAGTTGCCGTAGAACATCAATACCCTAGCACGGAAAGCCATGGCGGCCTCTTTGGTGATTCGTCCAATCTCGCTGGTTGGAAGGCTTTTTGCATTAGGTAGATTAGGTTCGGCAATTGCGGTGTTCAGGTCTTTCAGGATAAAGTTCATGACCTCCTCCTTGCTGGATTTCGTGATCGTACTTTTGTCGACGACTTCCAGGGGCTTGTCAAGTAGTGGAATATTCTGGAAGATTGTAGCTAGGTCGTAGTAATAGAACGCACGCATGAATTGAGCCTCTGCGATCCATCGCTGTTTGGTTTCTGTGCTGACCAAGCCTCCGGCATCATCGATCAATTCTGATTCAGGTGTGATTAGCGATAGGAATACGTTGCAGGCTGAGATCGCTGTTTGGTAGCGATGAGTCCAAAGGTCGGACAAGACTTGATTAGTCGCCATTGGTGTTCCGCGGGCGATTTCCGTGATACGAACGCGGTCTCCTGCATCAGAGCCGCCTTTGGAGCAGTCGTCGCTCAATTGATCTCCCAAGACAAATTTCATGTCCTGATAGTTCCAGCTATCCTGTAAGGGCTGATAGCAATTGACCAAAAGTTTGTAGCCGGCATCCTTGGTACTCAGATAAGTTACCTCATCCAATGTTCCCAATGGCGGGCGGTCTAGAAAGTCGCTGTTACAGCTTGTCGTAAGGGCACCGACGCATGCGATCGATACAAGTAATTTCCCTATGTTAACTATAGATTTCATAATAATTCATTTTAAGATTATAATTTCAAACTAAGACCGAACATGAATGTACGCGGTTGCGGATAGAATCCCATATCACAGCCTTTGTAAAGAGGCGAGTTATTGATCTCTCCGATCTCAGGATCTAGTCCGGAATAACCGGTGATCGTGAATAAGTTCTGTGCGGCAACAAAGAAACGAAGGTTGTTGATCGTGATCTTCTTAGTCCATTCGGACGGAAGCGTATAACCGATTGTCAGGTTCTTCAAACGAACATAAGAACCGTTTTCCACATACCAATCGGACATTTCCAAGTTCATGCGGCTATCCGCATCGATTGCGAAGTTCTCGTTTGTACTACCTGGTCCGTTCCAGTAGGTTGTTAATATATCTTTCGGAGCATTGTACCAACCGGTACCTGAATAGATGTCATATTTCAATATGTTTAAGATGTCGTTGCCGACTGATCCTTGGAAGAAGGCGGAAATGTCGAATCCTTTCCATTCTGCGCCTAAGGTCAAACCAAAGGTGAAGTCTGGATGAGGATTTCCTGTCATCGTGCGGTCTTCGTCGTCTAGTTTACCATCTTTGTTTAAATCTTGGAACTTTAAGTCGCCCGGCTTTGCGTTTGGCATTACCATTTGACCGTTGTTCTTGTAGTTGTCGATCTCTTCTTGGGTCTGGAAGACACCATCGGTTTTATATCCGTAGAAATAACCGATCGGTTGTCCTGGCTCTGTCATCGTATAGGAGAAGTATCCTAGATGGATGCCTTTACCCGGAATATTCGCTCCACTGCCTAGGCTTTTTACCTTATTTTTATAGGTGGATACGTTTCCGTTGATATGATATTGGAAGTCGTTCCCGATCTTACCGTCGTATCCTAGCGTTACTTCAAAACCTTTATTGCTTACGCTACCGGCATTCATCCACGGCGTGTTGGGGAATCCTAGTGAACTGGGCACGGGTACTTGCACCAACATATCACTTGTCTGACGGTCAAAGTAGTCGAAGGTTGCTCTCAAGGAACCTTGGAAAAAGGCCAAATCCAATCCGAAGTCCAGTTGGCGAGTAGTCTCCCATTTCAGATCCGGATTACCCACCTGCGTACGTCCGGCATACAAGTTCGTCTGATACGGATTACCGAAGAGGTAGTAGCTACCATTTCCGAATGTATTCATATAGGCTCCGGAGGAGATAGTCTGGTTACCGATCTCACCCCAAGCTGCTCTTAACTTACCTTGTGACAGCCACTCAAGGTTATTCATGAAGCTCTCTTCCGAGAAATTCCAACCGGCGGATACGGAGGGGAAGCAACCCCAGCGATTACCATCCGCAAATTTAGAGGATCCATCCCAACGGATATTGGCTGTGATCATATAACGGTTGTCAAAGGAATAAAATACACGACCGAAATAAGAATTCAGCGTACTTGTGGCGTAGTAGCCTGATGCGGCGGGATTCATGGTACCGGCGTTGATGATCTGCTGGTTCGGGTTGTTGTTGACCTGTCCTTCTTTATAGGCGTAGATCTCTTCGTAGCGTTCTTTCTCCGCGGAGGTACCGACCATGGCTGTTACCGCATGTTTGTCGAATTTTTGATTGTAAGTTAGGTAATTGTCGAATACCCAGTAATCTTTATTCGCTACGCTCCGACTGGCGCCCGCATAAGTGGAGTACTCATCTCCATCCAGATAGTAAGAAGGACGGAAAGAGTCGCTTTGGTTACGGACTAAGTCAAGAGCGATACTGGATTTGAAGGTTAAGAAGGGTAACAACTTGACTTCGCCGGAGATATTACTTTTCGTGGCGATCCCGTGCCATTGATTTAATGCGGAGCGGTCTACCTGTCCAACCGTGTTCGGTTTGTTTGAGTAAATCACGCCTGTATAGCGAGACCAAGGATTGGTCGGCTCATAACCACCCATAATCCGGTTTTGCAAGAAATCTGGGATATCCACTAGGTTGTCGCGATATACCGGAGTGATTGGGTCTGCCGCAAGGGTACTGAACACGGTTGCTGTGTAAGAGTTATTCTCATCTAGGTTGCGCCTGGATTCGTACGTGACGTTCACATTTGCGGAGAGGTTCAACCACTTGGTTACCTCAGAGTCTACGTTCAATCGACCGGAGAGGCGTTCATAGTCGGAACCTTTCAAGATTCCTTGTTGATCCATATAGCCAAAGCTAGCACGGTATCTGAGTTTCTTCATACCTCCAGAGAAAGCTAGGTTGTAATTCTGACTGATAGCTTCCTTGGGTTTACGGGTACTCTCTTTCCACCAATCCGTACCGGATCGTCCTCCGTTTTTCCCTAGGAAAGTAAGGATCTGCTCTCGCTTCTCTGATGTGGCGAAATCATCGATCAAGGCTTTCCCGGATGCGGCGTAAGCCCGGTTCTTATATTCCATGAAACCTTCGGCGTCTAGCATGTCATACGTTTTCACTACATCTTGGAAACCAATGTTCATATCAAACTCGATGTTGCTTCGGTAACTCTCGCCGGAAGCTCCTCGCTTTGTGGACACTAGGATCACACCGTTGGCAGCACGGGCACCATAGATCGCTTGTGCGGAAGCGTCTTTCAATACCTCTATGCTCTCGATATCACGGGCATTTAACCAACCGATATCACCTTGAGGTAGACCATCTACTACATACAACGGATCATTATTATTGATAGTACCGACACCACGGATACGGACATTACCGAGTGAACCTGGGCTACCGGAACTAGATGTTATGGTTACACCGGCTGCTTTTCCTTGCAAGGCGTCGGCAGCGCTGCGAAGCGGTAGGTTCGAGATCTCATCTCCTTTTACTTGAGAAACAGCTCCGGTTAAATCTCTTTTCTTGAAGGAACCGTAACCAACAACTACTACCTCATCCAACTTTTGAGTGTCTTCCGCTAAAGTGACGTTGAGGTTACTTTTATTGCCTATGTTGATACTTTGTTGGAGATAGCCGATGTACGAGAATTCAACGGTAGCGTTGGAGGGAACATTCTCTAGAATGTAGTTTCCGTCCATATCGGTCATAGATCCGATTGTCGTACCTTTCACTACAACGTTTACTCCGATCAGAGGCTCCCCATCTTGTCCTACTACTTGTCCGGTTAGCCGTTTGCGATTTTGGTTGGTGGATGGCAACTCCGTATCTTTCATGGTCTTGTTGGTAAGTACTACGTGATTCTTGACGATCTTATACGTAATATCCGTACCTCTAAAGACATTGTTTAATACTTGTTCTATGGATTCTTCATGGATATTGACATCAACCCGTTTATTCAAATTGATTTGATTGTCATTATAAAAGAATTTATATTCACTTTGGTCTTCAATCGCCTTAAAAACTTCAGTGATAGTTCCTTTTGTGATATTTAAGGATATAATTTGTGCTGATGCCGCTACTGTGTACGGCTGGAAAAAGGTTAAGCACAAACCTAAAAATAATGATTTTTTCAGGGTTCTGTAATTAGTTCTACCGGAACCATTGACATTCCCCGATATGAAATATCAGAGATGGATAAACAAGAGGCTGTGGAAGATAATGATCCTTATTCGATACTTAGTATTTTTGAAATAGAACGAATCACGGAAAATACGATAGAGGAATTACCAGATCAATGTAAATCCATTTTTAAATTGAGTCGTATAAATGGACTCAAGAACCAAGAGATCGCAGATAAATTGGCTATCTCCGTCCGTACAGTGGAAACACAGATATATAGAGCCCTTAAGATTTTGAAAAGTAGATTGAAAGACTATCTGGTTTCTTGAAAAAATATAATACAAAAATCTATCAATCTTGTAAGTAGCACATCGTTTTGAAGTGTCATACATATAGAATCGAGAAAAAACAATGAAAGAATATATAAAAAATATAATTGCGGAAAGTCTCAAAGACGAAGTAGATGTTGATAGGGAGTGGGAGCGTTTGTTTTCATCCATAGAGAAAAAAACTATTTCCAAAATGAAAACAAGAGGGCTATTCCTTCAATACATGAAATATGCCGCTGCCGTGGTTTTGGGCATAGGTATTTCACTATCAACGTTGTATCTTACGAATCAAGAGAACTTATCGACAGTTGGAAATTATAAATTAGTAACGAGCAAAGGAGAGAAGAGCTATTTGCAATTACCGGATGGTACGAAGGTTTGGCTTAACTCTTGTACAACTCTAGAATATGCGGAGAACTACGGCCATTCCAATCGTAGCATTTATTTGGATGGAGAAGCTTATTTTGAAGTCGCAAAGAATAAAGACTTACCATTTGTTGTAAAGGCAAACGGTATCGATGTGAAAGCGATTGGTACGGCCTTTAATGTTTCCGCTTATATGGAAGACTCGCAACTAACCACAACCTTGTTCAATGGCAAGGTCGCCGTACAACCTACGTTGACTAAACAAGAGGTCTTACTTGAGCCTAACCAAGTGGCGGTTTATGATAAAAGTAGAAATAAGATAGAAGTAGTGCCTTACGATAAGAAACTATTCGCTCAATGGAGAGGAGGTTTCTTGTCTTTTGAAATGATGTATCTGCAAGATATAACAAAGTTGTTGGAAAGGAACTATAACGTTGTGTTTCGTTATGAAAATCAAGGGATAAAAAAATTAAGGTTTAGCGGAAGTTTCCGTAACAACGAAGATTTATCGGAGATTCTCAATGTGATAAAGACGAATACGGGCATTCGCTATCAAATACTGAAAGATACTATAGTAATCAAATAATAAATCATTGAATTATTAATCTTAAAAACAGTCTTGCTTATGAGAAATGGATGATTTTTAGTGTAATACGGATAAAAACGTAACATTGTTAGATCTTATTATTAATCTTAAATTTATTAATTATGGCTAATCAGATAGGGAGTTCCGGTAGAACGAAGGTAATTGAGGCATTCGTTCTGTATAGCCCTGTATAAATAAGCGTTTAAAGACGTGTGAATATCGATGTTCTCACGCTTTTCCCAGAAGCGGAGGAAGACGTTTTGTAAGATGTCTTTTGCGTCTTCCGGGTCGGGGATAAATTTTCGGCAATGTATATAAAGTTGGAGATAAACAGACTTGAACAGGGTATTAAAGGCGGCTATATCTCCTTGTTTGATCAATTCGATTATTTTGTTGTCAGATGCCATTTTATTCCCGTGTATTATTAGAAAGGTGGAGCGTATAGGCAAGGAGAACATTCCTTGGGCCTATACGCTTACTGCCTGTCAATTAATGCTGACCCTATTATAAGATTTCGTTTGCGGTTTTATTGAAATATTGGATACATTCTTTAATATCCGGTACTGAGTTTTCCCAGTTGTATTCATACTCGATAGAGAATACTCCCTTGAAATTCTGGGATTTGAGTTCTTTCAACATTTCCTTTACATCTAGGATGCCTGTGCCCCAGATCACGTCGTGCTGCTCATTCTCTCCTGCTTTTTTCGGGGCGATATCCTTGAAATGCAAAGAGATGATTCGACCTTTGAGTTGCTTTAAGCAATCAATCTGGTTTAGCCCCTCCCGACGCCAATGCCCCACATCTGAACAAGAACCTAGCAAGTGGCTGCGTCCGGAAATGGCTTTCAACAAGTTCTCCGGTTTCCAATACTCGGAAGGCTGCGGGTGATTATGGACGGAGATCTTAATGTTGTATTGCTTGGACAATTTTTCTACCAGGTCCCAATCGCTTAAAGCCGGTTCGCAAGTAATGAACTCTAGGTCCATCGCTTTCGCGAATTTGAACATCTTTTCCCAATCGGACGACTTTTCGGCTACATACACCCCGGTTCCTACGATCTTGATACCTTTGGATGCCGCAAGCTCCTTGATCTCTTTCTGAGTTTGTGCATCGAGGTTAAAATCGAATACTTTATCTCCCCATTTACCACCGAGCTTATGGCCGGGATAAATCTCGATGTATTTCAATCCCAGTTCTTGTGTCTTATCGAGAGCTTCCGTCAAAGGGAACAGGTGGAAACTATAGGATTGCATCCCTAGACGCCATCCGTTCTTCTCGGCCTTCGTTTGCGCTTCGGTTGGAATAGCCAATAGGCAGCAAACGATCGCTATCATTATTTTATAGATATGTCTTATCATATTCGGTTGTTATTAAAAGGTTTATCTTGGCATATCCGGCAGAGAGAAACCGTTGTTATACGTATGCTTGATCCATTCGTTGGCCATCTCTGCGGCGTTAAACTCGGCGAAGCGACGGTCGAAACGCGGATCTCCGTCAATTACCTTGAAATCATCCACCGTGACGATCTTGATCTTATCGTTCGGGGAGATGTTCGTAAACCGCATATTCTCTCCATCCCATTGCAACTCACGATGCAAACCTTGCAGTCCGGAGAGGCGAACGGCCAAGACTCCCATCACGACCATCTCGTTGAACGGACCGGAGAACTGGAAGTTGGATGAGGCTTCCGTACGATTTTCCGGGGATTCCTTACATGCACGGATCCAGTCTTGCTCATGGGCGTTGGTAGACCATATGTCTCCATTGCCACCTTTCACTCTCGGGATCGTCGGTTTGGGCTGGTTGAAATGTTCCATGTCGGAAACCGGTAATAAGGTCGGGTTCATTCCGTAACAGCCTGTCATGATCTTTCCTTTCGTTCCGATGAAGATGATACCGCCGTTCTCGTCGCCCATCATCTGCCCGTCTTTCAATTCTTCCGGACGGGGAGGCATCAAGCCACCATCGTACCAATAGACTTTTACTTCCGGCATCTTGACATTTCCTTTGGGCGGACGTGCGGGGAATGTATACGTTACGATCTGTGCGTGAGGAGGGGAGTACAGATTACTCAAAGTCGAGCTGCCGATTACGCTGGTCGGATATTTTAAGTCGAGTGCCCAATACAACGGGTCCATGATATGGCAAGCCATATCGCCCAAGGCCCCGGTTCCGAAGTCCCACCATCCACGCCAGTTCCAAGGGGTATAGACCGGATTATAAGGCCGCTTTTGAGCCGGGCCGATCCATAAATCCCAATCCAGTGTCTTCGGGCACTTCGGGGTATCGTTCGGCTTCATCAAGCCTTGGGGCCAGATGGGGCGGTCTGTCCAACAATGTACCTCATATACATCGCCGATTACGCCAGACTGTATCCACTCCGCGATCTGCCGGCACCAGTCGAATGAGTTACCTTGGTTACCCATTTGGGTGGCTACCTTATATTTCTTCGCCAGTTTGGTAAGCAAACGCGATTCGTAAACGGAGTGGGTAAGCGGTTTTTGCGTATAGCAATGCTTGCCTAGCGTGATTGCGTGGGCGGTCACGCCGGCATGTGTATGGTCTGGGGTGGCTACCATAATCGCGTCGATGGACTTACCCATCTCATCGAACATGACACGCCAGTCTTTAAAGCGTTTAGCCTTCGGATAGTCCTTGAAGGTCTTGTCCGCATAGTGCCAATCTACATCGCATAAAGCTACGATATTCTCCGTGTTCATGTTGGCGAGGTTACGACGTCCCATACCGCCGACACCGATACCCGCGATATTCAGTTTGTCACTAGGAGCTGTATAGCCAAAGGATTTACCGAGCACGGAACCCGGAACGATCGTTAGTCCGGCTGCCGCTACGGCTCCGGTCTTGAGGAAACTTCTTCTCGAAATGTTTTTCATAACTATTAAATTTTAAGAAAACGATAATTCTATAATGTTTGTAAATGAAGGTTGCGCCAAAGAACCTTGATGCCGCCACCATCATGTATTTGTAATGCGATGCGCCCTTGACCGGCTCCGATCTTTTCATCCCGGATGTTTACCATCTCCTCTCCGTTGAGCCAAGTCTGTACATTATCTCCTTGTACCCGGATACGCATCGTGTTCCACTCTCCTTGTTTTAGGATGTTCTCCTTCTCGTCCGGGATCTGTATCAACCATCCTCGTCCGTAGGATTCGTAGATACCGCCCGTGTCAAAGCCTTTGGGGGCGACTTCCACTTGCCAGCCGTTTACCTTTACATCTTTTTCTTCTACAAAGGAACGAATAAATACGCCAGAATTACCATCCGCTTCCTGTTTAAATTCCACGGAAAGGTCAAAATCGTCGTAATATTCCCGGGTGGCTAGATAGCCGTATTGTTTATCCGGGCCACTTTCGCATATTAATAAACCATCTTTTACATACCATAATTCTGTGCCGTATTTATCCCAGTTCGTAATGTCCTCGCCGTTGAATAAACGAGCCTCTCGTGTCTTGCGGGGAAGTTCCTTGATCTTGATATTACGGAACCATGCGGGATAACCGTGGTCTTGCAAACAAATCAAGCCTTTATGCGCTAATCCGTATTCAGGAGCGTTCGCCCATTTACCGCTGTTCTTACGGGAGAACCAATCATCAGACCATGCATCGAACTCTACGGTTTTGTGCCCGTTCATAAAGTAGGTGACATGTCCGTTGTCAAAAATAATCTTAGAGTTGTTCCATTCGCCGGCCGGATGTACTTTTATCGTGTTGAAGTCCGGTAAATACATCGCGTAATCCACTCCGCAACGTTGCCAATCTTCCAATGGCTCCGCGAAATTGATATCATCAATCAATTGATACTCGGGGCCGGTAACGTAGGGAACCGGGAATTGAGGACGTTCTACCACATGATATAATAAACCGCTATTTCCTCCTTTCGAGATTTTCCAGTCCCACGAAAGCTCAAAATTCTCATAAGCCTTGTCGGTGACGATGTATCCGCTGGCATCGCTACCTTGCCCGTCCGCTTGGATGGTTCCGTTTACAACTTCCCAAGGTCCGGTCAAGGCGGTTCCGTTATAATCCCGCCAGCCATCCAAGGTTTCCCCATCGAATAGAAGTTCCCAACCTTCCGCTTTCTCTTGTTCGGTCAATGTGTTATGCTTCGTGTTATCACAGGCGATTAAACCGAAAGCAGCTGTCATTACGAACGATACGATTGTTATTTTCATGTACGTATAGCTTTATTGTTAATACAAATTTGTCGGTGTTTTATATATGAGACAACTCTGGGGCAAGGGATACGTAAGCTCTTTTTCCTTTTTTATTTATTTTAACGGAAGTGTATGGCAATCGGTCATTTATTAGTCGGCAAACGCAGTAGTACTGACTTTGCCAAGTAATATATACTAACATCGCCAACGCAGTATATCTGATTTGGATACACTAAATACATTATATGATGTAGCCAAATGTTGCTGTGACTATGCCTAAATTTACTTCACAG